>NZ_JBAGKC010000039.1:0-53743 GCF_037034245.1 Streptomyces sp. CA2R106
TGGTCCAGTCCTCACGGGCGGTGGCCAGGGCGGGGAGGACGGTGGTCTCGAAGTAGTCGGCCTGGGTGCGGATTTGGGTGGCGAAGCGGGCGAGGTCGGCAGGGGTGAGGCCCTCGAAGTCCCATTCCTCGACGATCGTGAGGCTGGCGGTGGGGACCTGCTGGTGCGACTGCGGGGAGTAGGGGTGGCAGGCGATCTGGGTGGCGAACATCAGGCTGGTGGACTCGCGGTAGCGGGTGCCGTTGATCTCGATGTCGAGGGTGGCGGGCGGCAGGACCGGGTCGACGGGGAGCATCGTGTAGTGGGCGTGTTCGCGCAGGTGGTTCATGGCCTGGTCCAGCGTGATGTCGGTCTTGCTGGGGTCGTCCATGGACCAGTCGGGCTGGTGGCCGGTGAGGGTGATGCCCTCGATGGTGCTGATCGTCCAGGTGCGCGGCGTCATGGTGGACTCGGGGTCGGGGGGCGGCGTGACGGTGGGTTTGGTGAGCAGGGTCGTGAGGCTCATGTCCGATGGCTCCTGGGTGGGTGTGGAGTTGGTTGGTCAGCGGGTGCCGGTGCGCAGGGCGTGGAGGTGTTCGATGGTCTGGGCGGGGGTGAGGGCGAGGTCGCGCAGCTGGTCGTACTGGCGGCTGAGTTCCTCGACGTCGTCGGGGTCGTCGGTGAGGTGGTCGGTGAGGGTGCCGTGTGCGTAGGCGAGGGGGCCGCGGGCGCGGAAGGACAGCAGCTGGAGGGGGCCGCGGAGGTCGTGGGGCCCGGCGTGCAGCGGGAGGAGTTGCAGGGTGACGGCGGGGGTCTGGGCGGTGGTGATGAGGTGGTCGAGTTGGCCGTCCCAGGTCGCCTGGCTGCGGGCGCGGCGGTGGAGGACCAACTCGTCGAGGACAGCGCGGTAGCGGACCGGATGCGGTGTGCTCTCGGTGAGCCGGGCTTGGCGTTCGCGGAGCGCGTCGATCTGCGCCGCCAGGACCTCCGCCGACTGCGGGCTGCCGCTGACGAACTGCTCTTCGGCGTAGGCGGGCGTGTGGAGCAGAGCCGGGACGGTGGTCAGGGCGTACTCCTGGATACTGGTCGCGGCGGCTTCGAGGGCGGTGAGTCCGCCGGCCGCACGTTTGGCCTCCCGTTTGGCCAGGCGCCACAGTCCGGCGAGGAGAGTGCCGGTGCCGTAGTAGCGGTCGAGGGCTTGGGCGACGGTGAGGGTGCCCAGGCGGCCGCCGGTCTCCAGGCGGTGGAGGTAGGACTGCTCGTAATGGCACTGGTCGGCCAGCCCCTGGAGAGAGAGGTCGGCCTTTTCGCGGAGGAAGGCGAGGTGGTGGGCGTACAGGGCCCGGGCGCTGACCTCACCGGCAGCAAACGACGCAGCGACGCGGGCGAGTTGAGGGGTGCTGGTGCTCTCGCGGTCTGCGGCGGGGGGCGTGGTGTCGGTGCTCATGAGCGGGCTCCCGCACGGGAGGTGTGGTGGGTGGTCCACTCGGCGCGGATGTCGTTGAGCTGGGGGATGACGACACTGTCGAGTCGGTCGGCCACGGCGCGCAGACCCTGGACGATCTCGGCCAGGCCCGTCGGGTCGAGGTCGGTGATCCAGAACTCGTCGGCGACTCGCACGGTGGCGACCGCAACGGCCAGCTCCGGCGCGGCGGCGTGCGGCGTGCAGGTGATGCTGGCGCTCAGGATCTCCAGTTCCTCGGGCGCGTCGGTGGGGTTGCCCGGCGAGTAAGCCCGCAGGACCTGCCCGGGAAACTCCGTGAAGTGGCAGACATCGGCCAGGCGCGCGGCCAGTTCCTGCGGAGGCACGTCGTCTTCGCTGGGGTTCTCGGTGGCCCAGGGCGGCAGGTAACCGGTGGTGCGCTCGCCGGTGGTCGTAGTGATCGCCCACTGCCGCACCGAGCCGGTGGTGGCGTCGGACTCTTTGGCGAGTAAAGCAGTGGGCGCGGGGACCGCGGGGTTCATCGTGCGGGGTTCCTGTTCGTGGTCGTTCGGCGAAATCGGGTGGCAGCGTGGAGCACACGGCCGTCGGGCGGCCGCGCCTGCCGGGCGAAGAGCGGACCGAAGAGCGCGGAGAGGTCCGGTTGCGGTCGAGGGTCGGCCAGGTCCCAGCTGTGGGCGCCCGGGTGTCCGGCGAACTCGCTGCACGCCTCGTCGCCGTCGGCGGTCGTGACCGGGCAGTCGGAGAGCATGATGAGCAGGTAGGGCTCGATGCCGTCGCGCCAGGCGGCCCAGATGGTGCCGGCGTCCGGGCCGCGCAGGTTCAGCACGAGGCCGTGGTGGACCGGGCCGCGGTGCTGCTGGAGCGTGCAGACCAGCAGCCCGGTCGCGTCCTCCGCCACGTACACCAGCCCGGCCCACGCGGGCGGAGCGGACTGCGGCTGGACATCGGGGTCACTCCGTTGATCCCTTCGTATGGGGGAGGGTGGGCCCGCTCCGGCCACGGGCAGTTGCCGTGAGTCCGTCACACCCCGCGGGGAGCGGCAGGGCGTGGATACGTGCTTGACTCGGCGTGGCCGAAGCGAGACATGGGGCGTCGCTTCAGTGCCTTGAGGTGAGCGAGCGAAAGCGAACGGGTGCGCCTCGGAAAAAGGGGGCAGGCGTTGTGCGCGTTCTAGCTGCGACGTTCGTCGAGAAGCGCTTCGTCGCCCAGTCATTGTCGTGAGGTACCGCCAACGTCCTCGGCGATGGCGTCGCGGGGCGGCATAACTGGGCACTACCACCTGGTGCGTTGAACCGTTCGGTACGGCGGGTCGTCGGAGGGGATCGCGGGACATGCGCGACTCCTTTTCGGATGGCCCGGCGTTGGGAGCAGTCAGCTTGGCGCTGTCGGCTTCTCCATTCAAGGACTTCTAAAGGCCATCAAGAGGTCGCCATGAGGACTTTTGCTGCTCCTGTGGAGTGAAGTGAGGCGCGATGGGGCCGTTGCGTGGCAGTCTCGGGGAAGAGCCCTAGCCCGGAGGAGACCATGTCGCGTCCTGTTGGAAACACCCGGCTGAAGTCGGCCCGAGTAGCCGCCGGTTACAACTCGCAGCAGTCGCTTGCAGACGCCATCACCGCCACCGCTCCCGGGTTCGGTATCCGCGGGTTGACCGTCGGCGTTCGGCAGGTCAGGCGATGGGAATCGGCGGCACCGCCCTGGCCGCAGCCCGACGTGCACCGAGTTCTGACTCACCTCCTCGGTCAGTCCATGGAAGAACTCGGCTTCGTGCCGCCGTGGGAGGAATCAAGTCGGCCGGCCCGCACACCGCAACAGCGTGGCGTCGCCGACGTGCGGGCCGAAGCGCGTCTCGGCGTTGTTCCGCGCATGGTGGCAGCCACAACCCAACCGCCGAGCGTTGCCCGCGACTTCGAAGCGGTGACGCGCTCTCATCGGCACCTCTACTGGTCAGTCGCCCCGGCTGACCTTCATCCCTCCGTACTCGAACACGCCCGCTTGGGTGTCGCCTTGCTTCCCGTCACCGCCGACCCGGCGAGGCGGGGACTTGCGGCGGCGCTGGCCGAGTCCTACTTGCTGGCCGGCCGTATCGAGTTCTTCGACCTGCGGAAGCCGGACAGGGCCGGGGAGACGCTGCTGCGTGCACTGCAAGCAGCCGGTGAAGCGGATGATGCGCTGCTCGGTGCGGCGGTTCTCGCCCACACCGCCTTCATTCCCGGGTGGGCCGGCGAGCGGGAGGCCGCGGCTGAGCGCATGACCGCGGCACGCACATACGCTCGTCGTGGAGCTGCGTCGGCCGAATTCCTCGCCTGGTTGGATGCGGTCGAGGCCGAATGTGAGACGCGCTGCGGCAATACCCGGGCCGCGCTGAACCTCATCGCGCATGCCGAGGACACGTTGGAGGAGGGAGCTGAGCATGCCACTCCTGCGTGGATGGACTGGTTCAGCCCGGCACGGCTCGCCGCCTTCAAGGGCAATGTCCAACTGACGGCCGGTCACCTGCCACAGGCGCGGGAGACCCTCCGCGCGGCGTTGGATGAGCTGCTGCCGGAAGCGGAGAAGCAGCGAAGCGTCCTGCTGGGGGACCTGGCTGCCGTCGAAGCCGCGGCTGGAGATCCGCAATCTGCCTGCGAATACGCGAGCCGGGCGCTGGAGCAACTGGCGGTGACCTGGTATGCCGCCGGTATGGAGCGCGTGCGTGAGGCGCGGCGTGCTCTGACCGCCTGGCAGCACGAACCTTGTGTTCGTGATCTCGATGACCTGTTGTACGCCTGGGGGACGACGGTCAGCGCGCTTCAGCGTTGAACTTGGCGATGCGGTCCGGCAGTTCGGCCAAGGAGTCGATGCGCATCGTCGTGATCGCGTCGGCGTCCGGTTCGTTCTGCTGGATCGTTCCCCAAGGCCCCCGACGGATCAGCGCGGTCAGCAGCCCGGCTGTTGCTGCGGGACGGATGTCGTTGTCCAGCCGGTCACCGACGTACAAGATCTCGTGCGGCTGAGCCGGAGCCGCACTGATCACGTGCTCGAAGAACGCGACGTCCGGTTTCGAGGCACCCCAGTCGTCACTGGTGGCGATCAAGTCGGCGGGCAGGTCGAGGCCGCGCAGCAGCCCCCCGGCACGGGTCGTCTGGTTGCCCGCGATTCCCACCCAGAGGCCGGCCTGTCGCAGTGCGGCGAGCGTGGGCCGCACATCCGGGTACAGGTCGTCCTCGCCGAACCACTCCGGTTTGCCCGCCGCCGCTCGCAGTTCGCGTTCGTGTGCCAGGTCGAAGCCGGGGCGGAAGACCTGGAAGGTCTCGCGGTAGTCGCGGCCCTGCGCGATGACGGCACCGAACACCGACGCGAAGGTGTGCCGCGGTACGCCGAGCCAGTCGGCCCAGGTGCCGTACTCGCGGGTCTCGTCGACCAAGCACTCACCGACGTCGAAGGTCACAGCGCGAATCATGAGGGCAGCGTAGTCGGAAAAGCAGACCGCGATGCGCCGAGGGCAGCGTGGGGGGCGGCGGATCGGCCGGCCGAGTGGGGGAGCCGTCCTTCGGGCGGCCGGGCGGAGCGCCGTGGTGGGGGAGCGGCACAGGTGGCGAGACGGGGGGCGACAGACTGTCAACCCCGGGTCACCGGGCGTCAGCGTCCGCCGGATGCTTCACGTGTTACGTTGCGTGGCTTCGCGGCTACGGAACGGGCATGGTGTCGTCGTACAAGCCGCCGGTGTGGCCGGTGTCGGTGAAGGCCGTGGTCCTTGATGACCAGGAGCGGGTCCTGTTGCTGCACAACGAGCGCGACGAGTGGGAACTGCCCGGCGGTCGGCTGGAGATCGTCGCTCAGGAGACCGGTGAGGCGGCTGATCGGACGCCCGAAGAGGCCGTCGCGCGGAAACGTGTGGACGGTGAGAAGGCGCCGCGACATCTGCCACCTGTCGATCAGCACGGGCAGAAGTGCATGCTCCGCGCTATGGGACCGAGTAGTGCGTTCCGGGCGGCTTCCTGGGGTGTCTGGCCGTTGCGGACTTTGTCGCGTCGTCGCGCTGCCATGGTGGCCCTTTCCGGAAGTAAACGGTACGGTCGAGTTTACACGCACCCGTCGTACGGAGGAATACTCGTGATCGTCGTTACCGCCCCCACCGCCAAGAGTGGCCGCCGCGTCGTCGAGCGGTTGCTCGATGCCGGCGAGTCCGTCCGGGTTGTCGTCCGCGATCCGCAGCGGCTCTCTCCCGGCGTCCGTGACCGCGTCGAGGTCGTGGAGGGCTCCCACCGCGATGCCGCGGTGGTGGACAAAGCGTTCGCCGGTGCCGACGCGGTGTACTGGCTGATGCCCAGCGACCTCCGTGCCCCCGACGTGATGACCTCCTACGTCGAGGCCAGCAGGCCGGGCGTCGAGGCCGTTGCCGCGCACGGCGTCCGCCACGTCGTCGGGGTCTCGGCGCTGGGCAGGGGGACCGCCGCGGCCGACCGGGCCGGCAACGGTACGGCCTCGCTGGCCATGGACGACCTGTTCGCCACGGTCACGAACTACCGCGCGCTCGCCAACCCGACCTTCATGGACAACACGCTGCGCGACATCGGCACGATCCTGGGCCGGGGCGCGATCTATGGACCCCTCGCGCCCGAGCGCAAGGCGCCGATGGTGGCCACCCGGGACATCGGCGACACCGCCGCTCGCCTGCTGCTCGACCGCGGCTGGACCGGGTTCGCCGAAGTACCGCTGCTCGGCCCGGAGGACCTGTCGGGCAACGACATGGCCGCTGTCATCACCGACGTGCTGGGCATCCCGGTGCGCTACGAGCGGATCGAGGCCGCGTCACTGGAGACCGCGATGCTCTCCTTCGGCGCGTCGCCCGGCATGGCCCGGGCGATGGCCGACATGGCGCAGGCCAAGATCGACGGCCTCGACGAGGGCGTCGTCCGCACCGCCGCGAACAGCACGCCGACCACCTTCCGTCAGTGGTGCACAGAGGTCCTCCGGCCCGCCGTCGACGCTGCCCGTTCCTGACCCCTGCCATGCGAGTGCGAAATGACTCTCATCTGAGTCGAGGAACACGCGATCGATCCGGCGATCATGGAGGGCGCCGGATCGGTGCTCGCCCGTGAGGCACCCGATCTGCGCTTCCGGAGCACCAGCCCGACGCCCGTCCGGCCGGGGCTCGGGCGGTCCCCAGCACTGGACCAGGCGATCGCGTACCGGCTCGGCACCGATCTCGGCGAGCACGCATCGACGTACAGGTCGTGTCCTGGACGAGCCCGGTCAAGATGGTGCCCGCCGTACCGACTTGGGAAGGTGCCTGACTTCATCGACGGGCTCGACCTGACGGCCGAGGAACGGGCCGCGCTCACCCACCGCAACGCGGAGCGGCTGTTCGGACTCTGACCGGTGACCGCGGCGGGTCGAGGAGACGGGCTCGCCGCGGCTCGGGGGCGCCGCTGGAGCCGTCCCCGCAGTCCGGCTCGTCCTGCCGAGTTCGGCAACACCCAGGAGGGCGGCCGGAAGCGGGTTTCTAGGTTTCATCCGCTGATCGTGACGCCGGTCCGGACAGCCCGTACAACAGCAAATCCGTGAGGCTGCCGATGACGTGCTGGTCGTCTTCGCTGCCGGGGGGCGTGAGCACGGCGTAGTTGAGGGTGACAAGCATCGCGCCTATCGCCGCCGCGATGAACTCGGGGTCGCCGGGCAGCTGGTGTCCGCGCTCAACCAGGTACTCGAGGTGCTCCCGAATGGTTACTGTCTGTGCGCGCAGGTCGCGCCAGGCCCGGCCCGTAGCGGGGGCGTCGGCCACCATCGCCTGAAACAGTGCGAGTGCGACGGGGCGGTTCTGTCGCATCACCGTCCACGCGACACCGACATGGTCGCGCAGCTGGTCCCGGTCGGTCAGGTCGTGATCGCGGGGGTGCTCCAGACCGATCATGCGCTCGTCGATCGCACCCTCCATCTCGGCGAGGAGCGCCTGGAGCAGCTCGTCCTTGCTGGCGAAGTGTTCGTAGAACGACCCGGTCGAGCGTCCGGCCGCGGCCGTGATGTCAACGATCTTCGTATTGAGGTAGCCGCGCTCGTTGAAGAGCCCCCGCGCCGCGTCCAGCAGCGCGGCACGGGTCTGGGCCGCCCGGACTTTCCGGCTGGCGGAACTCGCCTGAGGCATGTCGTCCTCCTCGCCTGTTGACAGATGCCAGCGTATCGGAACAGAATTTCACCGAATCAGTATTCGGTGAAATTAGATTCAGGGAGAAGCCTGTGCAGACGATCGTGATCGGTGGCGGGGTAGCTGGCCCCGCCACCGCCCTTGCACTGCGACAGATCGGTCACGAGGTGACCGTCTACGAGGCGTACGAGGTTCCACCCGAGGAGGTCGGCGCCCACTTCAGCCTCGCGGTCAACGGCCTGCGCGCGCTGGAGAAGCTGGGCTGCCTGGACGACGTGCGGGCAGCCGGATTCCCCATTGATCGGATGCGGTTCCACACGGGGGGCGGCCGCCTCTTGGGAGACGTGCCGCGCCTTCGGCGCGGCACCGATTCGATGCGCAGCGTCGCGCTCCAGCGCGGACGGCTCGTGGCGCTCCTGAGGCGCGCCGCACTCGACGCGGGCGCGCGGATCGTCACCGGCGAACGCCTGGTGGGCTCGACGGAGTCGGCGGACGGCGTGGTGGCTGAATTCGCCTCCGGCCGGCGCGACACCGCGGAACTGCTCGTGGGTGCCGACGGCATCTGGTCAACCGTGCGCGGACTGATCGACTCGTCCGCGCCGCGCGCGGAGTACGCGGGGCTCTATGGAGTCGCCGGAATGTCCACCATGGCAGGTGTCGAGCCCGGCGTCTGGGACCTCACCTACACGCGCAACGGCGCCTTCGTGTACACCAGCATCGACGAACGGACTCAGTGGTGGACGGCGCAGATCGGGGCCCCCGCCAAGCCCGATCTCCGAGGCGTCGACGACGAGCAGTGGCTGCGGCGCGTCCGCGAGCTGTTCCCGGAGGCGACGCCGAGGGCGATGGTCGGAGCCGCGACATCGATCGTCGCGTCCGGCTATCTGAACGTCTGCGACCCGGTCGCGAAGTGGCACAGCGCCCGCATGGTCCTGGTCGGCGACGCCGCTCACCCAGTCGGCGTCGGGCACGGTGCCTCGATGTGCGCCGAGGACGCACTGGAACTCGCAGCGGCGCTGAGCAGCGCCCCGACCGTCCCAGCGGCACTCGCGGCCTATGACAAGGCGCGCCGCCCGCGCATCGACAAGCTGCTCAAGCACGGGCACAACGCCCGTGAGAGCAAGCGGCCCGGTGCTGTGAAGCGACAGATCGATGCGGCGAAGATGCGCGTACTCCTCCCGTTCTTCGAACGGGCGCAGGGATACCTCTACGACTACGAGCCGCCTTCCCTGCCCGTCGCAGACGGATCACAGTCCGCCATGGGCTAGGTGTATTGACCCGGAACATTGTTGACGCGGGTGATGGGTGGCTGCCCGCCCAGTGCGGTGTGGCAGCGGTGGTGGTTGTAGGTGTGCAGGAGGTCTGCCAGGGTTGCTGTTCGTTCGTCGTGGGTGCACGGGCCGCAGGTGGGCCTGGCGATGCTCCCGCCAGGCGAAGCGGCTCGGCCTGTCCGGTCGCAGCGAGCACGCCGTGGCGCCCAGCGGTGGCCAGTACATCCACGTCGCCCAGCCTGAGACTGCCGTCGATGGCATTCAGCACGTCATCGCCGAAGCCGGATAGCCCGGAGCGGGCTCCGTTCGCACATCAGGAGTGTCCGATGTCATTCAAAGAACCAGCTATCGCCTGGCGTCCCGCGCTGGTCGCCCGCTCGTTCCAGGCCATCTTCCCGGTCTTGGGCCGGCTCTTGCTCGAATCGCCGAAGCTGCAGTTCGCGACGAAACCCGTGGCCGCCCCGGAACGGATCACGATCCCCACCCGGCACGGCGCCATCTCGGCCTTGCTGTATTCGCCGGTCCGCTCGGACATCGAGGCGGAGTTGTCCGCCGAGCGGCGTCCTCCGGTCCACCTGCTTCTGCACGGCGGAGCGTTCGTGGTGCGCCGTCCGGAGCAGGAGGACAACGTCGCCCGGTACCTGGCCAGTGAGGTTGGCTGCTTCGTCGTTCTTCCCGATTACGACGTGGGCCCGCAGGTTCGTTTCCCGGTCGCTGAACAGCAGTGCTACGACGCCTATTCGTGGCTTCTCGAGCGTGCCGGTACGCGCGGTTGGGACCCGGCCCGGGTCTCGGTCGGTGGAGCGAGCGCGGGCGCGAAACTCGCGCTCAGCGTGATCGTCCAAGCCCTGCAGGACGGGAGAGGCACGCCGGTCGCGGCGAGTCTGGAGTACGGCGCCTCGGACTTCTCCCTGCCGGACGAGAGTCGCACTTCGCCGCGGAAGGTACCGGTCATCGGGCCCTGGGTGCTGCGGATGGTCCGCGAGACCTATCTCCTCGGTGCCGACCTGACCGATCCGGTCGTGTCACCGGCGAAGTACCCGCATCTGGGCGACTTCCCGCCACTGCTTGTCCTCACCGGTGGCCTCGACACACTCCGTCACGACATGCGCGTCTTCGCCGAATGGGCGCTGGCGAGCGGCACAAAGGTCGATCACTACGAGTTCGCCGGTGTCGACCACGGATTCACGCATTTTCAGCCCGTCGATACCGCTCGAGCGGCGGTCACGATGATCGGCGACCACCTCCGTGCCGCCTACGCCGCGGCTGATCGGTAACCGCGATGGCGCGTGCCACCTGGGCATCACTCTGCCGATCACTACTGCTCGGTGCGCGTTGGTGATCGGTGATCGGTGGCCGGGACGCCGGCCGGCGTCGAGGACACAGGACCGGATCTGGGAACCGCCTGGAATGTACGAAGCCAGTCAGCCTTTCCCAACCTCACGTTGAGGCGTGAGGTTGGAAAAGGCTCAGTAGAAGCATCCCGAGGACCGACCGCACCAGCCCTTGAACTGATAACTCAGGTTGGCGCTGGCTCAGTGGCCGGTAGCCTGCAGCGGCAGTTCGCCGTCGCGGTGCACGTGCTGACCTTCCTGGCCGACCCGCCCGAAGGCAGCACCTTCGACCGGGCAGTGCTCGTCGGTCGTCGCTGGTTCACAGGGTGGGGTCGGCGGCGGGGATGCCGAGGACCGTGCGACCGGCCAGTTCGTAGTGGGCCGCGGAAAGGGCGATGTGCTGGGCGGCGGTGTGGCCGTCGCGGAAGAGCTGGCCCAGTCGGCTCGATTCGTACAGGACGCTTGAACCGCCCAGCTCGTACATCGACGTGAGCACTTCGCGTGCGGTCTCTCCCGCGTGAGACAACGCACCCCTCACGGCGCCGCGTTCCACCTCCGTGGCTGGGCGGCCCGCCGCCGCGGCGGCATCCAGTCCTCGCAGGGCGGCCAGCAGCAACTCCCGTGCGGCGTCGGCCCGCGCAGCGGCCCGGCCGAAGGCGGCCTGGATCCCCGGCTGCTGTGCGAGCGGCGCACCGTCCGGTCCGGTCTTGGCACGCGACAATGCTGCCATCTCGTCGATCGACCCGCGGGCCAAGCCCAGTACGATCGCCGCGCTACCGGAGGGGATCTGGTTGATCACCGGTACACGATAGAGCGGGCGGTCGATGCGGCTGACCGCGTTGGGTGACACCGTCATGTCGGCGGCTACCGGCACGTCCTCAGCCATGACCGTGTTGCTGTTCGTGGCTCGCATTCCGGTCGAGTGCCAGGTGTCGCGCACGGTCACCGAGGCGCGGGGAACCAGGCAGAAGCGCCACTCCGGGCCGGTTTCGGTCATGCGCGGCTGCCCATCGTCCAGGACGAGTGCGAGCAGTCCCAACCACCGGGCCGTGTCGACCCCGCTGACGAGCTTCCACTCACCGGAGAGCCGGAAGCCGTTGTCGCCAGGTGTCAGACGACCCGGCTGGCTGGAGTGCGCGATCATCGGGTCCGGGCCGTCTGCCCAGACCCGCTCCACGCTCGCCTCGGTGAGGAGCGCGGCGGTGAAGCCGGTATTGAGGTTCCACACGACCCAGGCGGTCGAGCCGTCGATGCGGGCGAGGCGCTCGATCACGGCCGCCGTCCTGGCCAGCGGCAGCTCGTACCCGCCCAGCTCCCGCGGGGTGTTGAGGCGAAACGCCCCGCAGGCGCGCAGGTGGTCCAGGAGTCCGTCCGGCAGCCTGCGCATTTCCTGGGCCTGGCCCCGGTACTCCTCGATGATGGGGCGCAGCAGCTCGGGCAAGTCCTCGGCTGCCTGAGCAGGCTGGGGATAGGAAAGCATGTCATCTCCGAACGAGGGAAGGAACCGGGTACCTGCGGCGCCGCCCCCTGGGGGGAGAGGCACAGCCACCGGGCGCGTTGTCGCCTCCACCAGATGCGAGGGGTGGAGCGAAAGTTCGAAGATCCGCTTGTGATGCGGGTCACGCCGTATGGGTGTGCGCCGGAGGCTCCCGGCGGGTGTGGAAGAGCCGGGCCCGCTCCACCCAGTCAGCGCGCAGATGCAGGACCCAGACCGCGCTGGGCGGGCAATGGAACGGGTCCTCCGGCGGGCTCTGCAGCGCGACCTCCCAGATGGCAAGATCACTGCTGGCGACCACGTTGGCCAGGCGATAGCCCACACCGGCGGTCAGATCCTGCCGGAACCCGTGGGCAAGCAGGTCGTACCCCTCGGCTCTCATGCCACCGGGCCCGGACACCGCGACCGTCGGCAGCCAGGAGGTGGCCAGAGCGGGCACGGGCGCACCGCGCCGCGCGGCGCTCAGCAACTCCTCGGCCTGGGAACGTCGTTCCGCGGTGACGGCCCGGATGTCGCCGTGCGTCGTGTCGGCGGTGGCCAGCAGGGCTCGTGTCAGCTTGCCACGGGCCTCGCTCAGCCGACTGCGTACGGTGCCCACCGGCACTCCGCAGGCATCGGCGATGTCCTGATACGCCGTCACACCACTGAAGTAGCGCAGCATCAGCACCAGGCGCAGCGGGGGCGACAACTCCTCCAGGGCCTGCCAGATCCAGTCCCGGGTGGCATGCTGTCCCAGTACTTCCACGGGGTCCGGTTCTGCCGAACGAAGCACCTCTGTGACGCCGGCGTCCAGAGGAACACGGGCCGGCGCCCGGTACTGCATGCGGCAGGCATTACGGACCACGGCGCGCAGCCAGGCGCCCACCGCGCCGGGATCACGCACATCGCCGATCCGGCGCAAGGCGGTCATGCTCGCCTCCTGCACGGCGTCCTCGGCGTCGGGGCCGTAACCGACCAGGCTGATGGCGACGGCCAGAAGCGCCGTGCGATGGCGGCCCAGCAGACTGCCGAGGGCGCTCACATCGCCCGCCTGTGCGGCACGCACCAACTCTGCGTCGGTGGCGGCATCGGAACGAGAAAACCTCACGGACGAAAGGCTAATCGGGCTTGGTCGGGTTCGTATGGGGGTGCGTACGTCGCGGGGGCAGATGGGGCCCCGACCGCACTTGTGAGGCGACCGGGGTGTCCGCTCGGGCAACGGCGCCGTGGATACCGAGCGAAGTCAGAGATCGTCGAAGTCGGGCAGGGCAAGGGCCGAGTGGGCCGGGCGTGGTTCCGGGGAGGGCAACGCACTGAGTTTGCGCAGCCGGTCGTTTCGCTCTTCCAGGGCCTGGGCGGTGGTCGGGAACAGAGTCGCACCGCCCTTGCCGACCAGGTTCTGGTTCAGGGTCACGAAAGCACGGGTAGCGTGTTCGTATGCGGCGAAGCCTGCGGCGTGGTCCCGTTCGGCAAGGGAACCGGCGAGCATGTAGGCGCCGACGAGAGCGAGACTGGTTCCCTGGCCGGTGAGGAACGAGGGCGCGTACGCGGCATCACCCACAAGGGCCACCCTGGCCCTGGACCACTGCGGCATGCGGATCTGGCCGACTGCGTCGAAGAAGACGTCATCCGCTTCACGCAGGGCTGCCAGGATGCTTGGGATCTCCCATCCGGCATCGGCGAAGGTCTCGGTGAGCAGCCTCTGTTGGGCTTCCCGGTCGCCGAACATGCCGGATGGCAGGTCGCGCTGGGCGAAGTTCAGGAAGGCGTGCACTTCGTCGTCGTCGCTCACGGCGTAAACGGCCGCCGCCCTGCCCGGGGCGTTCCACATCACTGTCTCGTGGGAGAGGCCCAGTGCGTTGCGCATGGTGAAAATGGCGAAGCAGTAGCCGAGGTGGCGATGGAACTGGTCCTCGGGGCCGAACACCATCTCCCTGGTGCGCGAGTGCATGCCATCCGCGCCGAACACCATGTCGAACCTGCGGCTACCGCCTCCGCGAAAGGTGACGTCGATTCCGTCGGTGGTTTGCTCAAGGCTGTCGACGGAGTCGTTGAACAGGAACTCCACGTCGTCCCGGACCGCCGTGTACAGGGCGTCCGTCAGATCCCCTCGCCGTACCTCCAGGTCATGTCCCGCGACACCACCGGTGACGGCATGCGGATGCAGGGAGGTCACCTCGCTGCCATCGCCTTCGAGGAAGGTGATGCGGCGCAGGTCGATGTGTGCGTCGCGCAGTTGTGGCAGGAGCCCCATCCTTTCCACGACGTCCAACGCCGTGCCCCGTATGTCAATGGGGTAGCCGCCGCTGCGGATGGTGCCGGCCTTTTCAACGACCGTGACCGCGTATCCGTGGCGGTTGAGCCAGTAGGCCAGGGCGGGGCCGGCGATGCTGGCCCCGGAGATCAGGACCTTGCCCTTCGGGGTGGTGCGCCTGCGGACTGGCTGATCGGTGCGGGTCATGCCTTTGCTCCTTTGTGCATGGTGCGAGGGACGAACAGGGCAAGCGAGGTGACAACGCCGGCTATGACGAATCCGGCGACGTAGGCCGACTCCGCCGCGGTCTCGGAGCCCGAGGGCGTCGCGGCGGTCAGGAGCGCGCCACCGAGTTGGCCGCCGACCGCGTATCCGAGCACGCGGCTGACCAGGAGCAGACTGGTGGCGATGCCGGTGTCGTTCTGGTCGACGGAGGTGGCGGTGCTGGTCATCATCGCCGTGACGCACAGGCCGTTGGCGAGCGCGATGAGCGCCTTGGCGACGACGAGGTGCCAGATCTCGGTGTGCACGGCCGCGAGGGCGAGAAGAGCGAAGGCCATCATGACGACACCGGTGTTGACCACGGCACGCGAGCCGAAACGCCGTTCCCCGAGCCCGCCAAGCGGTCCTGCCAGTGTCGCGGCAATGGCGCCGGGCAGCAGGTAGATGCCGATCTCGGTGGCACTGGCTCCGAATCCGTATCCTTCACCACGTTCGTCAAGAAGCTGCGGAACCAAGAACACCGCCATCGAAGTGCCGAGGCAGATGATGAACGTGAGCACACATGCCTTCCACATCGCGGGGCGAGCCAGCATGCGCAGGTCGATCATGGGTGAGGCCGCGCGTCGTTCGACTCGCACCCATCCGGTGACGAAGACGGCCAGCAGTGCGACGAGAGCGACGAGCATGAGTGGTGCCGAGTCGGCTTCGGGTGCCAGCGCGAGGACGAGCATGAGGGTGGTCAGCATCCCGCTCAGGAGCAGCAGGCCCGGCCAGTCGGTACCGACATCGTGGGAAGAGCCCGGTGGATCGGCCGGCATCAGCCTGTCCACCAGCAGCGTGGCTCCGATCACCGCGATCGTTGGGAGCGCGAACATCCAGTGCCGGGAGAGCTGTTCCGCCACCGGACCGGCCGAAAGCATGCCTGCCATCCCGCCCCCGACGAAGAGCCCGCTGACCACTCCGATGGCCACCTTGGACTGTGCGGGCGGCAGGTGCTTGCGCACGACGATGAACGACAGGGGCAGCGCGCCGACCATCGCCCCTTGCAGCACCTGACCGAGCAGCAGCACGGGCAGGCTCGGGGCCAGGGCGGACACCGTGCCACCGACCGAGACCACCGCCATCAGGCGGATCAGCACCTTCTTCCCGCCGTAGCGGTCACCGAACTTGCCCGCCAGCGGTGTGATGAGCGCGCCGGTGATGAGCAGGACGATGCTGAGCAGTGCCCCTTCGGACTGGCTCATGTCCAGTTCGCGTTCCAGGAGCGGGATCGTCGGTGAAACCACCGATTCCAGGGCGCCGGTGGACAGCGCCAGTAAGCCGAGGGCCCCGACGGCGGCTTTCCCGATGGGGACCGGGGGGGCCAGGGTTTGAGTCACGAGCATCCTGCCTTCACGGGTGGTCTTCTCCGCCATCGCGGAATGAGGGGACGGCGACGCTCTCGTGCACCCGGCACAGCCCCGCCCCGGTGGCCGCGGCTCGCTCCCCCAGGAAGGTGCGAGCCCGCACAGGTCGGCATCGCGTTGACGCGAGTCGGCACGATGCCGGCCTGGGCAGGGGCTAGGACTGACGACGTAGCGCACCCCGGCCGGGCAGCATGACCGCGAGCAGCGCCAGGCTGGCGGCGGCACCCGCGAAAGCGCCGTACATCAGAGGGGGGGCGTAGGGCATGGTGCCGGTCATGCCGTGCATCATCGGGATCAGCGTGGTCGCGGCAATGGCGGAGCCGAGGACGATACCGATGCCGGCGACCAGCAGGCTCTCCCACCGGAGCATGGCCAGGACCTGGCGTCGCGTGGAACCGACGAGGCGAAGGGTGACCAGCTCGCGACGGCGGTCGAGGATGGTCATCACCAGGGTGTTCACTGCGGCAACGGCGGCGAACCCGCCGAGGACCGCGGCCATGGTGTTGTTCATCCAGGCGCCGGTCTTGGCATCGAGGCTCTGCTCGGTGGCGTAGCCGGAAGCGTCGGTGACCCGGCCCAGGGCGGACAACGAACGCTGCGAGCCGCCGTTCACCAGCAACGTACTGTCGAAGCCGGACGTGACGTGCTCGGCCAGAGACGCGCGATCCATGGTTATCGCGGCGAGGCCGAGGCCGCGGCTGTAGATCGCGGTGATCTCGGGACTGGCCTCGGTGCCGTCGGGGAGGTACAGCGGAAGCTTGTCACCGACGCCTACGTGTGCCGTGGACGCCAGGCTCTTGTCGACAGCGATATGCCCCGCACCGATCCGGTTGAGACTGCCTTCCGTCACACCCAGATCCTGAACCTTGGCGAGTTCGGAGCCGGAACCGGTGACGCCTTGGACCGCGGTGCCCTGGAGTGCCTTGAATTCGCCGGAGCCGGTCGGCACGAGAACCTGCGTGTTCAGTATGCCGACGGCAGTCTCGACGCCGGGTTCATGGGCCGCGCGCCGCACGGAGTCGACGGGGAGCCCGGCGGGGTCGGTGACCACGTGGTCCGCGGTGATGCCGGCCCGCAACTGGGAATCAGCGACGTGGCGTTCGCTGGTATTCATGAAGACCAGCGTTGAGGCGAAGGCCATGGCAAGCACGATCGGGGTGATCGCGGATGCGAGGCGGCGGGAGTTGGCCCGGGAGTTGGCGTCCGCGAGGGAGGCGGCGGGGCCGGCGCCACGCAGCGGCAGGCCGAACAGGACCGCGCACAGCTTGGCCACCAGTGGGCCGAGCAGACCGACGGCGAGCATGAAACACATGACGACACCCAGAGAGGCACCTGCCGCGCCGTCCCCGGTCGAACCGGCGGCGACGCCCGCGAGGACCGCGCCTCCGACCAAGGTGGCCAGGCCAAGGACAGTACGGATCACACCGGGTCGCAGTCGCTCGACCGAGGCTTCCGACAGCGCTTGCCCGGGCTTGATCTTCGCGGGTCGGCGTCCGGCGATCCATCCAGCACCGAGCGCGGTGAGCAGCCCGGTACCGACAGCGATGAGAAGCGGGATGGCGGAGACGTGTATCTGGACGGCGTCAGGGATCGCGCCGCGGCCTTTCAGCTGTCCGAACCACCAGTGTGCGAGTCCGATACCGGGCAGGGTGCCCAGTATTCCGGCGAGCGGGGCGACGAGGAGTGCTTCGGACGCGACCGCGCGGCGGATCTGACGCGGCGTGGCTCCGATGGCACGCAGCAGTGCGTACTCCCTGGCTCTCTGAGACACGGACAGGGCCACGGTCCCGGCCGCGGTGAAGATCGCGACGATGGTGGCGATACCCCCGAAGGGGCCACCGATGCCGAAGAGGGTGTCCTTGGCGTAGGCCAGGCCCGGATCTTCGACGGCCCCGCGGTCGTCACCCGTGTGCACCTGGGCACCCGAGCCGGCAAGGGCCTTCTTCACGGAGTCCGCGAGGGCGCCGGTATCGGTCCCGCCCTTCGCGAGCACGGCGATGGCGTCCGCTTTGCCCGGGTGGCCCGCGAGTACGGGCGCCTGAGCGTCAGAGAACCAGACAGTGGCGTCCCCTGGGCCGAAGTCCCGGGCAGTGTCCGCGGCTGTGGCCCTGGCGATCCCGGCAACGCCGAAGTCCTGTTGCCCGGCGGCGGTCCGCAGCGCGATGGTGTCTCCGACGGAGACTTTCGCGGCGCGCGCCGTACCAGGGTCAAGGACCACCTCGCCGTTGCCGGGAGCGCTGCCCCTGGCCAGCGTGCTGCCGGTGAAGGCGTGCGAGCCCCAGCCGTGCGCCGTCAGCACACCGTCCTCGCCGGCCACGCCATCCAGCGCCCGCACAGGGAACGTGAAATCGGGCACCGCCGCCTTCACGCCCGGCGCCGCGACGACCCTGTCCGCGAGACCCGCGTCCAGCCGTGCCGTGTCCGGAAGCGGCACCGCCTCCTTCTCGCGGTCCTCCCCGCTCCCCGTCACGACATACTTGTACTGATCAGCCGCCGCGATGACCGGAGCCCCCGCGTAGCGCTCCGGGGGCACGGAACCGCGCAAGCTGGTCTCGAGCAGGATGCCGCAGGCCGTGACGATCAGTGCGGACATCAGCAGTGCGACGAACGTGCCCGCGAAGGAGGCAGGCTTGAAGCGGACGGCGGCGCGGGCGAGCCCGTTGGGGCGCATCATGCGGGCACCCCCGTCAGCCTGCTCGGACGTGCGGTGAGCAGGGTCATCCGCCGGGCGATCTGGTCCGCCGAACCGCGTTCGAGGTGGTCGGCGAAGGTACCGTCGGCGAGGAAGAGCACGCGGTCGGCCCAGGCGGCCGCGGTCGGGTCATGGGTGACCATGACGACCGTGGCACCCATGCCGTCCACCGCCTGCCTGAGCAGACCGAGAACCTCGGCGGCGGTACCCGTGTCGAGAGCACCGGTGGGCTCGTCGGCGAACACCACGTCGGGACTGGTGACCAGGGCGCGGGCAACAGCCACGCGCTGCTGCTGGCCACCGGACAACTCGCTGGGCCGGCGCCGCGCCTTGTCGGCCAGTCCCACCTGGCCAAGTACCGCCATTGCCTGGCGCCGGTCCTGGCGCTTCCCCGCCAGACGCATCGGCAGCAGCACGTTCTGCTCCACCGTCAGCGACGGCAGCAGGTTGAACGCCTGGAAGACGAAGCCGAGCCTGCTGCGCCGCAGCTCCGTCAGTTCGTTCTCCTTCATGCCGGTGATCTCCGTGCCGCCCAGGCGCACCGATCCCGCCGACGGCCGGTCGAGCCCGGCGGCACACTGCAGGAAGGTCGACTTGCCGGACCCGGACGGGCCCATGACCGCGGTGAAGGTGCCGCGCGGGAGGGCGAGGTCGACACCTGCGAGCGCGTGCACGGTGTTCGCGCCGCGGCCGTACTGCCGACGGACCCCGCGCAGTTCCACGGCGAGGCCGGGCGTTCCCGCCGGAGCCTCCGGCCGATCATCCCGCTTGCGCCGCTTGCCGTTGCGTAGCCTCACGTTCTGCCCTTTCGCAGTCGCCTTGTGGTGGTGAGGTGAGAATGGGCCCTTGCCCGCGCGCAACGCGTCATACTGCGGAGCCATCCGGATGTGCTACCGCGGTAGGGGGTGACACCACAGGGCAGCGGCCGTGCCGGGGCGGCCCCGGAAAGGATCTGCGGCCCTCGCCATCGGTGGCAACCACGATGCCGCGCTCGAACGTGTCCCGGTCTTTACGTCCGGCATCCGCGTCAGAGCCGGGTCCCCGCACCTTCGACGACCCCGGTAGAGGCACACCCGATCCTGGCGGTGGGCCGCCATATCAACGCAGCCAAGGAGACTGACGCCCGAGTTGGGGACACCACCGGAAGGGGCCGTGATGCGGTACATCGACCGCCGCCCGGGCACCACGGTGGGCGCGGCAGCCGAGAACCTTCGGCGGCTACGTGACACTTGGACCCGCCTGCTCGATGGAACGGTTACCGACGCCGAGGAGGTCGACACGTTGATCGCGGCTCTGCGGAACATCGAGACCCGGCTCGTCGCTCAATCTCGCATTGCCACCAGCCAGCCGTGACCAGCGATGCCGCCGCGACCATTAACGCGGCTACCGGATCACACGCCTACCAGGTCTCCGCTTGGCTCCACACCAACACCGGAGACCTCATCGAGGTAGACACCAAGGACTGTCTCCGCGTGACCACCGCACCCACCTGGTCCGGTACCGAAGGCTCACTGCGCGACCGTGCGACGCCCGGCTGGGAGGTCGGCCAGTTCTACCGGGGCTGGGCGAGGAAGGGATACGCGGAGGAGCTTGCCGCCTACGCCGACGCATGGCCATCCTCGCGGGACAGGACGAAGGCCCCTGGGCCGGTCTCTCCGCGCTCCTCATGGACTTCGACGGTGTCATCATCGACTCCGAGTACGCCCACTACCTCGCGTGGCGTGAGGCATTCGGCGAGTACGGCCTGCGGCTTGCCACCGACGTCTGGGCCCGACACTGGGCCCAAGGACGCGGGCCCACCGCCGATCCCAAGCCACCGTTCACGGACGCACTCGCGGCCCGGCTGGGAAGACCACTCGACGCCCCGGCCGCCCTCACCGCCCAAGTGCGGGAGCACTACATTGGGTTGCGCGATGCCCTGCCTCTCCGCCCGGGAATCGCAGCATGGCCCGGACATCTTCCCCGCCGAGATCACCAACCCGTGCTCGGCCAGGCTGCGTTGGAGTTCGGATGCCTTCCAGACTCGCCCGCGCCGGCCTCGGAATGTCAGGAGCGCGCTGGTATCCCCGGGAGAAGCAGTCGGACGCTTGCGGCGATGCGGTCGAGGTCGATATCGGTGGCGAGGGCGGCCTCATCGGGGTGTTCGGCGATCGGTTTCCGGGTGCCGAGCAGGCCCTGTACCAGTTCGGGGTAGACCGTCACGCCAACGAGGATCTCGGCCGTCTCCCGTGCCCCCTCCTGCGTCAGGCCCCACGTCCGGGAGACGTATGCGCCGATGCGCACCGTGGGAGCTTCGAAGACCGCCTCGTAGTAGCCAGACGCGATCTCGGGCACCCTCTCGGCCTCGGCGATCCCCATCCGGAGCGTACGCAGGGACGAGGACCACAGCAGCAGCTGCAGCAGCCGCTCGCAGTAGCGCACCAGGGCCTCGGCCGGATCGGCCCGCTCCGTGGTGACGTAGCGCTCCGGCGAGCCCAGACGGTCGAGGTAGAGCTCGCGCACCAGGTCGACCACCCCGGCGAAGAGGACATCTTTGCTGGGGAAGTGCGCGTAGAGCGAGCGCTTGGAGGTCTTAGCCCGCTGGGCTACGACATCCATCGAGGTGCGCTCGAAGCCGGCCTCAAGGAACACGTCCTTCGCTGCCATGAGGATGTGCTCGCGGAGCTTCTCGCCTCGTCGTGCCCCCATGGTGGCCCCTTCTCAAAGTAGACGGCAGAGTAAAGTTTACGTGCTCCAACCGCACGGAGGAATCTCCGTGATCGTCGTCCCCCCCGGCCAAGATCACGGGGCGCTCCAGGTCCGGGCAGGTGGAACAGCCTCTCGGCGTTTCCGGAGGCGACCTTGAGGCGATCCTCGGATTCCGGGAGGGCGCGACGAATCCTTCGGCCGCTGCGGCATCGCGAAGTTCGTTCGACGAAATCCGCGGGTGGGAGGAGACGGGGCGCACAGCCGGGCCGCAGTGGCGAAAAGTTCTCCGGGCGGGAGGTTGCGTCCTTGGAAGCGGTGTAGCGGGTTGGACCTGATCCGGGGGTTTGTCCTGGCGTCTGGGTTGGTTCGCGGCAAGGGGGCGCGGTGGCCACCGTACTGTTGTGCGGGTCCGCCTGGTGGCCACGCGTTCCGTGACGGACTCTTGTCGCAGGTAAGAAGATGGGGCTCATGACCTCAGTGAGAGAACGTCCGCCCGCCCTGTTCGCGGGGGCCACCCGTTGGTGGGTGCGACTGCTGCCGTGGGCGGTGGCGTTCGTGCTGAGTGTCGCGCTGCTGCCCACCACCGTCGTGGTCCTCACCGCTGACTACGGCCTGAACGGCGCCGTCGCGAGCACGCTGGCCGTCGCTCAGGCGGCGCCATTACTGCTCGCCGTCGTCCGGCCGTTGGCCGCTTGGTATGTGATCTTCGTAGCGGATGTGGTCGGAGCACTCGCACTGCTCACTGTCCACTTCGACGAGCGGCTGCTGTGGCCGTTCCCGCCCATGCAGATCGTCGGGTACATCGGCCTGTGCCTCGCTCTGGGCCTGCGTGAGCAGCGCAGGACGTTGCTGCTGGTATGGCTGGCGACGGTGGCCGCCAACGTCGGCATGGAGTTCGTGGTGCCTGACGGCATGAGCGGCGACGGCACACTGCTCACTATCCTCAGCGGCGTCGCGCTCCTGCTCGGGGGAGTGATTCGTGAGCGACAAGAGGTGCAGCGCAGGCTTGCCGAGCAGGAGACCATCAGCGAGGCCGAGCGGGGCCGCAGGACGCTGCTGGAGGAACGCGCCCGCATCGCACGCGAGCTGCACGACGTGGTGGCCCACCACATGTCCGTCATCACGGTTCAGGCCGACACCGCGGAATACCGCCTCGCGTCGCTGTCGCCCCCGGTACGGGAGGAGTTCACGTCCATCGCGGCGACCGCCCGGGACTCCCTCGCCGAAATGCGGCGGCTCCTCGGCGTCCTGCGCAACGAGGAGGCCCAGGGCGAGCTCGTGCCGCAGCCGGGCCTGGCAGAGATCGGGCAGTTGGTGAAGGCGACGGCGAGGACCGGCGCACCGGTGGACTTCACCCGCTGCGACACCTCCCGCTACGCCGAGGTGCCCGAGGCGGTGGGGCTCTCCGCGTACCGGATCGTCCAGGAGGCCCTCGCGAACGTCGTACGGCACGCGCCGGGAGCCGTGACCCACGTGTCGCTGTCGGTGCCGCCGCCCGCCGACGGCGAGGGCGGGCCCAGGCTCACCGTCCTGGTAGTCAACGACCCGCCGCCCGAGCCGCCCGCCCGGCCGCTCGAAACGGGCGGCACCGGGCACGGACTCGTCGGCATGCGTGAGCGGGTGCGGCTTGTCTCCGGCACTCTTGACGTAGGGCCGCTGTCAGACGGCGGCTTCCGCGTCGCCGCACATCTTCCCCTCATTCAAGAGGACTTCACATGATCACGCGCGTCATCATCGTCGACGATCAAGCCATGGTGCGAGCCGGATTCGCCGCACTGCTGGCTGCGCAGAGCGACATCGACGTGGTGGGCGAGGCTTCCGACGGCGCGCAGGGCGTCGAGCTGAGCCGGAGTACGCATCCAGACGTCGTACTGATGGACGTGCGGATGCCCGAGATGGACGGCCTGGAGGCCGCGCGCCGGCTGCTGGCGCCACCGCCGGGGGGCACCCACCGGCCGCGGGTCCTGATGCTCACCACCTTCGATGTCGACGACTACGTCTACGAGGCGCTGCGAGCGGGCGCGAGCGGCTTCCTCCTGAAGGACGCGCCCCCCGCCGACCTCGTCGCCGCCGTACGGGTGGTGGCCTCGGGCGAGGCTCTGCTCGCCCCCTCCGTGACGCGCCGCCTCATCGAGGACTTCGCCAGGCAGCGTCCTGTGTCCCGGGGCAAACCCGACCTCCGGCTCAACGGCCTGACGGAACGCGAAACCGAGGTCCTCACTCTCGTGGCCCGCGGCCGGTCCAACACGGAGATAGCCCAAGCGCTGGTGCTGGCCGAGCAGACGGTCAAGACCCACGTGAGCCGCGTCCTCACCAAGCTCAACCTGCGCGACCGCGCCCAGGCGGTCGTCTTCGCATACGAGTCAGGGCTCGTCGCTCCGGGGGAGTAGGCCGACCACCGTCCTCGTCGCCACGCCTCCAGCCCAGGTGCTCGGTGACGGCGCCGGACACGTACCCAAGGGAGGCCGGGTCGGTGATCGCTTCCATGGGCTGGAGGCGGGGCCGCTGGATGCCGTAGCCGTGGGCGATGGTGGTGGTCTGCCGCTCGCCAAGGCTGTCGACCACGAGTACGGCGGATTCCTCTCAACCGGAGGCGGCGAAGGCTGTGAGCTGGTGGGCTCGGTGGTGAAGCCGACGAGTTCACCGTCCACGAGGAGGGCGGCCGACGAATCGTGGGTGTACGTGGCGGCGCGATAGCGCCCCCGGGAGGACGCCTTCGTCGGCGAACAGCCGCAGCCGGTTGTCGTAGTCGAAGATCCACGGCGCGTCGGATCCGGACAGGTGCCAGACCGTCTCGCGAGGGCGAAGGCCGGATTCACGATGCGGGCGGGGCGTAGAGCAGGCGGGCACGCGGCTGGGTGAGCAGCAGGTACACGTCGCGGACTTCGTGGGTGGCCATGCCCCGGGGACTGATCTTCTCGCCGGATTTGGCCAGCGTGACGGCGCCGGAGAACAGCTCGGCGATGCTGTCGGCCGTGAGGGATGTCATCGGGCGGATGCTCCTTCGCCCTTGGGCGACACAGCGGCGCCCGGGTGGTGGTGGGTGGAGTCGTCGGCCCTCGGGCCGGAGGTGGCGCGGTCGGTGATGAGCCGGGCGATCCGAGCGGCGCTGTCTCCGCGCCACCGGCAGACCGCGGCCAGGGCCGCCTCGGCAAGTCCGTCCAGGAGGAGGTCCACGTGGGACTTGAGGTGACCGGGGTTGAAGGGCTGGCATGCCCACACCGCGATCCGGGTCGGCCCACGTCGGCCCCCCGAAGCGAGCAGCTTCTCCAGGTACCACCGCTGTGCTTGGCGGCTTAGTACTCCAGCAGGATTTCGGTGTCTGACCTGCTGGAGTACTAGGCCCGATACTCCCGAAGCTACGGGCAGGTGCCAATTCTGGGTGACGTCCCGCCCCCTGTCCCCCGTACGAGCTACAAGCGAGTGTCCACTGCACGGTGACGATTCCCCAACATCGAATCCGTAGTGTTCGAATCACCGCGGAACGCCGGGCCGCGGACCGGAGAAGGAACCGGAGTCGGAACCGGCAAGGGGAGTCCACGTCATGAAAGCCTGGAAGGTAGCCCTGCAGGTAGTTGTCGTCTTCGCGGTCTACGCGGCGTGCGGCGGCCTCACCAACGGGGTGAAGGACAACCCCTGGCTCTCGCTCCTGGTGGGCGCCCTCACCGTGGTCGTGATGACCTTCATCTACCGGTGGGCCGTGCGGCGCACCGAGAACCGCGAGGTGACCGAACTGCGGGGGAAGGAAGCGACGAGCGCGACCAGCTGGGGCCTGGTCTTCGGCACGCTGATGTTCCTCTGCGTCATCGGCAACATTTACTTCCTCGGTGACTACAAGGTCCACGGCATCGACTCGGTGAGCGGGGCCATCGGGCTGATCGGCTTCATGGCGGCCGCCGCCTCGACGGAGGAGATCATCTTCCGCGGACTGCTTTTCCGGCTGCTGGAACGCGGCACGGGCACGTACGTCGCCCTGGTACTGTCCGGCCTCGTGTTCGGCGCCATGCACCTCCTCAACGACGACGCCACCGTTGCCGGCGCCCTGGCCATCGCCATCGAGGCCGGCGCCATGCTCGCCGCCGGTTACGCCGCCACCCGCAACCTGTGGCTGCCGATGGGCGTGCACTTCGCCTGGAACTTCATGGAGTCCGGCGTCTTCAGCACCCAGGTCTCGGGCAACGGCGACACCCACGGTCTGCTGGACGCCACCCTGTCGGGCAACCATCTGATCACGGGTGGCGAGTTCGGTCCCGAGGCGAGCATCTACTCGGTGGTCTTCGGCACGCTGCTGACGGTCTGCTTCCTGGTCGTGGCCCACCGCCGCGGCAACATCGTCCCCCGGCGCCGTGCCGAGCGCGTCGGCACCCTCGCGGCGCTCGCCCGATGACGGAACAGCGATCCGCCGGTTCGCCGGAGCACTGGACGGACGGAGCCGGACACCGCGAGAGCGGTGCCGGGCACCGGCCGACCGGGCTCCGGCTCCGGCCGTTGGTGAACCGGGCCCGCCTGGACGGCATCCGACACCGTCTGGACAGCACCCGGAAGCGGCTCGGTGGAGTCTGGTACCGGCTGGACGTCGTCGTCCGGGACCTTCCCTTCGGGCTCCTCCTCCTGATCGGTTCCTTCCTCCCGGCGCTCCGCAGCCACGGAACGGTCATCGGGGGCGTCCCCGATCGCCCGCACGACGCGGTGGCCGTCGTGGTGATCCTCCTCGAGAGCCTGCCCCTGGCGGTGCGCCGACGGTGGCCGGCCCTCTCCCTGGCCCTGGTGTCCGGCGGGTTCGCCGTCGACGAGCTCCTCGGTTACCACACCTTCGCGGCCACCGCGATGGGCGTTGTGCTGCTGAGCACCGGCTCGCACCTGGAACGGCACCGCCGGAGCTTCGTGGCCGGCCTCACCGTGGCGTACGTGGCGCTGGCGGTGGGCCTCTCCCACCTCGGCACAGGCGAGAGCGCCACGGAGTTCACGACCTTCTACATGGCGCTGGGCCTGGCCTGGGGCGCCGGAAGCTGGCTGCGCACCACCCGGCAGGCGGAGGCCGAACGCCACAAGCGGGTCGCGGTGGAGATACGGAACGCCGAACGCACCCGGATAGCGAGGGAGTTGCACGACGTCGTGACCCACCACGTGACGGCGATGGTGGTGCAGGCGGAGGCTGCCCGCTATCTGACCGCCGCGCCCGAGCGGCTGGAGCAGTCCCTGAGCGCCGTCTCCGACACCGGGCGCCGGGCGATCACCGATCTGCGGCACCTGCTGGACCTTCTCAACCCCGATCACGGCACCGGGAACGGCAGCGATGCCGCGGCCGAGCCGAGGACACCGGCCGTCGGCCGCGTCCTGACCCTCGTGGAGCAGACCCGCCGGGCGGGCCAGCCGGTGGAGTTCACCGAGGAGGGCACCCCGCCGGAGTCCACCGGCAGTTCCGACCTCGTGGCCTACCGGGTGGTGCAAGAAGCACTCACCAACGCCCTCAAATACGCTCACGGCAGCCGCACTTCGGTCACCATGCGGCACGGCGAGAGAGAGATCACCGTGGAGGTCAGCACGGACGGCACCGGCTCACGGGCCGCCGCCGTCGGTGGCAGCGGACGGGGGCTGGCCGGTCTGCGCGAACGGGTCGACGTGCTCGGCGGGGACTTCAGCGCGGGCGCCGTCGCGGGCGGCGGCTTCGTCGTCCGGGTGCGGATACCGGCCGGGGGCCGCTCGTGAACACACCTCCGCCGTCCGGGTCCGCGCCGACCCGGGTGCTCGTCTGCGACGACCAGGCGCTGATCCGCATGGGCCTGGTCACCATCATCGACGCCCAGCCCGACATGGAGGTGGTGGGCGAGTGCGGTGACGGCCGGAAAGGAGTCGACCTCGCCCGCGAGCTCGACCCGGGCGTCGTGGTCATGGACATCCGCATGCCGGTCCTCGACGGCCTTCAAGCCACCCGCCTGCTGGCGGGGGCCGGGGTCGCCCACCCCGTCAAGGTCCTCGTGGTCACCACGTTCAACCTCGACGAGTACGTCTACGATGCGCTGCGCGCCGGAGCGAGCGGCTTCCTCCTCAAGGACGCCCCGCCCGACCACCTGCTGCACGGCATCCGCACGGTCGCCATGGGCGCGGCGCTCCTCGACCCCGAGGTCACCCGCCAGCTCGTCGGCCGGTACGCGACCCGCATCCGCCCCACCGACGGCGCCCCCGAGGACATTCCGCTCACCCCCCGCGAGCTGCAGGTGCTGCGGCTGATCGCGGACGGCCTGTCCAACAGCGAGATCGCCGCCGCCCTCGTCATCAGCCAGGAGACGGTGAAGACGTTCGTCTCCCGCATACTCACCAAGCTGAACCTGCGCGACCGCGTCCAGGCGGTCGTCTACGCGTTCCGTCACGGCCTGGCGAGCTGAGCCCCCACGGGCCTGGACGGCCGGGGGCCAGGATCTTTCGTCCGGATCAGGCCGGATCAGGGAGCGGAGTCTGGTGCCGTGCATCGCAAGGCGGAGGAGGGCGGCAGGGCGGAGCCCTGACAACCGACGACAACGCGGCGAGGGGGACTGCCGGCAAGAACGGTGGCAACTCCCGTAACGGCACACGCTCCAAGACGGTGCTGACCGATGTCGGTCCGGTGGAGACAGCCGTGCCCCGCGACCGGGACGGCTCGCCTGCATGTCACAAGCCCGTTGGCATACCGCCCACCGCCTGCTCCAGACCCGCCTGCCACCGTGCGCGCCATGGCCGGTGCACCCAAGGGCACCGACTGCCTGGAGCCGTTGGGTGTCGACCGCTGGCGGAGTCTGGGGCAGGCAGCCCGCGATCAGGTCGTCCTGGCCGCGGGCGGCATCGAGTCGTTCCTCGTCGTCGGTGACTTCGCGTTACTCGGCGGAGCGTTCAGCCAGTCGGCGTCCGAGTGCGATAACCACCGCTTTGAGGGCTTCCGGCTGTTGGATGATGAAGGGCCGGTCCAGCATGGCGAGTGTGCCGGCGACCCACTCGAGGCGTTCCGCCCGCAGAAACACCTGCAGCCAGTCATGACCGTCCGCAGCATCGGGAGGAGACGCCGGCGCGACTGACCCGAGCGTTTCCGGAATCCAGCGCCGCACATGGGCCGGATCAGCGCGGATGAGCACGGAGACGTCGTATCGCGAAGGTGCCGCCGACAGTGGTCCCAGCACCTGGGCCACTGGGTCGATGTTCGCGGGCGCTTCAAAGGTGCCTGGCAGCAGTCGCA
The DNA here is from genome assembly GCF_037034245.1 of Streptomyces sp. CA2R106. Taxonomy (NCBI): domain Bacteria; kingdom Bacillati; phylum Actinomycetota; class Actinomycetes; order Kitasatosporales; family Streptomycetaceae; genus Streptomyces; species Streptomyces sp. CA2R106. The sequence goes on from NZ_JBAGKC010000039.1 coordinate 28,096, forward strand.
GATCGGCCATCCTGTCCAGGCGGTAGGTACGCTGCGCCTGGCGGTCGGTGTCGAAGCCGGTGAGGTAGAGCAGGTTTTGGTACGCCACGATGCCGTGCGGCTGTACGTGCCGGGTAGCCGCATGGCCCTGACGCGTCCGGTACGCGAACGCCACCGGGCGCTGGTCCCGTGCTGCCTCAGCCAGACCGAGCAGCGTCTGAGCGCCTTCGTCAGCACCAGGATGAGCTTCGGCGCCTTCGTCTTCTGCGCCCGGGTGTCGCTCACCGGTGAAGTCCACTGCCCGGAGTACCGCGTCGATGCGGCGGGCGAGCGCGGCAGGCAGTACTCGGCGCACCTTCGCCGTGGCCGTCTCCACCGCCAGCGGGGTTACCGGACCACTGGGCGCATGTTGGTTGACCAGCAACGCCCACACCACGGCAAGGCCTTCCTCGTCGTTCAGCATCAGCGGCGGCATGCGGTAGTGGCGGGCCAGACGGTAGCCGCCGTACCGACCGCGAACCCCGTCCACCGGAATGTCCATTTCGCGCAGCTGCTCGACATAGCGACGCACGGTGCGCTGATCGACTCCGAGGCGCTCGGCGAGGTCGGCAACAGTGCGGGTTCCCCCTGTCTGCAGCAACTCCAGCAAGGCGAGAACGCGTGCGGTCGGTCGGGTCATACCTGCGATGATGAAGGATTTACGGACGGAATATGACCTGTATTCCTTCTAAGGTGACCACATGACCGCCTCAGCAGCAGTGCAGCTCGCCTCCGTCCGTCTCGTCACCGATGACATTCCGCGGCTCGTCCGCTTCTACAAGGTGCTCACCGGTGCGACCCCGCAGTACCTCACCGAGGATTTCGTCGAACTGGTGACACCCTCGGCCACCGTCGCTGTCAGCGGCTCCGCCCGCGTCGCTTTCATCACCCCCAACACGCCTCGTGGGGGCGCAAACAACAGCGCGATCATCGAGTTCCTCGTCGACGACGCCAACGCCGTCTACGAGAGGCTTGCGACCGATTTCGGCGACGATCTTGATGTCGTTCAGCCTCCGACCATGATGCCGTGGGGTAATCTGTCGGCTCTTGTCCGCGACCCCGACGGATCCCTTGTCAACCTCTACACGCCAGTCACCCCCGAGGCATGGCAGCTTCAGCGCAACCGGACGCCGAAGCCACCGCACGCAGGCATGTAAAGCGAGCGGTGCAGCCGGCGACGGTACCGGCGGCGCGGCGGGCCTGATGGAGGTGGTCGGGCGAGCGCGTCCTGCTGATCGGTCCGGGTCCTGCGGGTTGCCGGGCGCACCACCCGTGACTCCGGCTACGAGCCCTCTTCGGAAAGCCCGAACCCGCGACCGGTCACGTCCGTGGGAGTGGTGTATCGACGGCCACTCGGTGATCTCGTTGTGAGGCTATGCGGTGAGTGCGGTCGGCAGGTCCATCTTGTCGGTTTGTGACTCGTTCGGGGTGGGGCGGGTTTTGGCGAGCAGGTCGCGGCTCATGTAGCGGCGGGCTTCGGTCCATTCGTCGTTCTGCTCGGCCAGGACTGCGCCGATCAGGCGGATGACGGCGGTGCGGTCGGGGAAGATCCCGACGACGTCGGTGCGGTGGCAGATCTCCTTGTTCAGGCGTTCTTGGGGGTTGTTGGAGCAGATCTGCCGCCAGATCTCACGGGGGAACGCGGTGAAGGCCAGCAGATCGGCCTGGGCTGTGTCGAGGTGCTCGGCGGCCTTGGGGAACTTGGTCTCCAGGGCGTCCAGGACGTGCCGCATCTGGGCCTGGACCGCGTCGGTGTCGGGCTGCTCGAAGACGGTTCGCAGCAAAGTCGCCACCCAGGGCTGGGCAGATTTCGGGACCTGGCTCAGCAGATTCCTCGCGTAGTGAAGCCGTCAAGAATCAACCTGTCGGTGTGTTGTCCTCGTTGTGGGCGGCGGCAAGGTTCCCAGCCGCACACGTTGACCAGTTCCACTACGACCACCCCCACCGGCACCACCACCAACTCCTACGGATACGACGCCGCCGGCGACACCACCACCCGAGACCTCAACGGAACCACACAGAGTCTCCTTTGGGACGACGAGGGCCACCTCGCCTCGGACGAACTGGCCGACGGCACCACCGCCTCGTACCTGTACGACGCAGGTGGTAACCGCCTGCTGACCCGCGACGCCACCGGCACCACCCTCTTCCTCGGCGACACCGAACTCCATCTCGACAAGGGCACCACCAGCGTCACTGCCACCCGCTACTACACCTGGCTCGGTCAGACCATCGCGCTCCACACCGCTGGCGGCGACCTTCAATGGGTCCTGGACGACGCCCACAACACCGCCATCACCCAGATCGACTCCGCTACTCAAGCCGTCACCTACCGCCGCACCGACCCCTTCGGCAATGACCGTGCCACCACCATGGGCCCCTGGGCCGGTGACCACGGCTTCGTCGGCGGCGTTCAGGACACCACCACCGATCTCACCCACCTCGGTGCCCGCGACTACGACCCCACCACCGGCCGCTTCACCTCTCTCGACCCCGTCCTCGAACTCACCGACCCCCAGCAGATCAACGGTTACGCTTACGCCGCCGACAACCCCGTCACCGGTGCCGACCCCGACGGCCTGCAAACCGAAGAATGCGCTACCGGAGAACTCTCATGCAGCCACGGCACCCCTGACCCGCCCGGGAATTCTGGCGACGGAGGTTCCGGCGAAGGCAAGCCGGTGGTCCGGAACGGTGGTAAATCCAATGTGTCTAGCGAGTGCGGCGGTGGGGCCACAGCTAATATGTCGGCCCACGATGCCAGCGTGTGTCAGAGCGGATACGCCGTGCAAGAGTGGGCCAAAGAGAACAAAGTTCACGGATATGTAACCGTTGATATTGGCAAAAGTGGATGGCGTGCGAATTATATCGAAGGTGCGAGTGGAAACGGGAAAGCGGACTTCGGTCAAGCCGACTTGATCCTCTGGACGCCCGACGGGGTTTATATCTGGGAAGTAAAGCCAAATAATGAATACGGTAAGCGCGATGGTCCAATCGATCTAAATCGGTATGTAAGCAAGCTGCAGACTTACATGGATTCGAAGGGTGATGGCCGTGAGGTTTTCCGCGGCCCGGGGGTGGCTGCCAAATCTTTCGTCTCCAATCAAGGTAAGGGGCGAGTATGGTCGGGAGATAGTAATAAATATCCAGGAATGAGATTTTACGGAACGGACAAGAAGCGTACCCGCCGTACGGCGCCACCCGCCCCCGGTGCGTCGCCGAGTGCTACCCCAGAATCGACGGAGTCGCCACAGCCAATGTCCACTCCCAACCCCATGCCGCAGCCGCCGCCGGTGCCCTACGCGGGTGTGGGTGCCACGGGCGGATCGATCCTTGTCGCCGTCGTTGGCGGAGCGCTGAAATCTATCTTCTCCGGCCTGTCCGAGGGGCCAGCCTGCGCCCTCGGCGGTGACTGCTGAGGGGGCCGGGTAAAATGTGGGAAGCACTTCAAGGCTCCCGTGCGTTGTGTCGGTTGTCAGTAGCCAAGAGAGAGAAGAAAAGTGGATCTATATGTCGAGGTGATCATCGACGCGTACGGTGGACGGGGTCGGGGCGCGGTGATTCGGCAGTGGTTCGACTATTGGGAATCCGTGCTCTTCGCAGGGCGTGAAGGGAATGCCGGTGTCCGTTGGTCCGGGGGGGTAGTGCGAACGGCGAACGATCGGTCGGTGAACTTTGTGGACCGGCCCGAGCGGAGGCGGGCTTTCGTAATGGAGTTGTGCGACGCCCCCTTCTGGGCGGAGGCATCGCTGAACACAGACAACGAGGAGCAGCTCACCAGAGTCCGCACGTTTCCATCCATTTTTGACGATCCGAAATACCTTTCACTCTCGGCTACCGTACCCTGCACCGACGATGAGGCGCGTGACGCAGAGTTCTGCTCACAAGTTGCATCGTCGGTGGCGGAGTCGTGCGCAAGTTTGAATCCGGCGTTCGGCAGGGTCGAGCACGGATTCTTCGATGATCGGACCAACCTTGACGTCGGATTGCGGCGGAGGCCAGCGATGTCCGTTCGGGAAAGTAGGAACACCCTGCGGGGCTACGCTTGGGTAACCATTCTTCCCGAAGAGCTGCTCCGCCGTATCGGTGGCACGGCCACCTTGGAAAAAAGCGGGGCATTCTTCCGTGTCTGTCCGCTGCCCGCCGGCGGGGCGATGCTCCAGGCGTCGCCCACCGTGGCCAGTTGTACCGACTCTGTTTTGGAGGCAGTTTTCCGATCCCTTGCTCGCGTCTTGCCCCGTGGTGTCCCGTCTCCGCATGTGGCTTTTCCCGGAGTGCGCTTCATCCCGCAGGACGCGGGTGTGGTGGGTCTTTGAGTCGGTCGGTGAGTACAGAGGTTTTGCAATCGTTGTCAATGACACTGCTCGTTTCGGGACTGCTCGGCAGTGTCAGGTGGCGAGTCAGACCCCTCTGGGAGACGTTCGTGAACATCCTCACTGTCAGTGAAGGCGACAGCCGGGAAGCGACGGCCGTTGATCTGGAGGGCGAGGGAATAGGAGCCCGGGGAGACCTTCCAGCGTGCGGTCGAGCGCAGCGGGTACGACTTGGCGAGCCGCAGCTCCCGCCCCGGCTCGGCGGTGGCACGGCGGAGGAAGGACACCTTCTCCCGTGGCCGGCCGCTTGAATCCGTGGCGGCGAGCACGAGCATCACGTGGATGGGCGCGGGCGCGGTCGCGGTAAGGGCGGCTGAGAAGTTGAGGGCGTCGCCGTCGCGGACTTCGGTGGCCCGGCGCCATTGATCCTGACCTGCCGTACCGACAGCTATCGACGCCTGGCTGAACGGGCCGGCACCTTGACGCACGCGGCGACCGTGTCCCTCGGGGCGATGACCGAGCACCAGGTGCGGCACTACCTGCAGCAGGTGCTGCGTGGACGTCCGGTGGCGGAACAGGAGGCCTGGGCCGAGGTGATCGACCACCTCGATGTGGTGGCCGGCCTCCTGTCCACGCCATGGCGGCTCCACCTGGCCACCACGGTCTACGCAGGCGGCTACGACCCGCGGGGACTGCTCGTCTGCCCGGACGTGGACGCGATGGACCGCATCCTGCTCCCCCGGCTGATTCCCGTGGCCGTTGCCGCCCACCCGGCTCCGGGGTACGACGCGGCGGCCGCGGTGCGATGGCTGACCGCGCTCAGCGGCGCCGGCCGATCGGCAGGGCCGCCACAGGAGGACGTCGGAGGAGCAGCCGACATGGTTCTGCACCGGCTGCCCCCGTACCAGGGAAGTCGGCTGCCCGAGCGCTGCCAGTACATCCTCACGGTGCTCGGCGGACTGGCCGTCATCACACCCTTGGCGGTGCAGATTCTGCGTATCGATAGCTCGGCGTCGCAGGTCGCCGGTGTCGTGGTTCTCGTTCTGGTGAACCTGCTCGGCAGCGGCTTGTCTCGGTTTCCAGGTATGCAGCCGCTGAGGATGGTCTCCCACCGCCGCAGGGTCCGGATCACCCGCGACCGGTTACGGGAGTGGTGCGCCGGTCTGCTGCCCGATCTGCTGCACCTTCTCTTCTTGTGCGGTCTGCCCTCACTCGTGATGCTCGTGACGACGCTGTCGCTCTCCTTCGGTTCAGATTTCGTGAGCGATAAAGAGCGTGTCGAGCTGGTCGCGGTGTGGCTCGGGCTCGGCCTGGGCTCGCCCCTGACGTACGGCATCGTCTGTCTCGCCGCTCTCGCGAGCGCAACCTGGTTCGGGAGCGCCGAGTCGCAACCCGTGCTCCATCCCGGGGCCCCTCTGCGCCACGACCTCGTCCTCACCGCCGTGGTGATGGCGCTGACCGTTCCCTGGGCCTTCCTTCCCCCCGGGCCGGCGACTCTGCTGTCCGCGGTGGCGGTGTACTTCGCGGGCGGGCGTCCCTGGTTGCGCTACGGCATCACACTGCTCCAGTACCGGCGCCACCGGCTGCTGCCGCTGCGCCTGGTCCGCTTTCTCCACTGGGCGCACCGGGCCGGTCTGTTGCGGGTCGCCGGCCCGGCGTACCAGTTCCGGCACGCCGAACTGCGGAACTGGCTCGCCGACGGTGTCCGGGAACCCGGTGCCCGCCCGGGCCGGAGTACCGGGTGACCGCGAGGTGCGCCCTCCGCCACTCGCCGAGCGTCACCCCCGCCCCGCCACACCCACGGGCCGAGGCGGCCCCGACGGACGTGGACGGTCGGCCCCGACGGTCGATGCGGTGGAGCGGCGACTCGCCGACGGCCGGAGCGCGGAGATGCCGGTGGAGGAGCTGTCCCGGGAGACGGGTTCCCCTCGCGGAGGGCCCCGCGGTGAGGAGACGGGGATGTCCAGCGGCGTGGGTGGGCGGTCGCTGTCGGGCCGATGGTGGCTGACTTGGCGGGCTTACCCGGTGGCCGGGCCGGGGCGGACGGCGCGCGCGGAGCGGGCAACGGCGGCCTCGGCCAGACGGGTCGCCGGCGTACGGCCTGCCGCGGTAGCGACGTGGCGGGCGCCGATGATGTGGCTGGTCGCCTGTAGACGGGGTTGGCTTTCGGCCTCGGCAACCCGCAGATCGACCGCCGACCTGGTGATCCGCTCCAGGTCGGAGGAGGCAGGTACCCGCCCCGGCCCCTGGCCGGTGACGCCGCGGTCCGCGGCGCCAAGTACCGCGCGAAGGTCGAGGTGATCGAGGCGGCTCAGCGCGAGGGCCACATCAGCGACGACATCCCGGCCGACCACCTGTTGTTCATGCTCATCGGGCTGGCCGCCTGGTGGTCGAGCGTTCCCCAACTGGCGACCTTCCTCAGCGGCCGGCCGGCGCAGAGCGAGGACGAGATCAGCCGCCGGCGCAGATCGGTCGTGCTCGCGGCCGAGCAGCTCGCACTTCGGCACGGAAGGTGAGCCCTCGCCGCCGGTGAGTCCTCCCCGGTGAGCCCTCCTGGGATCGGCTTCCCGGTGCGGGATGCGGGCCCGCGGTCATGGGGCCTCCCGCAGGAGCCGAAGGGTGTCGAGGAGGCTCTGGTAGATCATGACGCCTTCCTCCCAGGGCGCCGCATGGGGGCCGGTGAGCCGGTGCCCCCGGGCGAGGCGGAGCCCGGCGGCCTCGGCCAGGGTGGCGGTCATCCGCTCGTGCTGGTTCTCCGGTACGAGCTGGTCCTCGGCGCTGTGGTCCAGGACGACCAGAGGCGGCGCGGTGCCCTCGCGGACCCGTGCGGCGATGGACACCGGGTCGAAGCCGGCCGGGCTGGCATCCGCCCAGGCGCCCTTGTCCGCCCCGAACGCCCTGGACAGGAACGCTTCGTAGTCGTCGCGGAGGTGGGCGTGGGAGGTGCCCAGGCCCTCGGCCGTCGCGAGGGCGGGCAGGTCGTACAGGCCGTTGAGGCCGAGCAGCGCGGCAGGGCGGGGCGGCTCGGGCAGGTGGCCGAGACCGTGGTGCCGCGGCGGCTGGAGGACGGACTGCAACGCCAGGCAGGCGCCGCAGCTGTGGCCGGACAGGACGTAGGAGCCGTCGGCGAGGCCGAGGGAGCCGAGCAGGGCCAAGCCGTGCAGTACGTCGCTGACGTGCTGCGGATGGACGGCCTCGCGCGCCGGGTCGGTGTGGTTGTCCTTGATCGCGTCGTAAGGAACGGGAGGGTCCTTCATGACGGGAGGAACGGGGTAGTCGATCTGGGAGACGGTGTAGTTGAGGGACGCGATGGCGGTGACCGGCGGCGCCGCCTCGCCGGTGAGCGCGTCGGCGCGGAACGCGTGGGCGACGGCCGGTTCGATCGAGGCGGAGGTGAGCCGCGGGTCGCGCCAGGCGCCGCCGTGGAGGTGTACGAGGTACCGCGGGTGCCGCACCGCGGCGTCGGCGCCGGGCAGGGACGTGACGGGGGTGCCGATGAGCGCGGCGGTTCGCGGGGTCCGCGGCAGGTAGATGCTGAGGTTCTGGAGCCGGTTGGCGTGGGGGAGGTAGGCGACGTCCTTGGCGGCGACGACCGGGACAGGGTGGTCGAGGTGCGGGCTCGCCACCTCGGCGGGCTGCCAGCGGGCCTGCCTGATGTCCTGGGAGGCGGCGACATCCGCGCGGTCCGGCGTCATGCCTGTGCCTTGCGGCCGGACATCCAGGTGCCGGGGTCGCTGAGTTCGATGATGGTGCCGACGTTGTCGGTCACGAAGGCGATGCGCTGACCGGTCGCCGGTATCTCCATCGGGCCGCCGATCAGCGGCACATCGAGTTCGTGCAGCCGCGAGACCGCCGCGTCGAGATCCGCCACAGCGAGGCAGAAGTGGTGCAGGCGCGAGGTGTGCATGCTCGTGAGGATGGTGGTCGGAGGCGTGGTCCGGTCCGCCGCGCCCGCGAGAAGCTCGATCTTGACGTCACCGGCGGTGAGGAAGACGAACGTCGTGCCATGTGCCTCGAACCGCTGCTCGACGGCGAAACCGAGGGTGCGCGAGTACCACGCGATGGTGGCGTCGAGGTCCTCGGGCGTGACGGTGATGCCCACGTGGTCGTGGGCGAACGTGAAGGTCATGTCCGCAAGAGTGCTCGGTCGCAGGTCCGCCAACCAGGGAGAGCGGTTCGGTGGGACAGCCGCTACCACCTTCAGGGTCCTGCCGGGGGCGAAAACCCGGCGCCGGGGTGCGGAGACGGGCGTACTTGCTGGTCACAGCGCACCGGCGCGGATCTGCGGCCCGTGCGCCCCCTGCGTCCCAGGAGCCTCGGGTGTCATCCGGTGCGCTGCGGGTAGCCGCAGCACGTTGCCCGGTTTCGCCGAAAGCGCCGACGGAGGTGGCACGAGCGATGAGTTCCGAGACGGTGCTGCGCGCCGGCGGGCGCACCGTGCGTATCGGCCGCGCCGACAAACCGCTCTTCCCCGACGACGGGCTGACCAAGGCCGACCTCGCCCGCTACTACCACGCCGTCGCCCCGCGGCTGCTGCCCCACGTCCGCGGCCGCCCGCTGATGCTCGAACGGCACCCCGACGGCATCGGCAGCGGGTCCTTCATGCAGAAGGACGTGCCGCAGCACTTCCCCGACTGGGTGCACCGCACGACCGTGCCCAAGGAGGGCGGCACCGTCACCCACGCGGTCTGCGACGACACCGCGACCCTGCTGTACCTGGCCGGCCAGGCCACCATCACCCCGCACCGCTGGCTGAGCCGGGCCGACCGCCCGTACTGCCCCGACCGCCTCGTCTTCGACCTCGATCCGCCCAGGGACGACTTCGTCCCCGTACGGGAAGCCGCGCGCCTGCTGCGAGGCCTGCTGGACGAGCTGCGGCTCCCGTGCGCCGTGATGACCACCGGCTCGCGGGGCCTGCACGTCCTGGTGCCCCTGGACCGCCGCGCCCACGCCGACGACGTGCTCGCCTTCGCCCGCGACGCGGCCGACGTGCTCGCGGACCGCCATCCCGGCGAACTCACCACCCAGCCGAGGAAGCAGGCCCGGCGCGGCCGGCTCTACCTCGACGTCCAGCGCAACGGCTACGCCCAGACCGCCGTGGCCCCGTACGCCGTGCGCGCCCTTGCCGGTGCCCCGCTCGCCATGCCGCTGACCTGGAGCGAGGTGGACGACCCGGCCACCACGGCGAGGCGCTGGACCCTCGCCGGCATCGACGAGCGCCTGGCGCGGCCCGACCCCTGGAAGGACCCGGCGCTGACCCGCGGCCGCTCCCTCGCCGCCGCCCGGCGAAGACTCGACCGCCTGCGCGACTGAGCGCCCCCGCCCTTCCCGTTCAGGCGAGTCGGCGCGGAAGGACACCAACAGAGAGGACTGTCATGACCGCGTACGGATACTTCCTCTCCTCGGAGGAGTTCGCGCCCCACGACCTGCTGGAGCAGGCGCGGATGGCCGAGCAGGCCGGGTTCGAGGCGCTGGCGATCTCCGACCACTTCCACCCGTGGAACGACGAGCAGGGCCAGGGCTCCTTCGTCTGGTCGGTGATCGGCGCCCTGTCCCAGGTCACCTCCCTGCCGATCACCACCCTCGTGACCTGCCCGACCGTCCGGCTGCACCCCGCGATCAACGCGCAGGCCGCGGCCACTGCGGCCGTCCTGACCGGGGGGCGCTTCCGGTTCGGGATCGGCAGTGGCGAGGCGCTCAACGAGCACATCCTCGGCGACACCTGGCCCGAGGCCGCCGAGCGGCTGGAGATGCTCGAGGAAGCCGTACAGGTCATCAGGAAGCTGTCGGCCGGGGAGCGGGTCACCCATCACGGCACCCACTACACGGTGCAGAACGCACGGCTCTACACGGTGCCCGAGCAGCCCGCGCCGCTGTACGTGTCGGGGTTCGGCCCGCAGGCCGCGGCGCTGGCCGGGCGGATCGGGGACGGCTTCGTCACGATGGCGCCCGACGCGGACCTGGTGGAGCAGTTCCGCCGGGCCGGGGGCGGGTCCAAGCCCGTCGTCGGAGGGGTGAAGGTCTGCTGGGACACCGACCGCGAGCGCGCCGTGCGCACCGTGCACCGGCTGTGGCCGAACGAGCAGCTGCCCGGCGAGCTGCCGCAGATCCTGCCCACCCCGGAGCACTTCCGGCAGGCGAGCACGCTGGTCACCGAGGACATGATCGCCGACGCGGTGACCTGCGGCGACGATGCCGACGCCCACGCCGCCACCGCCCGGTCCTACGCCGACGCCGGGTTCGACGAGGTCTACGTCAACCAGATCGGCCCCGACCAGCGGCAGTTCTTCGACTTCTACCGCACCGAGGTGCTGCCCCGCCTGCGCGAGGGCGGCTCCGGCCGCGGCCCCGCGGGCACCCCCGCCTGACCCGATCGCCCACCGACCAGGAGGGACGGAAATGAGCGACGAAGCACGCGGAGACGACGTCTACCAGCCCACCGACGACAACGAGGAGCAGCAGGACGCGGCGCCGCTGGACATGGAGGACGCCGTCGGCGAGGACGACTACGACGAGGTGCTCGACAAGGGCTGGTCGCCGCCGGAACGCCCCCTCGCGGTGGAGGGTGCCGGGACGACCGCCCGGGAGCAGCGCGAGGGGGAGAGCCTCGACGAGCGGCTCGCCGAGGAGGTGCCCGACACGGCCGGGGACCCCGACGGCGGCTTGGGCGACAGCCCGGACGGCGCCGGTGAACCGGTCGATCCGCAGGCGGGCGCGGAGCGCGCCGGACGCCTGCGGTCACCGGGCCAGGGCGCCGAGCGGCCCGTCGACGACGACACCGTCGCCGAGGACGTCGGTATCGACGGCGGCGCCGCCAGCGCGGAGGAGGCCGCCGTGCACCGGGTGGACGACCCCGGCACCGACCGGATGTGACCGGGGGTCAGCCGGGGCGCGGTGTCCCGGGCGGCAGCCGAGTCGGCGCGGCGCCGAGTGGTCAGCGGCCCGGCGCCGGGGCCTGTTCGGCGTCGTGGGCCGTGACCGTGGTGGGGATGACGACGCGGCGGGGCGGCAGGGTCGCCGGCGCGTCGGACGCGAGGCGTTCGGCGAGCAGATGGGCGGCGCGCCGGCCGATCTCGTTCGGGTCGTAGTCGACCACCAGGACCGGCACGCTGAGCAGGTCGGCCAGGTCGAAGTTGTCGAAGCCGGCCAGCGTCGCGCGCATCCCGCGGACACGCAGCGCCCGGTACGCGCCGATGGTGTTGCGGTTGTTCGTGCAGAACATCGCGGTGGGCGGTGCCGGCAGCGCGAGCAGTTCGGTCGCGGCCTGTTCGGCGGAGGCCAGGTCGTCCTGGTCGCGCTTGGCCAGCGCGGTGTCCGGGTCCACGCCGGCCTCCAGCAGCGCGGCGCAGTAGCCCCGGTAGCGCTCGGAGCCGGTGTACACCGAAGGCGGGTTGCCGAGGAACCCGATCCTGCGGTGGCCGGCGGCCAGCAGCCGGCTGGTCGCCGCGTAGGCGCCGCCGAAGTCGTCGACCAGGACGCAGTCGGCCTCGAAGCCGGTGGGCGGCCGGGCGACCGTCACCACGGGCAGGCCCGATGGGAGTTCCTCGGCCAGGTAGGACTGGTCCACGCCGGCCGGCACGAGGATGATGCCGTCGACCCTGCGTGCGGACAGGTCGCGGACGGCCTCGCGTTCGCGCGCCGCGTCGCCGTCGGTGTTGGTGATCATCACCCGCAGGCCGTCGCCGGCGACGGCCGCCTCGATGCCGAGGGCGAGGTGGGCGTAGAACGGGTTCGCCAGGTTGGTGACGATCAGCCCGATGGTGCCGGTGCGCCGGCCGTGGCGGAAGTTGCGGGCCAACGCGTTGGGGCGGTAGCCGAGTTCGCGGACCGCGGCCTCGACCCGGGCCCGTTTGTCCTCCGACACCCCGGTGTCGCCGCGCAGCACCCGGGACACGGTCATCGCGCTGACGTCGGCCAGTGTGGCGACCTGCTTCATGGTGGGCTGTGCGGCGGTGAGCGGCGCGCGTGGCACGTCTGTCTCCCTCCCTGATCGTTCAACTGAGAATAGTGTCAACGCTCGTGGTCTTCCGTTCCGCGCACGGACCGGCATGTGTCCGCGCGCGAACCGGCACCGCGGTCGGCGTCCACGTGCGGCCCGGCACCGCGACCGGCGTCCGCGCGCGGCCCGGCGACGTACCAGGCCGCACCCACCAAAGCCGCCTCCTGCACGTGCTCCGCCCGCACCGGCCGCGGCGATTGCGCGCCCCCGGCGAGCAGGCCCGCCGTCAGCGCCGGTCCGATCAGGTCCCACGAACCGGTCATGGAACCGCCGATGACGAGCGCGCCCGCCTCGAAGCGGCGCACCCAGACCCCCAGCACCCGCCCGAGCGCGCCGAAGGCGTCCGTGAGCACCCGCAGGGCGGCGACCTCGCCGCCCCTCGCCGCCGCGGCGATCTCCCGGACGTCCCACTGCCGCCCCGTCGCGCCGGCGTAGGCGGCGGTCAGAGCACGGCGGGAGACGGTGTCCTCCAGCGGGCGGCCGTCGTGCACCAGCAGGTCGACCCGCCCCTGCGGCGGCACGCCGGGCCCTTCGGTGACGGCGGCGCCGTCCGCGAGGAAGGCGGAGCCGACCCCGGTGCCGAGGGTGATGCCGACGACCCGGTCATGGCCGCGCGCGGCGCCCTCGGCCCGCTCCCCGTAGGCGAACGCCCAGGCGTCGTTGAGGAAGGCCACGTCCGTGCAGGACGGCAGGCCCGCCCGCAGCGCGGCGCCGAGGTCCAGCCCGTCGAGCGCTTCGAACTTTCCGACGCCGTGGTAGCGGGCGATCCCCCGGGCGTAGTCGAACGGCCCCGGGAGCGCGACCGCCCAGCGGGCCGGGCCCACCGGCCCCAGCTCGCGACCGGCCCGCAGCAGGGCCGCGACGACGGCCTCGGCGGTGCCGTGCGCGTCCAGCGGCGCCCGCCGGGTCGCGACCACCTGCGCGGGACCGCCGCCCACGCGCACCAGCGCCGCCGTCACATGGGTGCCGCCGATCTCCAGCAGCGGTACGGTCAGGCACGCCCCCGGCTGCGCCTGCCCGCCGCAGGCTGCCCCCGGCTCCGCGCTCACTTGACGAACGCCTTCACGACGCGGCTGTCCGCCGACCCGAGACCGGTCACGGTGTAGTCCCCGACCGCCGCCGGTATGACCAGCGTCTCGGCGTAGCCGACGCGGTGCTCGTCGCCGGCCCCGGTCCGCACCAGCACGCCGTCCCCCTCGACCACGTTGACCACGTGGAAGCGCCCGTCGGTGGTGTCGGGGGCGGTGGCTCCGGCCCGCACGGCGAGGCGGTGCACCACGAAGAACATCTCCGGAAGCTCCCCCAGGACCTCCTCGGTCCAGCCCTCGCCCTTGCGCAGCGCCCGCGGCGACTGGACGAGGTCGCGGGCGACGGCCCCGCCGGTGCGGTCGGTGTCGAGGTTGCGGAAGGCGTGTTCCACGTGCACGGCCCGCTGCCGGTCCCGCGCGTCCCGGCGCAGCCAGTCGTAGAACCGCAGGGAGTACAGGTAGGGCGTGGCGCTGACCTCCAGGACGACGTTGCCCGCGCCGCTGCCGTGCGGGGTGCCGCCCGGGATGAGGAAGAGCTGATGGGGGGTGGCCGGGAAGGTCTGGACGAACTGCTCGATCGGGAACGCGGTGCCGTGGGCGTCGGCGTCGTGCGCCCGGCGGTGGAACTCGGCCACGTCCGCGTCGCCGCGCAGGCCGAGGAAGACGGTGTTCTGCTCGCTGCCCACCATGAGGTAGTACGTCTCGTGCTGGGTGTAGGGCCAGCCGAACACGTCCTTCATGTACTGCGGTTGCGGGTGGCAGTGGACCGAGAGGTTCCCGCCGTCGACCGTGTCGAGGTAGTCGAAGCGGATCGGGAAGGACGTGCCGAACATGTCGTGCACGCGCTGCCCCAGGAGGAGTTCGGGGTGGAGCGCCACTAGGAGCTGGAACGGCAGCTCGACTTCGGCGGCGGGGGTGTTCGCTGCTGTGCCGGGGTCCGTGCCGAGCTCCGTGCCGGCGTCCGCGCCGCCCCCCGCACCGTCCGCCACCGTGCCGCCCCCCGCACCGTCCGCGTCACCGATGAGGATGCCGGACTCGGGCGCGATCAGCTCGTAGCCCAGCGCGGTGTTCGGCCCCTCGGGGTTGAACCCGAGTCCGCGGCGGGCCCACTGGCCGCCCCACGGCGTGGTGTTGAAGGTCGGCCGGGTCCGGAACGGGCGGCGGACCAGGTGCGCGGCGGTCGCCCGCAGCGTCTCGCCGTCGAGGGAGGCGGGCGCGTCCAGGTCCTGGAGGTCGAGCCAGCGGTCGATCCGGTCGGCCAGCCCGTCCCGGTGCCGGTCCAGGACCGGCCAGTCGACGTAGAACAGGCGGCGGGTTTCCGCCGGGCTGCCGGCCGACCGCTGCCCGAGGTTGGTAACGGTACCGGCCGCGACGGCCGCCTCGGTGTAGCGCTTGGGCAGATCCGCGTACCAGAGGGCGTCGTGCGCGACCAGCGCGGCGCCCGTGCCGTAGACGACCGTGAGGCCCGAGCCGCCGCCGACGGTGGGCAGTTCGGCGAAGAAGTCGGCGAGCGACGCCTGCGACAGGGCGGCGAATTGCGGGTCGTCCGCGAGGACGCCGGCCTCCGTATCCGCCCGGATCTCCTCCCAGGGGGCCAGGTGGTCGCGGATGTCCACGAAGGCCAGGTCGGGGCGGACCGCCGCGAGCGCGCGGCGCACCGCGTCCCAGTCCACGGCCCAGGGTCCGTCCACGGCGAGCACTCCGGCCGCCGCCGGCACCGCGGCCAGGGCCGCCGCCCAGCCGCGCCGGACCGGCGCGCCCACGGCGCCATAGCGGGGGTTCGGCTGGTAGGGCAGAGCACTGCCGTCCTGATGCACGAAGGACACCTTTCCTCATGACGGGTGGCTGTTCGGCGGCGGCTCGCCGCCGCGAGCCACCGCTTCGGTATCGGTACCATAGCGCTTCCCCATGATGCCCCGACAGGGGGCGCAAGGTGAACCGCCTCTCATCAGGCACAGTTTGATTTCTCGCGGATGAACCCTTGCCTCACCATTTTGTTACCGTTACCTTCGGAGCGACCGTGCACCCGGCAGCCGGCCTCCGGCCAGGGCGCACACGACGGAAGGACAGGTCGATGCAACCTGGCCGCGCTGATCACCGGACGCCGCCCGTCGGCTCGCCGCACCCCTCAGACGGTCCTACGCGCCGCCGGCTGCTCGCCGGGCTCGGCGGACTCACCCTCGCCGCGACGCTCACCGCGTGCGCCCGGGGGAGCTCCACCACGAGCGTGCCCGGGGCGGTGAACCTCTACAACGACAACGCCACCTGGTCCGGCGGGTACGAGAAGGCCGGGGCGGTGCTCAAGCGGCTGTGCGGCTTCGACCTGCGTCCGCTCTCGAACGCCTCCACCACCTCCTACCAGGAGGTGGTCCAGACCTCGGTGCAGACCAACCGGGCCGCGGACGTGGTCAAGTGGGCCTCCGGCTACCCGCTGTACTCCCTGGCCCGCTCCGGCGGCCTCAGCGATCTCAGCGGCCTGTGGCGGGACACCGTGCGCCGCGGCTGGGTCTCGTCCGAGCTGGAGCAGGCGGTCAGCTACGAGGGCAAGGTGTACGGCATCCCGCTGTACCAGTCCTCCTACGTCTTCTTCTACGCCAAGAAGGTGTTCACCCGGTACGGCCTGAACGAGCCGTCCACCTGGGCGGAGTTCACGCACAACGCCGAGGTGCTGAAGAAGAACGGTGTGACGCCCTTCCTCGCCACGCAGAACGGGGTCTGGCCGGCCTTCGAGTGGTTCGAGGAACTCGTCAGCAAGCTGGACCCGGACTTCTACACCCGGCTGATCAACGGCCGGGCCGCGTACACCGACGACGTCGCCGTGGAGGCGATGACGATCTGGCGGGACTTCTACGCGAAGGGGTGGATGACCGCCCCGGACTTCGACGGCGCCAACGGCCCCGCGCAGATGAAGGCCGGCAAGCTGGGGATGTTCCTGCACGGCAGCTGGGAGTCGGCCGCGATCGCGGCGGCCGGCCTGAAACCGGGCGTCGACTACGGCGCCTTCATCATGCCCACGGTGCACGCGGGCACCCGGCCGTCGGTCATCGCCGAGTCGGGTGTGTTCGCGGTGCCCAAGCGGGCCGCGGACCACGCGGGCGCCGTCGCCGCGGTCTCCCACTGGCTCGATCCGCGGGTGCAGCGGGTGTGGTCGGACTTCCTCCAGGACAGTTCGGCGAACTCGACGGTGCGCGCGGCCAACCCCGTGATCGAGAAGGTGCAGCAGGACATCGCGCGCAACCGGCGGACGCTGCTGACCCGTTACAACGAGGCCAGCCCGCCCAACCTCATCCAGGGGAACATCCTCGACCTGGGCAATTTCATGATCCATCCCACCGCGGTCCGCTCCACGCTCGCCTCGATGCGCAAGCGCGCGGACTCCGAGTGGGACATCTGGCGGAAGGGCGGCTCATGAGTGTGACGACCGATTCGATCCGGACCGGGCCGGGCCCGCGGTCCGGCGCCCCGGACGCGCCGCCCGGCCGCGGGAAGCGGGCCGGCGCGCCATGGGGCGAGCGGCTCACGGCAGGAGCGTTCCTGCTGCCGGCCGCCCTGCTGGTCGTGGTGGTGCTGCTGGCGCCCTTCTGCTACACGCTCTACCGGAGCTTCTTCAGCGACTACACCCACTCCACCTTCATCGGGTTCGCCAACTACGGCGACTTCCTCTCCGACCCCAACCTGCTGCGGTCGCTGGAGAACACGCTGATGTGGGTGGGCGGCGCGATCGTGCTGCCCACCGGCATGGGCCTGGTGATCGCGCTGCTCACCGACGCCACCCGGTGGAGCCGCGCCGCGCGGCTGGCCGTGACCATCCCGTACGCGATCTCCGGCTCGGCCGTGGCCGTGGTGTGGAACTTCATGCTCACCAGCGACGGAGCGGTGAACAGCGCGCTGCGCGGGCTGCACCTCGGTGGTCTCGCGGGCAACTGGCTGCTCGAATGGCCCGGCAACACCGTGGTGATGATCATCGCCAGTTCCTGGCAGGCCACCGGGGTCGCGGTGATCCTCTTCATGGTCGGCCTCCAGGGCATCCCGCCGGAGACCGTGGAGGCCGCGGCACTGGACGGCGCGGGTCCCTGGGCGCGGTTCCGCCATGTCGTCCTGCCGCAGCTGCGGCCGGTCACGATCATCGTGATCGGCATGAGCCTGGTCAACGGCCTGAAGGCGTTCGACCTGATCTTCGTCCTCACCCAGGGCGGCCCCGGCCGGGCCACCGAGACGCTCGCGGTGTCCATGTACCAGGAGACCTTCCTGTTCCTGCGGCCCGGCGCCGGTGCGGCCATCGCGGTGCTGCTGACCGTCGTCGTGCTGATCGCGTCGTGGACCTACCTGCGTCGCCAGCTGCCCTCTTCGAGCAAGGTGTGACATGAGCAGAATCGTCCGTAACTGTGTCGTCGTGCTGGTGGCCCTGTTGTGGTTCGTGCCCACCTACCTGCTCCTGGTCAACGGCCTGACGTCCGTGTCGCACTACACCGGCAGCCCGCGCTGGTTCCCCAACAGCTTCGGCCTGTTCGCCAACGTCCGCTCCGCCTGGAAACTCGCCGACCTCGGCCCCGCGATGGCCAACAGCCTGTACTACGCGGCGGTCAGCTCGGCCGCCGCGGTCCTGCTGGCCTCACTCGCCGCGTTCGCGGCGGCCGTCATGCCGGTACGGCGGCGCACGCTGTGGTTCTGGCTCATCTACACCGGCACCCTGCTGCCCCTCCAGGTCTTCCTGCGGCCCCTGTTCCTCGCCTACGCGAACACCGGCCTGTACGACACCCAGATCGGCATGGTCGTCATCTACGTCGCCATCGCGATCCCGTTCGCCTTCTTCGTGCTGCGCAACTTCGCCGCCGGCCTGCCGCCCGAGGTGATCGAGGCGGCCCGCCTGGACGGCGCCTCGTGGTGGCGGCTGTTCCGGAGCATCTACCTGCCGCTGTCGAGGTCCGCGATGGTCGCCGCGTTCGTCTTCCAATTCGTCGCCGTCTGGAACGACCTGCTCTTCGGCATCACCCTGGCCACCAGCCGCAACATCCGGCCGGTGATGGCCGCTCTCGCCGACCTCCAGGGCAACTACTCCAACGTGGGCCCGCCGGTGGTACTGGCCGGCGCCCTGGTGGTGTCGCTGCCGACGGTGGTCCTCTTCTTCGCCTCCCAGCGGTTCTTCGTCTCCAGCCTCAAGCTGAACGTCTGACAAGGGGTACTCCCATGGGAAGTCCACGTGCCATCCGCCGTACCGGCCTGCTGCTGACGGTGCTGGCCACCACGGCGACCGGGTTCCTCGCCGCCCCGGCCGCCACCGCAGCCCCCGCCGCCGACCACGGCACCGCCCGGCCGCAGACCGACTGGGCCGCCCGCGCGCAGGCGAGCTACACCGCCCTCCAACGCGACCTGTACCTCGGCCCCGCGGGCCACGGCCTCTACCGCGAGTCCACCCCCGCGTCGGCGGGCGCCAACCCGTACTCCTACCTCTGGGAGTTCCGCGAGGCCACGCAGGCGACCCTCTACGTGGCGAACATCCCGCACCCGTCCGGCGCCACCGAAACCGACGTGGCCGACCGGTTCGCCGCGCTCGCCCAGTACGCCTCCACCGACCCCGCCCACCCCGGCTACGACTCCTACCTGCCCGCCCCCCTCGGCACCGGCGGCGACCTCTTCTTCGACGACAACGCTGTCGTCGGCCTGTCGTTCCTCACGCAGTACCGCGCGAAGGGCGACCCCGCCATGCTGGCCGGGGCCCGCGCCGCCTTCGCCACCGACACCCGGGCGTGGGACGAGGACACCACCAAGGCGTGCCCCGGCGGCATGCACTGGGTGGAGACCGACGCCAACACCATCCGCGCCGCCAACGTCACGGGCCTGGCCGCCCAACTCGCCGCCGGGCTCTACCAGATCACCCACCAGCCGTCCTATCTCGACTGGGCGCGGCGCGCGTACGACTGGAACCGCCAGTGCCTGCGGCAGTCCGCCGGCCTCTACCAGAACGACCGGGCCGACGACGGCAGCGTCGACACCACGCTGTGGAGCTACAACTCCGGCGCGATGATCGGCACCGCCACCGAGCTGTACCGGGCCACCGGCGAGCGCGCCTACCTCGACCAGGCGGTCCAGGACGCCGACGGCGCGCTGGCCTACTGGACCGCGGACGACCGCCTCTACCAGCAGCCGGCCGTCTTCAACTCGTTCCTCTTCCAGGACCTGCTGCTGCTGGACTCCCAGCACCACGACCCGCGCTACCGGGCGGTCCTGAGCGCGTACGCCGACCGGCTGTGGGCCGACAACCGCGACCCGGCCACCGGCCTGTTCCGCTTCCAGGCCGGCAACGGCGGCGCACCCGACCCGGCCCAGCCGGTCGGCACGCTCAACCAGGCCGCGGCGGTGCAGCTCTTCTCCCTGCTGGCGTGGAGCCCGAAGGACTACGACCGCACCAGCTGAACGACCGCGCCCGGCCGGCCCGTCGCTGACCTGTTGTCGGCCGGGTCCCCGTCGGACCCGCCGCAGCCCCCACCGCCGCCCCGCCTCCCGATCACGACCCGCCGCCGCAGAAAGCACTCTCCGATGACCGACCGCCACACCCGCCCCTCCTGGTGGGACTCCACGATCGCCCGCGACCTGCTGCGGGAGCGTGCCGTCGCCCACGAACACCGGCAGGAGCACCAGCACGGCGCCATGACCGTCCGGCTCTCCCCGGAGCCCCTGCTGCGCCGCGGCCCCGGGGAGGGGCTGAGGCAGTCGGTGCGTGTCGACGTCGAGCCGGCCCTGCCGCGGCCGATCAGCTCCGCGTCCGTCCGGACCGCCGGGGGCGCCGCGACCGACTGCGAGGTGATCGCGGGTCCGGCCGGCTCGGTGCGGGTGCTCGTGCCTGAGGTCGCACAGGAAACCGACGTCGCACTCGACCTGCCGGAACTCGGCCTGCCCGGCCCGCTCGCCCTCCGGCTGAGGCCGCAGCGGCACTGGACCGTCCACCTGGTGCAGCACGCCCACCTGGACATCGGCTACACCGATCCGCAGGGCACGGTGCTGGCGGAGGGCCGCGCGGCCCTGGACACCTGCCTGGAGCTGATCCGGGCCACCGACGACTGGCCGCCGGAGGCGCGCTACCGCTGGTCGGTGGAGGGGCTCAGCACCTTCACCGACTGGGTGGCGCACCGGCCGGCCGCGCGCGTCGAGGAGTTCGTCCGCCGGGTCCGCGAGGGCCGGATCGAGCTGACCGCCCTGCCGTTCAACCTGCACAGCGAGACCTGCTCGGTGGACGAACTGCACGAGCTCCTCCGCGACGCCGTCGAGGTCCGCGACACCTACGGCGTGCCGCTGACCACCGCCATGCAGACCGACGTGCCCGGCCAGGTGGTCGGGCTCCAGGACGCGCTGGCCGCGCACGGCGTGCGCCGGCTGTCCGTCGCGCACAACTGGGCGGGCCGGGCCGCGCCGCACCTGGTGGGCGGCGCCCGGCTGCCGCGGCTGTTCCGCTGGCGCACCGCGGACGGGGAATCGGTCCTGGTGTGGCGGACCGACACCCCGCACGGCCTGGCGTACATGGAGGGGTCGATCATCGGCTTCGACGAGTCGCACGCCGCCGTCGACGACCTGCTCCCGGCCTATCTGACCGCGCTGGCCGGCCACGCGGTGCCGCACCAGGGCAAGGGCGTCCCCGGCTACCCGATCCTCGACGCCGCCTACGAGGCCGACCCCTACCCGTGGGACATCCTGCACCTGCGGGTGCTGGGCACCTTCGCCGACAACGGCCCGCCGCGCCTGGTGGCCGCCGAGACCGTGCGCCGCTGGAACGAGGACTGGGCCTACCCCATCTTGCGGATCTCCCGGCACGAGGACTTCTTCGACGACGCCGAACAGCGCCTCGGCGACCGGCTGGAGACCTTCGAGGGCGACTGGTCGGACTGGTGGGTGGACGGAGTCGGCGCGGGCGCCGCACCGCTGGCGATGAACCGCGCCGCCCAGTCCGCGCTCGCCGACGCCCGGACCCTGGACGCCCTCGCCGACCTGCGCGGGGCGGCGGGCACCGCGGCCGGGACCCGGGACACCGGCACGGTGTACCGCGCCGTGTCCCTCTTCAACGAGCACACCTGGGGAGCCGGCGACCCGTGGACGTATGGCTGCCAGGGCCACGGCTCCGGTGAGCAGCAGTGGCATTGGAAGTACGGCCAGGCGGTACGGGCCCACGACGGCGCGCTGGCGCTGCTGGAGCGGGCCGCGCACCGGCTGGCGGACACGCTGCCCCAGCAGCCCGGCGCGCGGGCGAGCTTCCATGTCGTCAACACCCGCAGCCGGATACGTACCGACGTCGTGCGCTTCTTCGTCCCCGAGAGCGTGCTGCCGCTGGACGTGCCCGCCGAAGTGACCGACGGCCGGACCGGATCGGCGCTGCCGGTCGCCGAGGAGGCGCAGACCAACCCGCTGCACCGGTCGGCCGGCCGCTTCCTCCATGTGACCGTCACGGACGTACCGTCGCTGGGGACGGTGCGGCTCGACGTCCACGCCGCGGGCGCCGCGGGCGCCGTGGGGGAGCCGGCGGACGGGGCGCGGGCCGGTGTGCCGGTGCCGGACACCGTGCTCGAGAACGAGTTCCTGACCGTCCGCGTCGACCTGCGCGGCAACCGCGTCGCGTCGATCACGGACAAGTCCACGGGCGCCGAACTCGTCGACCCCGACGCGGTGTTCGGCTTCAACGGGTACGTCTACGACCGGTACGCGACGGCCGGAGGCTTCAACCACCAGTCGAGCAAGACGGTCGCCGACGACTCCATGCACCTCCTGGCCGGGCGCGACGTCGCCCCGCCCGCGGTGCTGGTGGAACGGACCTCCTCAGCGGTGGCCGAGACCCTGGTCTACGAGTGCGTCCCGCCGGGCGGCGCGAAACTCCGCACGACGCTGACCCTGGCCCACGGCGTGCCCCGGCTCGACATCGCCAACCACCTGGCCAAGCCGGCCACCATGACCAAGGAGAGCGCCTTCTTCGCGTTCCCCTTCGCCCTGACCGACCCGGTGGTCCGGATGGAGAGCAGCGGCGGCACCGTGGGAACGGACCTGCCGCTGGTCCCCGGGTCGGCGCGGCACATGCGGGCGATCCGCCGCTGGGTGTCCCTGGCCCAGGGCGGGACCGCCGTCGGCTGGGCCACCCACGACGCGCCCCTGGTGCAGCACGGCAACATCGCCATCCCCTACGTGCCCTATCCGCCGTCGGTGCCCGGCCAGGAGCCCGGCACCCTGTACTCCTGGGTGCACAACAACATCTGGGACACCAACTTCCCCAGCAGCCAGGCGTTCGAGCAGACCTTCCGCTACAGCGTCTCCGTACGCGGCGGTGCTCCTGAGGAACCGCCGGCGGCGCTCGGCACGCGCGCCGCCGACCCCGGCCACCCCCTGCACGCGATCAGGGCGCAGGGCGCCGGGTCCGGCGGCGGGCCGCGAAGCTCCGTCCTCACGGTGGAGCAGCCCGAGGTGCGTGTCGTCGGCCTGCTGCCCCAGGAGGAGGGGGCCTTCACGGTCCGCTTGCAGTCGTTCGCCGACGAGGAGGTCGCGGCGGAGATCCGTCTCCATGTGCCGTTCACCGAGGCGTTCGCCTGCTCCTACCTCGGGGCGGACCCCACTCCGCTGCCTTCCGGGCCGGCCGGAAGCCTGCGCGTCACGCTCCCGGCCCGCGGAACGGCGGCCCTGCTGATCCGTACCGCCCGCTGACCCCGCCCTCCGCAGGCGCCGGGCACTGCGGCCCGGCGCCGCGGGGTCCGGCGCGGCGCGCAGGTCAGCCGAGGGTCCACTGCTGGTTGTTGCCGCCGTTGCAGGTCCACAGTTCGAGGCCGGAGCCGTTGGGGTTGCTTTCGCCGGTGACGTCGAGGCACAGGCCGGACTGGACGCCGGTGAAGGTGCCGTCGCTGTTCTTGTTCCACTGCTGGTTGGTCTGCCCGTTGCAGTCGTACAACTCCACCGGGGTGCCGGCGGCGGTCTGGTTGTCGTAGGCGTCGAAGCACTTGCCTTCCAGGACCAGCGTCCTGGACGACGTGGTGTAGACGACGTTCTGGTTGGGGGCGCCGTTGCAGTCCCAGACCGCGAGCTGGGTGGTGTTGTAGGTGGTGCCCTGGGGGGTGTCGACGCAGCGGCCGGAGAGCTTGCTGACCATCTTCGCGCCGATGGTGCCGTGGCCGGCGGCCGGGGTGACCTTCAGCAGGCGGGAGCCGTGGCTGGGCAGGGAGGCGGTGAAGGAGTTGGTGGAGGAGCCGAGGTCGGACCAGTTGGCCGTGACGTTGGCGGTGGCGCCGGACAGGTTGAACAGGCCGACGGCGAGGACCTCGTCGTTGGTGAGCAGGGACAGGTCGGTGGCGTCCATGTGGGTCAGGTCGGTGCCCAGGACCAGGGGGGCCGCGGAGATGGACCACAAGGTCATCTCGGTGCGGCGTTCGTCCACGGTCAGGCCGTCGCTGGAGCCGTTGCCGATGTCCACGGAGTCCGGGTCGCCCCAGCCGCCGGGGCTGTCGTAGGCGACCCAGGCGGGCAGGTCGTTGAAGCGCTGGGAGACGTTGTTCCAGTTGGTCAGGGTGCTGCATTGACTTCCGTTCCCCGGGCTAGAGCCCGGGGATTCCTACCACGGTCGACTGACCGTCTCGGTGGGTTCCTGCTTCACCGCGCTGGGCCGGTACGCGTACCGGTCTTACCTGCGCTCCACAGGCTGACACCGCCAGTCCGGCGGCCTTGGCGACGTTGACCGCCGCGTTGATGTCCCGGTCGAGGACAGCCCCGCAAGCCCCGCATTCCCACACGCGAATGTGCAGGGGTTTGGGGCCGTCCTTGACGCCACACTGCGAGCAGACCTGGGAGGTCGGCTCGAACCGTCCGATGCGCAGGAAGCTACGGCCGAACTTCGCAGCCTTGTACTCCAGCATCGCCACGAACGCGGACCACCCCGCGTCGTGGACGGACTTGGCCAGGCGCGTACGGGCGAGCCCCTTCACCGCCAGGTCCTCAACGGCAATCGCTTGGTTGTCGCGAATGATCCTCGTTGAGAGCCGGTGGTGGAACTCGCGCCGTGCGTCGGCCACCCGCGCGTGAGCGCGAGCGACCTTGATGCGAGCCTTGTCCCTGTTCTTCGCTCCCTTGGCCTTGCGGGACAGGCGGCGCTGTTCCCTCTTGAGTTTCTTCTCAGCCCGGCGCAGGAAGCGCGGGGCGGCGATCTTCGTGCCGTCGGAGAGGACCGCGAAGTGCCCCAGGCCCAGGTCGATGCCGACGGCGGCTGCCACGTCGGGCAGCGTCTCGGGGCCGGTCTCCACGACGAAGGACGCGAAGTATCTCCCGGCAGCGTCTTTGATCACGGTCACCGTGGACGGCACGGAGGGGAGGTTGCGGGACCACGTGACCCGCACGTTGCCGATCTTCGGCAAGGACAGGTCCCCGCCGGTCGTGATCTTCCATCGGGCGTTCGCGGTGAACCGTACGGCCTGCCGGTTGTCCTTGCGGGATTTGAACCGGGGCGCTCCCATGCGCGGGCGCTTGCCCTTGAGGCCGTCGAAGAAGTTCCGGTACGCGGTGTCCAGGTCCCGGAGGGACTGCTGGAGGACGACGGCGGACACCTCGCCGAGCCATGCGCGCTCTTCGGTGAGCTTGGCCTCGGTGATCAGCAGTCTGGACAGGTCCCCGGTCTTCGGGAACGCCTCGCCTGCGCTGCGGGCGGTCTCACGGGCGCGAAGCGCATCGTTGTAGACCACCCGCGCACACCCGAACGCCCTGGCTAACGCTGAGCGCTGAGGACCATTCGGATACAGACGGAAGCTGTATCTCAACTGCATATCGATCATCCTACTCCAGTTGGTTTATGGCCGATTATCAGAACATCCGTACTGGCCGACACTGTGCCTTCGTTCTTCACGTCCACTTGGTTTTCGTGACGAAGTACCGGCACAAGGTCTTCAAGGACGCCCACCTGACGCGCATGGAAGAGATCATGCGGGCCGTCTGCGCCGAGTTCGCATGCGAGCCGGTCGAGTTCAACGGCGAGAACAACCACGTCCACCCGCTCGTGAACTTCCCGCCGAAAGTTGCCCTGTCCAAGCTGGTCAACAGCCTCAAGGGCGTCAGTTCCCGCAGGCTCCGCCAGGAGTATCCGGAACTGGTCCGACACTACCGGCGGGCACAGAGGCTGTGGTCCGGCTCGTACTTCGCCGGGTCGGTCGGCGGGGCTCCACTGTCGATCGTGAAGCAGTACATCGAGCAGCAGAACCGGCCCGTCCGAGCTGAGGCCGACAGTGCGGACCCGTGCGCACAGCGCGAGTCAGAGCACTTCTCAGAATCGCCTCACCACCGGA
>NZ_JBAGKC010000040.1:0-53739 GCF_037034245.1 Streptomyces sp. CA2R106
GGGGGAGGAGTTGGAGGGTGACGTTGGGGGTCTGGGCGGTGGTGATGAGGTGGTCGAGTTGGCCGTCCCAGGTGGCGGGGTTGCGGGCGGCGCGGTGGAGGACCAACTCGTCGAGGACGGCGCGGTAGCGGAGGGGGTGGGGTGTGGGCTCGGTGAGGCGGGCTTGGCGTTGGAGGAGTGCGTCGATCTGTGCGGTCAGGGCTTCCGCCGGCTGCGGGCTGGTGGTGACGAACTGCTCTTCGGCGTAGGCGGGCGTCTGGAGCAGAGCTGGGATGGTGGTGAGGGCGTATTCCTGGAGGCTCGTCGCGGCGGCTTCCAGGGCGGTGAGTCCGTTTGCGGCGTGTTTGGCTTCGCGTTTGGCTAGGCGCCAGAGGGCGGCGAGGAGGGTGCCGGTTGCGTAGTAGCGGTCGAGGGCTTGGGCGACGGTGAGGGTGCCGAGGCGGCCGCCGGTTTCCAGGCGGTGGAGGTAGGACTGTTCGTAGTGGCACTGGTCGGCCAGTCCTTGGAGGGAGAGGCCGGCCTTTTCGCGGAGGAACGCGAGGTGGTGGGCGTACAGGGCGCGGGCGCTGACCTGACCGGCCGCGAACGACACAGCGATGCGAGCGAGTTGGTTGGTGCTGGTGCTCTGGGGGTCCGCGGCGGCGGGTGTGGTGTCGGTGCTCACGGGCGGGCCCCCGTCCGATAGGTGTGGTGGGTGGTCCAAGCGGCGCGGATGTCGTTGAGGTGGGGGATGGCGACGTGGTCGAGTCGGTCGGCGACGGAGCGCAGGCTCTGGACGATCTCGGCCGGTCCCGTCGGGTCGAGGTCGGCGATCTGGTAGGCGTCGGCGACCCACACCGTGGCGACGGGGATGGCCGGCTCGGGCGCGGCAGCGTGCGGCGTGAAGGTGATGCCGGCGCGCAGGATCTCCAACCCCGCCGGCCCGGGGAACTCGGCGACGTGGCCGAGGCCGGCGAGGCGCGCGGCCATCTCGTCCGGAAGCAGGTCTTGTTCGCTGGGGTCCTCGGCCGCCCAGGGCGGCAGGTAGCCGGTGGTGCGCTCACCGGTGGTCGTGGTGATCACCCACTGCCGCACCGAGCGGGCTGCGCCATCGGACTCGGTGGCAGGTAAGGCGGAAGGCAAGGGGGCCGCGGGGTTCATCGTGCGGGGTTCTTCCTGTTCTTGGTCGGTCGGTGGAAACGGGAGGCGGCGTCGAGCACACGGCCGTCGGGTGGCCGCGCCTGCTGGGTGAGGAGCGGACCGAAGGTCATGAGGAGAGCGGGCGGCAGGACCGGGTCGGCCAACTCCCAGCTGTGCGTGCCGGGGTGCCCGGCGAACTCGCTGCACCCCTCGTCACCGTCGGCGGTCGTGGCGGGGCAATCGGGAAGCAGCACGGCGAGGCAAGGCTCGGCGCCGTCGCGCCAGGCCGCCCAGACGGTGCCGGCGTTCGGACCCCGCAGGTTCAGCACCACTCCGTGGTGGACCCGACCGCGGTGGGACTGGAGCGTGCAGGTCAGCAGTGTGCCGACGTCGTCAGCCACGTGCACCAGCCCGTCCCAGGCCGGAGGCACGCTGTTGGCCATGCCCAGGGCCGCGGTGACGAGGCCGGGTGGCACGAAGGTCCGCTGGCCGCAGGTGAAGCCGCGGGGGTGACGGCTGGGCATCCGGATCAACTCCTTCGTCGGATCGCTGGGTACGGGGTTTGGGTGGGGCCCGCTCCGGCCACGGGCAGGTGCCGTGAGTCCGTCACGCCCCGGGGGCAGGCGGGGCGTGGATGCCTGCTTGACTCGGCGTGGCCGAAGCGGGGAAGGACCGCTCCAGCAGCAAGAGGTGCCCGCTGCCGCCCGCACGGGGACGGGAGTGCGTACGGCGACAGTGGGTGACGCCTGCGGGCATGCTGCTGGAGCGGAGCAAAAAAGGGGGTGGCTACCGCGGGTGCGTGTCGTGCGCAGCGGCGGATCGGCCCCCTGAGCGCCGTCGCAGGTTCTCCAGAGCCGCGCGGTACCTGCCGTTCAGCCCGAGCCAATGCACCGCGCGAACGCGCCCACGGAAGTCGGTACCCCACCTCCTCCGCCACTTGGCGCCGGCCCGCCCAGGGACGTGACCGGTCGTGGGCGACCCGGCTTCGAGACGCAGAGCGGCCCAGACGACCTTCCCCGGACCATCCACGCGGGGGTAGAAGCCCCACGCTCCGTCGGACAGCCCGGCAACCAGCCGCAATCCACGGCCCGCCTCGGCATCTTCGGATGCGGGGTGCACGACCGGGGCCTGGTCACTGCCGTCATGAACCGCGACGTACAGAACGCCGGCCGCGACCCGCAGATCAAGGAGGAGCGGAGGCTCGCCAGCCGCCCTCACCCCCGGGACGAGGCATGCACCCGCGTGCCGCACCGCGTTCGTCGCCAACTCCGAGACGACGGTCAAGGCGTCGTCCACCGTGCCCTCGGCCAACGCCCACTCCGCGAACTTCCGCGAAGCGTCGGCCCGGACACCGCGAATCGCCGACGGCGCACAACGGAAGCCCACGCGGTACCGCTCGGTGGACGGTGGCCGGATCTGCACGTGCAGCTTCGGCCGAAAGCCGGGGTGGCGGAACTGAGCGGGCATGACGTGCTCCTTCGGAACGCGTGACCGTGGCACCGTGACGCCCCCGTCACGCAGGAGCGCGGCGCTGCGTCGATGGTTGCCGAGCAGCGATCACGCAATCAGGCCACGGTGATTACCCAACGTGGGTAATGTCGTGAAGCAATCGGGAGAGGGGGTGACAGCCGTGCCCGAGAAGCAACCAGGCTTTCCCGCCACCGCCTTGGCGGACCCGCAGATGCAAAAGGCATGTAGGGAACGCGACTTCGGCCTGATCTTCCGGCTCGCGAAGGCCCGCGCCGGCATCTACCCGTCCCGCATCGCCTCGTTGTGCGGGATGACTCCGAGCCGGGTAGGCGAGATCATGTCCGGGCAGCGCCGCCTCGCCCACATCGACGTCATCGAACGGGTCGCCGACGGACTCCGCATCCCCGGAGCGATGTTGGGCCTCGCCCACCGCCCCTGGGAACTGCCCCACAGCACCGCCGCACCCGTCCGCGAAGCCGACCCCGCCCCGCCCGTTTCCACGCCGGCGGCCAGACGCGCCCCGGACCGTGCGGACCTGGACGACCTCCTCACCGCCGTCGAAGGACCTGTCACGCGCTCCTCGCTCGTGGCCATGCAGTCGTCGATCGAGGACTACTGGCGCAGGGACGACCAGCACGGCGGCGCGTCCCTCCGCCCCGCGGTCGTCGGTCACCTGCGTTACGTGACCAGCCGGTTGGCGCATGTGCCCGCCGGGCCCTTGGCTGACGACCTCCGTGCCCTCGCCGCGGAACTGGCCCGTATGGCCGGCTGGGCGTACTTCGACGCGCGGCAGTACAGCACCGCCCGCACCTACTTCCGCCAGGCGCTCGACCTCGCGCGCGAGACGGGCGACGCCTCCTTCACCGCGAACGTCCTGTCGTGCCTGAGCCTGCAAGCGACCTACGAGAACAGGGAGACCGAGGCAGTCGCGCTGGCCTCGGCCGCACAGGACGTCGCACGGCGAGGGACCACGTCGCGACTCGTCGTCTCCATGCTCGCCATGCGCGAAGCGTTCGCCCACGCCGCGCTCCGCGACGCCGCCGCCTGCCACGACGCCCTCCGCCGCGCCAACGACGCCTTCGCCGCAGCGGAACCGCCCACCGAAGCACCAGCCTGGGTGCGCTACTTCGACGAGACCAAGCTCATCGTCGACACCGGCATCGCACTCGGCCAACTCGGCGAGGCGAGCCGCGCGGAGTCCCTGATCACCGAGGGACTGCGGCGCGAACGCGTCGACCAGCAGCGCGGACGGGCGTTCCACACCGTCTGGCTCGCCGACGTCCAGCTCCAGCAGGGCAAGCTCGACGCCGCAGTCGTTTCCGCCACGGCCGCACTCGACCTGACCGCGACCCTCGACTCACCCCGCGTGGCCGGGCACCTGCGCGAATTCCACACCCGGCTCGCACCGTTCGCACGCGAGCCGGCCGTGCTCGGCTTCGAGGAGCGCATGCGCTCAGCCCTCGCGTGACGATCAGACGCGGGTGCTGTCCAGCAGCAGGTGCAGAAGCCCGACCAGGCTGCCGCTGCTCACGATCTCCCGGCGGTCGATCATCCCCCGGATGTCCTTCAACGGAATCCACTCGATCCGGTCGGACTCGTTCTGCTCCGTAGGCGGCCCCGCGTACGTAGCCCCGTCCGCCCGGAACACGTAGTGCTCGGAGTCCGTGATGCCGTTCGCCGGCTGCGCGTACACCAGCGGCTTCATCGACTCCACCCGCCAGCCGGTCTCCTCCAACACCTCACGCGCCGCCGCCTCTTCCGGCGACTCGTCCGCCTCGATCAACCCCATCGGCAGCTCCCACGCCCACGTGTCCGTGATGAACCGGTGCCGCCACATCATCAACACCCGCTGCTGCTCATCCACCACCGCGGCAACCGCCAGGTGCCGCATCCGCACCACATGGTGTTCCCACCGACGCCCATCAGGCTGCTGCACATCGACCAACCACAGGTTGACCCACGGATTGTCGTAGATCTGCCGCTCACCGTGCACCTGCCACCGCATCCCGCCAACTCCCCACCTCGTCGCCCGGCTTCCAGGATGACACTTGGCGTGTGGCAACGGGCGAAAACGATCACTCGTCCGGTTCTCCTTGGGGGTTGGCAGAGGAAGGAGTTGCATCTCTAATGCGAACGACCGATTTCAGCCGCGTAGCGCTGCGAGCCGCGGAGGCGGAGTGGCTCTGCGGAGCGAGGGGTCGTCCAGGCACCG
Organism: Streptomyces sp. CA2R106; assembly: GCF_037034245.1. Classification (NCBI taxonomy): domain Bacteria; kingdom Bacillati; phylum Actinomycetota; class Actinomycetes; order Kitasatosporales; family Streptomycetaceae; genus Streptomyces; species Streptomyces sp. CA2R106. The sequence continues at coordinate 4,802 of NZ_JBAGKC010000040.1, forward strand.
CACAGCCGGGCGGCGAAGGACTGGAACGACCGCACCTCGACGCGAAGGGACACCTCGTGACGGCAAGGACTTTTGAACTGCGCCACTTCCACGACATCGAACCGGCCTGGGACACATTGATCGAGCTCTACGCCGACGTGCGGGCGGACCGGTTGCACGACCCGCACTACTCGGTGGAGCGCTACGCCGAACGCCTTGCCCGCCACGCGCACGAGCCGGGCTGGGAGGCCGTCATCGGATACGACGGGGACGAAGCCGTCGGATACGCGTACGCCAACACCGTCGAGCAGGACGACCGGTACTGGAAGAGGATCACCTCGCCCCTCGCCGAGCCGGTCACCTCCGTTGCGACGCTGGCCCTCAAGGAACTGGGCGTACGCGTCCCCTGGCGAAAGACCGGGGTGTCCAAGGCGATTCACGACAGCCTCCTGACCGCACGCGGTGAGCCGCAGGCGACCTTGATGGTCAACCCCGAGGCGGGGGACGGCAAGGTCCATGACCTGTACGTCTCCTGGGGGTACCAGGACCTCGGGGTGAGCCGGCCATCGCCCGACTCGCCGGTCCTGACCGACATGGTGCGGGCCCTTCCCTGACGAGGACGGCCCGCCCCCTCCCCGCCCCCCGGGGACCGCACCCCCGCCCCGTGCCCGGGGACGGCACCCCCGCGCACCGTCCACCGCACCCGGCCCAGCAAACCCACCGGGCCCACCCCCTCACCGCCCCGACAACAAAAGATGAGGTCACAGCGTTGTGCGAAACCGCTTGTGCGGATTCCGTTTAGACGCTGTACTCCTGCCGGGTGTGTGATGACACACGTCCACAACCGTGCGGGGCGCTCCCGCACGTCCCTATCCGTCTCGTTCCGCACGCCCCGGAATTGGTGGCTGACAACGATGTCTGCTGTCCCCGCCGTCGCCGGGGCATGCGGACGGGCCGCACTCCGGAGAGGCGACATGCACGCCAGATCCCAACCACCCTTGCCCGCGGTGGCGTTCGCGAGAAGCGACCGCCGCGGCAGACGGCCGATACGCGCGGCCCTCGCCGCGCTGGTCGCCGGCACGCTCGGCGTCGCCGCCCTCGCGGGCGCCGGCACCGCCGCGGCGTCCCCCGCGGCCTCCACCACGTCGACGGGCTCGTCCGGCACGGACTACACCAAGCTCGTCGACCCGTTCGTGTCGACCGCCGGCGACGACGGCAACGACCTGCCGGGCGCGGAGGCGCCGCACAGCCTCGCCAAGGTCAACCCGATGACCACGCCGGACCGCAACCACTCCGGCTACGACTACAACCAGAGCCACATCGCCGGGTTCACCGCGACGGACCTCGACGGCGTCGGCGGCTCGGGCGGCGGCGGCGACCTGCTGGTCGTCCCCACGTCCGTGCAGTACAGCAAGCGCCCGGCGACCAGCACGTACGCGCACCCGTTCAGCCACGACGACGAGACCGCGACGCCCGGCTACTACCAGGTCGGGCTGGGCTCGGTGTCGGGCACCGACTCCTCGGTGACGCAGGACAGCGGGACGATCGACGCGGAGATGACCGCGACGACGCGCACCGCGCTGGAGCGCTACAGCTTCCCGGCCGGGTCGAAGCCCGAACTCGTCCTGGACCTGGCGAACAACTACACCAGCCGCACCCGCGCGACGATGAAGGCGACCACCCTCGCCGACGGCACCACCCGCATCACCGGGCTGATCGCCGGCTCCTTCAACGGCGCCGCCTACCAGATGTACTACGCGGCCACCACGAACGTGCCCGTCACCTCGCTGAAGAGCTGGGGCGGCGACGGCACGCTGGGCGACGCGACGACGCAGGACGGCACCGACACCGGCGCCGTGCTCGGCTTCGACCCGTCCGCGGGCAGCGACGTCGAACTGCGCATCACGCTCTCGCCGATCAGCACCGACCAGGCCGTCACCGACCAGCAGAACGAGGTCGGCGGCCTCACCTTCGACCAGGCCCGCGCGCAGACCAAGGCGGACTGGAACAGCACCCTCGGCGCGGTCGACGTGCACGCCTCGGCGGCGTCGGACCCCAAGTCGACGCTGACGAAGGAGTTCTACACGCACCTGTACCGGATGTACGGGCTGCCGGTGAACGCCACCAGCACCAGCGGCACCTACCGCGGCGTGGACGGCGCGGTGCACAAGACGAACGGCTTCACGTACTACGACGGCTGGTCCACCTGGGACGACTTCCGCAAGTACTCCGTGGAGGCGTACGTCGACCCGGCCACCTACCGGGACATGGTGCAGTCGCTGATCGAGCTGTTCGCCGACGCGCACACCTCCGGCAAGAGCCTGAGCAGCCTCACCCAGTCGGTGCCGTCGGTGCGCTGGGAGCGCTCGGAGGTGGTGATCGCCGACGCGCTGTCGAAGGGCTACAAGAACTTCGACCGGCTCGACGAGGCGTACCCCGCGCTGGAGTCGCTCGCCGGCTACTACACCGGCGCGCAGCTGCGCCAGGGGTACATCAGCAGTGACCCCGGCAGCACTGTGCAGCGCGGCTACGACCAGTGGGCGCTGTCCATCATCGCCACCGCGCTCGGCAAGGACGCGGACGCGAAGAAGCTGCGGACCCAGTCCACGATGGCGATCGACAACCTCATGAAGTCCGACGCCTGGACCGCCTCCGACGGCACGAAGGTGGGCCTGCTCACCCCGCGTGCCACCGGCGGCGACTGGCAGAGCACGGACTACGAGAAGTTCGAGGACGCCGGGCTCTACCAGGGCACGCTGTGGCAGTACAACTGGTACGACGCCTACGACATGGGCGGCCTGATCAAGGCGATGGGCGGCAGCAAGGCCGGCAAGGCCGCCGTGGAGCACATGTTCGGCGAGGACTCCAGCGCCGACGACGGCTCCACGATGCTGCACTCCAACGCCAACGAGATCGACCTCCAGGCCCCGTACCTGTTCAACTACGTCGGCGAGCCGAGCCTGACGCAGAAGTGGGTGCGCGCGATCTACACCGGCACCACCTGGAACCGGTACATCGCGACGGGCTCCACCAACGAAGCGCCCAGCGCGGGCGGTGAGTTCACCCCGCCGATCGACACGCAGGTGTACAAGCTGTCCCCGAACGGCTTCCTGCCGACCATGGACAACGACGCCGGCACCATGTCGACGATGTTCGTGGCCGCCGCGCTCGGCCTGTTCCCGGTGACCGCGGGCTCCAGCCAGTTCCAGATCGGCAGCCCGTTCTTCGACTCCACCACGATCACCTACGCCAATGGCAGCAAGTTCACCGTGAAGGCCGACGGCGTCTCGTCGAGCAACTACTACGTGCAGTCCGCCAAGCTCAACGGCGCGAAGTTCGACAACACGTGGCTGGACTACTCGCAGATCATCGCGGGCGGCACGCTGGACTTCACGATGGGCGCCAAGCCGTCCAAGTGGGGCACCGACACCAAGCCCGCGTACTCGCTGGACACCGACACCGGCAGCACCGGCACCCATCTGGGCGGCACCACCGTCTCGGCGAAGCCGGCGACCGTGGCCACCGCCGCGGACGGCAGCGTCAAGGGCAGCGTGCAGTTGACCCTGTCCGGGCCGGCGGTCTTCGCCGCCCGCAAGGGGACCAGCCTGACGAAGTCCGGCGCGGCGACCGTCACCGGGCTGCCCAAGGGCGTCACCGCCGACCTGACCGTCAGCGGCAACCGGACGGCGACGGTGACGCTGAGCGGCACCGCGACCGTCGACGCCCGCTACAGCATCTCCTTCGCCGACGCGGCCTTCGCCCACGGCACCTCGGCCTCGACGGTCACCGGCACCGGGGTCTCCCCGACCGACCCGCTGATCATCTCCGCCGCCGCGGTGTACCGCACCTCGCTCGCCGCGCTCATCGACCAGGCGTCCCTGGTCCGCACCGGCAACTACGCGGAGGGCGCCTGGAACCAGTTCCAGACCGCGCTGGAGCACGCCCGCTCGGTGCTGGCGGACACCTCCTCGGGCACCGGCACGCTGATGGCCGCGCAGGACGCCCTGAACTCCGCGGCCTCCTCGCTCACCATCGACGAGGGCGGCTACGCCGTCCTCCAGGCCGAGAGCCCCGACAGCAAGGACGGCCCCAGCCTCAAGGCCGAGGCGTACTACTCCGACGGCGACCTCGGCGGTGTCACCGACGGCGCCTGGGAGCAGTACGGCAAGCTGGACTTCGGCGGCGTCGCGCCGCAGAGCATCTCGGTCCGGTACGCCAACTCGCAGGCCACCGATGCCGCGCCGAGCAGCGTCGACATCCACGCCGGCGACGCCGACGGGCCGGTCGTCGGCACCGTCTCGCTGCCGGGCACCGGCGGCTGGCAGTACTACTCCACCGTCCAGGCCACGATCACCGCCCCCGACGTGCTGCTCAGCGCGGCGAAGGCGACGTTCGTCTTCCACGCCCCGGCCGGCCAGGACTGGGTGTCGAACTTCGACTGGTACCAGTTCTCGCCGAACCCGGTCACCTCCTCGCCCACCACCACGGTCGCCTCGCTGACCGCGCCGACCGCCACCGCCACCGGTGACGGCTCGCTCGCGCTGAAGCTGTCGGACGGCATCTTCGAGAACGTGTCGAACGGCGCGTGGGCGGAGTGGAAGGGCACGGACCTCGGCGACGGCGCCGACACCGTGACCGTCAGCTACGACAAGCCCCAGTCGCGGGCCGCGTCGGACTCCCACATCGAACTGCACCTCGCCGCGAAGGACGGCGAGAAGAAGGTCGACATCCCGCTGGCCTACACCGGTTCGGGCTGGGGCACCGTGGCCACCACGTCCGTGCAGCTCGACCCGAGCGTCTTCACCGGCGTCCAGGACGTGTACGCGGACTTCGTCTCCAGCACCCAGACCTCCGACCAGCCGTACGTCGCCAACGTCTACGGGCTGACCCTGACCCGCAGCGCCGACACCCCGGTGGGCTTCGACGCGACCGCGTTCACCACCAGCAGCGGCGGCACCCTCAAGAGCGAGGCGGCCGGCTGGAGCGACGCGGGTTCGGCCACCGACCTCGGCGGCACCTACGACGGCGCCTGGCTCGCGTACGGGGACATCGACTTCGGTACCTCCGAGAAGAACACCGTCACCCTCACCTACGTCAACAACTCCGCGCGCTGCGGCACCGGTTCGGCCGTCGAGCTCTACCTCGACTCCTTCGACTCCGCCGACCCGGGCACGCCGTACGCGACCATCGCGCTGCCGGTCACCGGAAGCGCGTGGTCCTCGGGCGGCACCACCAGCGTCACGCTGCCGAAGTCCCTCACCGGCAAGCACGCGGTGTACCTGCGGCTGACCACGACCCCGGACTCCTCGCACCCCTACGTCGCGAACCTGGGCCGGGTCACCTTCAGCCACACGGACACCCCGGCGGCGACGGACACCTCCGCGCTGAGCAAGGCGGTCGACCAGTACGCCGGGCTGGCGGACGACGCGTCGCGCTACGACGCGATCGACTTCGCCGTGTACCAGCGTGAACTGGCCGCCGCCCGGGCCCTGCTAGCCGCCGACGGCGCGACCCAGATCGAAGTCGACACGCAGACGCGTACGTTGACGCTCGCCGCCGACCAGCTGGTGCCGCTGGCGCGGCTGAAGCTGGAGGCCCTGGTCACGACCGCGTCGGCGCTCACCGACGCGCGCTACACCGACGCGTCGTGGCAGGCGTTCAGCACGGCCCTGACCGCGGCCAAGACCGCGGTCGCGGACGGCCAGGCCACCGACGCGACGCTCACCGCCCGCTACACGGCACTGCAAAAGGCTCAGGCCGCGCTCGTCACCAAGCCGAAGACGGTGCCGGCGGTGCCCGGCGCGGTGTCGGCGACGGCGTCCGGCACGAGCGTGACCGTCGTGTGGTCCGCACCCGAGGACGACGGCGGTTCGCCGGTCACCGGGTACCGGATCAGCCTCGACGACGGCCACGAGGTCACCGTCAAGGACGCGGACAGCCGCAGCACCACCTTCACCTGGCTGACGGCCGACCGGTCGTACCGGGCGCAGGTCCAGGCGGTGAACGCGGTCGGCGCCTCGGCCAAGAGCGCCGCCACGGCGCCGGTGGTCACCGGCACCGCCAAGCCGCAGCAGCCGACCGTCACGAGCGTCGTCACCCACGGCAAGCAGGTCCGCGTGAGCTGGCTGCCGGCCGGCGACGGCGGGTTCCCCGTCCTCGGCTACGTCGTGACCCTGGACGACGGCACCACGGCGCACGTGCCCGGCACGGCGACGACGGCGCTGCTGACCACCAAGAAGGCGGCCAAGGCCCACACGGCGACGGTGACCGCGGTCACCCTGGCCGGGACCTCCGCGGACAGCGCGGCCACCTCGGCCACGTCCACCTCCGCCACCGCGACGCCGGCTGCCTCCTCGGCCGCGGACGCCGCGGCCACGGACGACGACGGCTCCGACCCGTCGTCGTACACGCCCTCGCCCTTCCCCTCCGACACCCTGAACGCCGACTACGCGTCCGACGCGTGGCCCAAGACCGACGACGGGAGCGACTACTTCAACGACCTGCTCAGCGGCATCAAGGACCTGGGCACCGGCACCCTCGGCGCCAACTCCACCGTGGCGAACGGCACCACGCTGACCGCGGAGAACGACAAGATCGCGGTCGGCATCAACAACGCCGCCACGCAGGCCCAGGTGGACCGGGCCGAGATCGACGCGAACAACAGCGCCACCGTCACGATGGCCGACGGCCTCGGCTCCAGGCTCGGCAAGATCTACAGCGACGCCCTGAGCAGCGGCGACCTGCCGAAGACCAACGCCCTGTTCGGCCGGGTCACCCAGGACATCGACACCCACGACGCGGCGAAGAACTACTACGACTACCTGCGCCCGTACGTGCGGCTCGGGTTCGTCGGTGACGGCGGCGACATCTACGAGTCGCAGGACGGCTCGTACAGCAGCCTCGCCACCAGCGGCTCGTACCCCAGCGGCCACACCTACGGCGGCTACGAGGCGGGCACCATCCTCGCCACGCTGCTGCCGGAGCTGGCGCCGTCGATCCTGGCGCGGACCTCGGAGTACGGCAACAACCGCATCGTGCTCGGGTTCCACTACCCGCTCGACGTGATGGGCGGCCGCATCACCGGCCAGGCCACCGTCGCGCACCGGTGGGCGGACCCCGACTTCGCGGCCCTGCTGACGCAGGCCCACACCGAGATCGAGAACGTGCTGCTCGCGCAGTGCCAGAAGGAGGGGTACGACACGCTCGCCGCCTGCGAGGGCGACACCTACGACGGGCTGACCACCGCGCAGGACGTCGACCTGTACACGCAGCGGCTCAGCTACGGGTTCTCCCGCACCGGCAAGGCCGGCCAGACCCTGCAGGTGCCGTCCGACGCGGCGGCGCTGCTGGTCACGGCGTTCCCGAACCTCACCACCGAACAGCGCACGCAGGTCCTGGAGCAGACCGCGACGGACTCCGGCTACCCGCTGGACCTCACCGCGGACGGCCAGGCGAGCTGGGAGCGGATCAACCTGGCGGCGGCGATGACGGCGGACGTCGTGGTCAACGCCGACGGGTCGGTCACCGTGACGAACGTCGCGGACGCCACCAAGGCGAGCGTCGCGGACGCCACCGGCATCAAGGTCGGCGGCACCGCGATCGACGGGTTCGACAAGGACACCGCGACCTACGTCGTCGACTGGCCGAAGAACGCCAAGATCCCGTCCGTCACCGCGGTGCCCGCGGAGGCCGGCGAGCGGGTGAAGGTCACCGACGGGAGCCAGGTGCTCAGTTCGACCGGGTCCAAGCTCACCACGCGGACGATCACGGTGACGTCGGCGAACGGCTCGGTCACCCGGACGTACACGGTCGGGTTCGCCCTGACGGCCAAGGACCACCGGCCGTCGGCGGCGGGCGGAAAGGGGCACTGAACCGGTGGTCCCGGGGGCGCCGCTCCCGGGACCACCACCGCCGTACCCAACGGCCCCTCCGGGCGGACGCGTTCGTCCGCCCGGAGGGGCCTTCGCCGTCGAGGGCGCCGGTCGGGCGGGATACCGGGGCGGGTTCCGCGCAGGGGCCGTGCGGGGGCCGTGCGGGGTGCCGTGCGAGGTGCTGTGCGTCACGAAAAGCCGGGATTTGAGCGCGGCTTGGCACAATGTGTGCTCTCGGCCGGAGCGGAGGCGCAGATGAGTGCAGCAAACAGTGCCGGTGGCGGCCCGGCGCGGCGGCCCGACCTCGCCGTGCCCCGCCTGGCCGGCCGCGCGCGCGACCTGTCGCTGTTCGGGCAGGCCCTGGACGGGCGGTCCGGGCTCGTCGCCGTCGCCGGCGAGGCCGGCATCGGGAAGACCCGGCTGCTGCACGAACTGCTGGCGCGGCGGCCGGAGTCCGCGCTCGTCGCGGTGTGCCCGCCGTTCCGGGAGCCGTACACCCTCGGGCCGGTCGTGGACGCGGTGCGCCGGCTGGCCGGGAGCGTGGCGGGCCTGCCGCTGACCGGGTTGGCCGGGGCGCTGCGCCCGCTCTTCCCGGAGTGGGCCGGCCAACTGCCGCCCGCACCCGAGCCGCTGGCCGACGACTCGGCCGCCCGGCACCGCCTGCTGCGCGCGCTCGCCGAACTCGTCGACGCCCTGGGCGTCGGGCTGTTCGTGGTGGAGGACGCGCACTGGGCCGACGAGACCACCCTCGAACTGCTGCTGTTCCTGCGCTCGCGCTGGGAGCACGGCCCGCGCCTCGTCCTCACCTACCGGCCCGAGGACGTCCCCGCGCGGTCGCTGCTGCGGCGGATGGTCGCGCAGGCGGGCACCACCCGGCTGGAACCCGCGCCGCTCGACCCCGCGGCCACCGCCGACCTCATCTCCTCGATGCTCGGCGGGGAGCCGGTCTCCGCGGAGTTCGCCGAGTTCCTGCACGCCCGCACCGACGGGCTGCCGCTCGCCGTCGAGGAGTGCGTCCGGCTGCTGTACGACCGCGCCGACCTCGTCCACGAGGACGGCACATGGCTGCGGCGCGAGGTCGCCGAACTCGACGTGCCGCCCGGCATCCGCGAAGCCGTACTGGAGCGGACCTCCCGGTTGCGGCCGGCCGCGGCCGGGGCGCTGGCCGCGCTCGCCGTACTGGAGGGGGAGCGGTCCCCGGGCCTCGTCGCCGAGGTCGCCGCCATGCCCGCGGCGGACGTCGAACAGGGCCTGGCCGAGGCGCTTTCCGGCGGACTGCTGGCCGAGGACCGCGACGGGCGGGTCGGGTTCCGCCACGTGCTGGCCGCCCGCAGCGTCTACCACGCGCTCGGCGCCCTGGAACGCGGCCGCCTGCACCACCGCGCCGGGCTGGCGCTGGAACGCGAGCCGGTGCTGCGCTCGGCCGAGCTGGCACGGCACTTCAAGGAGGCGGCCGACCCCGGGCGGTGGGCGGCGCACGCCCGGCGCGCCGCGGACGACGCGATCGCCTCCGGCGACCCGCGCACGGCCTTCGGGCTGCTGCTGGACCTGCTGGTCGGCGGCGCCGTCCGCGGCGCGGCGGTCGCCCCCGTGGTGCAGCGCATGCCGCTGTACGCCGCGCCCGGCGACGGCCCGCTGCGCGAACTGGTCGCGGTGCTGCGCGCGACCGCCGAGGGCGAACTCACCCGCGAGGAGCGGACCGCGGCGACCTGGCAGCTGGCCCGGCTGATGTTCCACGTCGGCGACAGCGAGGCCGCGGCCGCCGCGATGGAGCAGGCCGTGCCGGGGCTGGTCCAGGACCGCCCGGTCGCCGCCGTGCACGCCATGATGATGCTCGCCCGGCCGCTGGGCACCCCGCGCCCGGCCGCACAGCACCGTGCCTGGCTGGAGCGGGCCGGACGGCTCTTCGCGACCTGCTCGGGCGCGCCGCAGGAGCGGCTGTCCTTCCTCGCGGAGCGCGCCGCCACCCTGCTGGTGCTCGGCGACCCCGCCGGCTGGGAAGCGGCCCGCGACCTGCCCGCCGGCGGGGACAGCCCAGGAGAGGTGTTCCAGCGCGCCCGGGGATACGCCAACATCGGCGAGGCCGCGATGCTGTGGGGCCGCTACGACGACGCGCGGCACCTGCTCGACGCGGCCGCCGCGCTGGCCGAGGAGCACCGGCACCTGCGGCTGCGCGACCTCGTCGCGGGGACCCTCGCCCATCTGGACTGGCTCACCGGGCGCTGGGCGGGGCTGGAACCGTGGGCGGCCGCGGCCCTCGAATCCGACGAACCCGTGCTGCGCGCCGACGCGTTGCAGATCGGCGGTCTGCTCGCCGCCGCCCGCGGCGACCACGCCCGCATGCGCGAGCAGACCCGCGCCGCCGCCGCGACCGGGCGGCCGCGCGGACCCGCCGACGGGTTCCGCGACCCGTCCGCCGCGCTCGCCCGGCTGGCGCTGGCCGACGACCGGCCCGCGGACGCGCTGGCCGCGACCGATGCGGCGTGGCGGCTGATCGAGGCCAAGGGGCTGTGGCTGTGGGCCGCGGAGATCGCGCCGCTGCGGGTCGACGCGCTGCTCCGGGACGGCCGCGCGGCCGAAGCGGCGGCCGCGGCCGAGTCCTTCGGCGCGGGGACCCGCGGGCTCGGCGCCCCGACCGCCACCGCGGCCGGGCTGCTCACCGCCGCGCTCCTCACCCGCGACCGCGGCGAACCCGCCCCCGCGGCAGCCCTCTTCGACGAGGCGGCCGCCGCCTGGCAGGCCCTGCCCCGCCCCTACGACGCCCTCCTCGCCCGGGAAGCCGCCGCCGACTGCCGCAACACCGACGGCTCCGCGCTCCGCGCCCTCCTCCCCGACCTCACCGCCCTCGGCGCCACCGGCGACGCCGACCGCATCCGCCGCCGCGCCGGCGGCCGCCCCGGCCGCCCCGGCTACGGCGACCGGCTCTCCCCCCGCGAACTCGACGTCGTCCGCCTCCTCGCCCAGGGCCGCACCAGCGCGCAGATCGCCCGCGTCCTCGGGCTCTCCCCCCGCACCGTCGACAAACACGTCCAGACCGCCATGCGCAAACGCGCCGCCCCCTCCCGCACCGCCCTCGCCATCGCCGCGGTGGCCTCCGGCGACATCCCCGCCCCCTGACGACCCCGCGTCCAGCCGCCGACGCTTCGGCGGTTCCTCGGGAGGCGGCACCCGAAGCCGCGGGCCGGGCGCGGGGTGGCCAACCGGCCCTTGTCTGCCAGGCGTTGGTGGGCTGCCCCCGTGGTGCCTTTCCGTAGGTTGCGGCGCGCGCCGCCCCGGGTTGCCTCGGGTGGTTTCGGCGGGTCCGCCGCCTGCGGCGGATGACCGGGCCGGTCACAGCGGCTGCGCGCCGGCCCGGCCAACCCGCGCTCAGCCGCCGTACGTTGGCGGCCCGCCGCCGTTGCGCGTGCCGTCGGTCAGGCGTGGGTCGGTGGTGCCGGGACGTGCCGGGGCGGCGGTAGGCGGTTCTCGGGGGCCTGCGGTGGGGGCGGGTCGGGAGGTGTTGACGCAGGTGGGGAGGGGGGTGGGGGATTTCCCGGGTAGTTCTGCGCATTGCCGCCTGCTCGCCGCGCAGCGTTCACTGCTGGGTCTGGGACAGAACGGAGCAGCCGCGATGACTACTGGCAACGGCGCCGAACCGTCAGGCGGGGAACCTGCGGCCGAGCCCGACGACGGCTCCAGCGAGGAGGAGTCCGTCGGGGAGGCCGTCGACCCGTCTGCTGAGGCGACCGAGGAGGCACCGCCTCCGCCCCGGCGCAAGGCCGGCGTGGAGTACCGGCCGGTCTGACCCGCACCCCACCCGCACCCACGCCCGTACGCACCCCACCCGCACACCACCCGCACGCACCCCGACCCGCGCCGGCCCGCCCGGCCGGCGGAACCTCCCGAGGAGTCCGATGCACAGACCCATACGCATGGGTGCCGCCGCCGTGGCGGCCGCCTGCGCGGTGGCGTTCGGCCTGACGGCCGCCGCCCCGGCACAGGCGGCGGCCGCCGCGAGCGACGGCACCGCGCCGAGCACGGCGGCCTACCGGCCCGCGGCCTGCGCCGAACCGGTGCCCGCCAGTGAGCAGAAGGGCTCCGCGCCCTACGCCACCTGCGACCTGATGGACGTGACCGACAGCCACGGCCTGGCGGCCGCCGGCTCCCCGACGCCGCCCGCCGCGGCCCTGACCCCGAGCGACCTGCGGGCCGCGTACGACATGCCGGCCGGCGGCACCGGCGAGACCGTCGCCATCGTGGACGCGGGCGGCTACGCGACCGCCGAAGCGGACCTCGCGGTGTTCCGCAAGACCTACGGCCTTTCCGCGTGTACCACGGCGAACGGCTGCTTCACCAAGCTGGACCAGGACGGCGGGCACAGCTACCCGCCGGAGGACGCCAGTTGGTCCCTGGAGACCGCGCTCGACCTGGACGCGGTCTCCGCGGCGTGTCCGGACTGCCGCATCCTGCTGGTGGAAGCCGACTCCGCCGCCATCGACGACCTCGGCCGGGCCGTGGACACCGCCGCCGCACTGCACCCGGCGGCGATCTCCAACTCCTACGGCGTGCCGGGTGAGTTGGCGGACCCGTCGGCGTACGAGCAGCACTACGACCACCCCGGTATCGCGGTCACCGCGTCCACCGGCGACTACGGCAACATCGTCAACTGGCCCGCCTCGAACCCGAACGTGGTGGCCGTCGGCGGCACGACCCTGACCCGCGACGGGTCCACCGCGCGCGGCTGGACCGAGTCGGCGTGGTCCTCGGGCGGTTCGGGCTGCTCGGGCGTGGAGCCCAAGCCGGCGTACCAGCAGACCCTGGACACCGGCTGCGCCAACCGCGCCATCGGCGACATCTCCGCCGACGCCGACCCGGCCACGGGCCTGGGCATCTACAACTCCAGCGCGGTCGGCGGCTGGGAGCAGGTGGGCGGCACCTCGCTGTCCTCGCCGTTGGTCGCCGCGATGTACGCCCTGGCGGGCACCCCGACCCCCGGCACGTACCCGGTGACGTACCCGTACGACGACACGGACAAGGCGGACCTGACCGACGTCACGGCGGGCTCCGACGGCACCTGCGGCACCCAGCTGTGCACCGCCCGCGCCGGCTGGGACGGCCCCACCGGGCTCGGCAGCCCCGCCGGGGTCGGCGCACTGCGCCAGGGCCCGCACGGCACCGTGACCGGCACCGTACGCGGCACCGGGGCGGGTACGGCCGCCGGGCCGGTGAAGGGCGCGGCGGTCACCGCCACGACCGCGGACGGCCGCACCACCACCACGACCACCGACGCGTCGGGCGCCTTCACGCTCGCCCCCGCGGTCGGCTCCGCCACGCTCACGGTGACGGAGTTCGGCTACGCGAAGGCCACCGCGAAGGTGAAGATCACCCAGGGCCGCACGCTGAAGGAGCCGTTCACGCTGCACGCGCTGCCCAGCCACACGGTCTCCGGCACCGTCACCGACGCCTCGGGCCACGGCTGGCCGCTGGCCGCGTCGATCACGGTCGACGGCTACCCGGGCGGCGCGATCGCCACCGACCCGGCCACCGGCCGGTACTCCGTACGGCTGCCGGACGGCGCGAGCTACGCGCTGCACGTCGCCTCGGCGCTGCCCGGCTACGTCGGCGCGGACACCACCGTCGCCGTCGGCACCCGCGACGTCAGCCGCGACGTGGCGCTCACGACGGACGCCTCCCTGTGCACCGCGCCGGGCTACCACTTCGGCTACCAGGGCACCACCACCGACTTCGAGGGCTGGTCCGCCGGCACCCCGCAGGACGGCTGGACGGTCACCGACGACAGCGGCTCCGGCGTCACCTGGCGCTTCGACGACCCGTCCGGCAGCGGCAACGACACCGGCGGCACCGGCGCGTTCGCCGAGGTCGACTCGCTCGACGCCGGCATCTCGACCCATGAGACGACGAGCCTGGTCTCGCCGGCCCTCGACCTGAGCGGCGACGCCACCCCGATCGTCTCCTTCGCCGACTCCTTCACCTCGCCGCTGTACAACTCCAACGCCTACGTGGACGTCAGCACCGACGGCGGCGCCACCTGGACCGCGGTCTGGCACCTGTCCAGGACGATCGCCCACGGCCCGGAGACCGTCGCGCTCCCGCAGGCCGCGGGCGAGAAGGACGTACGGGTCCGCTTCCGCTACGACGCCGTGCACTCCTGGTACTGGAAGGTCGACGACGTCTTCGTGGGCGACCGCTCCTGCGATGCGACCGCGGGCGGGCTGGTGGCCGGGACCGTCTCCGACGCGCAGACCGGCAAGGCGCTGTCCGGCGCCACCGTGAGCGTCGCGGGCACGGCGGCGGCCGCGACCGCGGCGGACGGCACGTACGAGCTGTTCGCCCCCGCGACGGCCGCCGGCCGCGACGGCCGCACCGCGCTGGGCGTCACCGACGGCGCCTACACCGCCGCGACCGCGAAGGCGGCCGTGGCGCGTGACCGGGTCACCGGCAAGGACTGGAGCCTGGGCGCGGGCCGGATCACCGTCTCCGGCGGCACGTTGAGCGCCACCCAGGCCCTGGGCCGCTCGACGACCCGTACGGTGACGCTCCGCAACACCGGCACCGCGCCGGTCCATGTGGTCCTCAACTCCCAGGAAAGTTCCTACACTCCGGCCTCGCACGCCGGAACGTCGGACACGTCGGGCACCTCCGGCACCCCTGGTAAGGGCTCGGCCGTCCGGCACGCCACCGGTGACTTCACCACCGGCCCGCTGCCGGCAGGCAGCAACAGCACCAACGGCACGGCGGCGACCGGCAGTACGGCGACCGGCACCTCGGCGGGCACCACCGCGTGGACGACTGCCGACGCCCTCCCGTCCGAACTCCAGGACAGCGGCGCGACGGCAGTCGACGGCAAGGTCTACGTCTTCGGCGGGACCGACGGCTCCGGCCCGCTGTCCAAGGCCCTCGTCCACGACCCGGCGGCCGGCGGCTGGCAGCGGCTGGCCCCGATGCCGGCGAACCTGGAGAAGCCCGGCGTGGAGGCGCTCGGCGGGCAGATCTACGTCCTCGGCGGCTGGACCGGCAGCGGCGCCGTCTCGGCCGCGGTCTACCGCTACGACCCGCGGGCGGACACCTGGGCCTCGGCCGCGCCGCTGCCCTCGGGCGTGGTCGCCGGCGGCACCGCGGTCCTCGGCGGCCGGCTCTACGTGGTCGCGGGCTGCGGCGGCAACTGCGCCCCCGCCTCGCAGGCGACATACGCCTACGACCCCGGGACCGACACCTGGAGCCGCGTGGCGGACTACCCGGCCACCGACTCGTGGCTGTCCTGCGCGGGCGCCGGCGGCCAGGTCGTCTGCGCGGGCGGCACCGACCCGGTCACCGGCCAGGCCACGGCGGCGACGTACGCCTTCGACCCGGGCACCGGCGCCTGGACGGCGCGGGCCGCGCTGCCGTACACCCTCTGGGGCGCGGCGGTCGCCTCCTCCGGCGGGCGGCTGCAACTGGTCGGCGGCGTCGGCGACGGCGAACTGACCAACCAGGCCGAGGAGTACGACCCGGCCACCGACTCCTGGTCGGCGCTCCCGGCGGCGGGCGCGCTCGTCTACCGGGCGGCCGGGGCCTGCGGCCTGTATGTCGCCGGCGGCTCGGACGCGGCCGGCGAACCGACCGCGGGCGTCGAGCAGTTGCCCGGCTACGCCGACTGCGGCAGTTCCGGTGCCGCCGGCTGGCTGTCGGCGCCGCACACCGTCACCGTCGCCCCCGGGGCGGCCGTGCAGGTGCGGGTGACCCTCGACGCGGGCGCGGTGGACCGGGCCGGCACGTACACCAGCGGGCTGACCGTCGGCACCGACTCGCCGTACGCCGTCCCGTCGTTGGCGGTGGCGATGAAGGTGACCGCCGGGCACTGACGGCACCGCACGCGGAACACGTCCGGCCGGCCTCGGGGGAGGCCGGCCGGACGTGCGCGGTTCAGCGGCGGTTCGCGGTGGCGGGGACCGTGGCGGGGACCGAGGGGCTCGGCGGGGACTCGGCGGAGGGGACGGAGGTGGCGGTGGCGGCGGTGGTGGCCGCGCGGCGGTCCTGGCTCGGTCGGGCCGGGGTGGCGGTACGGCGTGCGGGGGCCTGCCGGGTGGGGTGGGCGCTCGGGGTGGGGCGGCCGGTGGTGGGCGTGGGGACGGGCGCCGGTCCGGTGGGTCCGGTGGGTCCGGTGGTGGCGCCGCTCGCGGGCGCAGGGACGGGCGGCCCCGCGGGGGAGGCGGGGCCGGCGGGCCCGCCGGACCCGGCCAGTCGCAGCGGCAGCACCGCGAGCGCGGCGGCCGCGCCGCACAGGCCGAGGCCGAGCACGGCCCGGCGCATCCGGCGGCGGGCGGCGCCGCGGCGGACCTTCTCGTACCGGCCCGGGGGCAGGCCGAGGTAGTCCGGCCCGGGCCGCAGGATCACGGTGAGCGGGTCGTCGGGGTCGAAGTCCTGACCGTCGTCAGACTGAGTGATCAAGGCTTCTCCTCAGATGGGCGCGCAGCAGTTCCCTGGCTTTGTGCAGGTCGGACATGATCGTGCCCTCCCGGCGGCCGGTGAGCCGGGAGATCTCCCGGATCGGGAGGTCGGCGTAGTAGTGCAGCAGGATCGGTACGCGCAGCCGCTCGGGCAGCGACTGCACGAGCAGGCGCAGTGACGGGTCGGCCGGCTCGGTCTGCGGCCGGATCGCGGCCTCCACGGTGGCCCGGCGCACCGCCCGCCGTTCGCGCTCCAGCTTGCGCCAGTGGTCGCGGACGAGGTTGGTGGCGGTGACGTAGAGGAACCCGCGCGGCTCCGCCACCGCTGTCCACCGCGCCCACAGCCGCATGAACGCCTCCGAGGCGATCTCGTGGGCCGTCTCGTCGTCGTCGACCAGGCGGCGGCACCAGCCGGCGAGGCGCGGGTAGAAGGCGGTGAACAGCTCGGACGCTGCCTTCTCGCGGGACCGTTTCAACGCTCTCCATGTCGTGGGGCCACGGGTCGGACGGACGGGCGGGTGCGGGTGGGGGCTGGGGCTCCCCGGTGGCAGGGTCCCGGGCCGCACGGGGGTGCGGCGGCCCGGGACCCTGCGGTCGGTCGGTCGGCGGCCGGTGTCAGGTGCCCGCCGGGGCCAGCTCGGCGAAGACGATCACGTTGTCGAGGTAGCCGGTGCCGGTGCGCGGGCCGCCGCAGGTGATCAGCCGCAGTTCGGGGCGGTCCACGTCGCCGTAGACCGCGTCCGTCGGGAACTTCGACTTGGCGACCGTGCGCACGGAGGTGACCGTGAACCGCGGTGCCGTGCCGTCCGCCCGCCGCGCCACGACACCGTCGCCCGGGCGCAGTTGGGCGAGGTGGCGGAAGACCCCGTCGCCGTAGGCGCCGAGCGTGACATGGGCGAGGATCACCGACGGGCCGGTCTGGCCGGGCGTCGGGGAGTTCCGGTACCAGCCCGCGCGGTCGTGCGGCGCGATCGGCGGCACCTGGACGGTGCCGTCGGCGGCCAGCCCCAGCTGCATCAGCGGGGTGTCGACCCCGATCGCGGGGACCTGGAGCCGGACCGGGACCGAACGCCCCAGCGCGCGTACGGACTTGGCGGTGGGCGGCGGCGCGGTCGCGGAGCCGCTGCCGCCCGCCGGGCGGCCGGTGGCCGCCGCACGGCCGGCGCGGTGGCCACCGCAGCCCGCGACCAGCGCGGCCGTCGCCGCCGCGGTGAACGCGCGCCGGGAGAGCGGGGTCACGCCCCGGTCGCCCGCCTGCGGCGTACGAGGAAGGTCGCGCCGCCGCCGAGGACGAGTGCCGCGGCGGCGCCGCCGCCGATCAGCCCGCCGCCGGGGCCGCTGTGCGAGGACGCCACGGGCGCCAGGCCGGTGTCGGGGGCACCCTTCGGCACGGCGGCGACCTGGCCCGGCCGGGCCGCGCGGGTCGGGGCGGGGGCGGCGGTGGCGGCGCGCGTCGAGGGCACGGCGGAGGGGGCCGCCGCGCTCGCCGACGGGGTGGCGGCCTGGCT
The DNA here is from genome assembly GCF_037034245.1 of Streptomyces sp. CA2R106. Lineage (NCBI taxonomy): Bacteria > Bacillati > Actinomycetota > Actinomycetes > Kitasatosporales > Streptomycetaceae > Streptomyces > Streptomyces sp. CA2R106. The sequence goes on from NZ_JBAGKC010000040.1 coordinate 22,586, forward strand.
CTGCGCGGGGGCCGGGGACGGGGCGGACCCGTCGGCGAACGCGGGGACGGTGCCCGCCAGCACCGCGGTGCAGGCAAGGGCCAGGGCGCTCAGGGCAGTTCGGCGCATGGGGCGCATGGATCGCTCTCTTTCGTCGGTCCGCCCGCGCGAGGACGCGCGGGGCTCGCTTGCGGATCGACTCCATTGACGAGGCGGCACCCGGGCCGATTGTAAAGTCCCGGCAAAGTCCTGTGAGTTGCCCCAGCGCCGGCCGCCAGGCCGGCGAACCGCGTCAGCCCTGCTCGGTCTTGACCCGGCCCGAGCGGGCGGCCTTCGCCAGGGCCGCGTGGTCCCGCTCGTTCTGGTCGGCGTACGCCTCCGCGAAGTCGGCCACCGCGCGGTCGAAGACGTCACCGCTGCCCAGGTAGGCGGCGATCGCGATCCGGTCCCCGGTCCTGGCGTGGGCGCGCGCGAGGGTGGCCCCGCACAGCTCCCCGAAGACGCGCAGGCCGCGCGGCACCATCCGCGAGGGGTCCACGACGCCCTTCCAGTCGCGCAACTGGCGGACGTAGAAGTCGCGTTGCACCCCGTCGAGGCCGAGCGTGCGCTCCCAGCCGAGGAAGATGTCGCCCGCCGCCTGCATGAGCCGCTGGCCGACCGCGACCCGACGGCCCTGCAAGGCGTAGCGGCTCGCGCCCGCGTACGGCGCCAGCACCGAGGTGTCCGCCTCCTTGGCCTGGAGGAACAGCGGGTCGCCGCTGTCCCGGCCGACCAGCAGCACGATCCAGCAGCGGGTGCCGACGCTGCCGACGCCGACCACCTTCCGCGCGATGTCCACCACCCCGAACTGCTCCAGCAGATGCTGCCGGTCCGGCGCCAGGGACCGCTGATAGCCGGTGAGGAGGCCGCGCAGCAGTTCCTCCACCCGGGCCGCGTCCGCGCCGGGCAGCAGGTCCTCCAGGCGGCGCAGCGTCGGCGGGTCGGAGATGATGCGCGTCCTGCCACCGACGGACTCGGTGAGCTTGCGGGCGGCCTGGAGGCTGTCCCGGCCGCGCGCCTTGGCGAGTTCCGCGGCGAGCCTGCGGCGCCCGCGCGCCTGCAACCGGCCCGCGGCCAGCTCCCTGAGCAGGTCGGCGTCGGCCCGCGCGTACCAGACGTCGAGGTCGCGCATCCCGGCGAACCGCCGCATCTGCTCGCGGTAGGACCGTACGGTGGCGCGCACGGTGCTGCGGCGCTGCGCGGTGCTGAAGCCGTTCTCCCGCGCGGCGATCACCATGCTGGCCGCCAGCCGTTTCAGGTCCCACTCCCAGGGGCCGGGGAGCGTCTCGTCGAAGTCGTTGAGGTCGAAGAGCAGGTTGCGCTCGGCGGAGGCCAGCAGCCGGAAGTTCATCAGGTGGGCGTCGCCGCACAGTTGGGCGCGCAGGCCCGACACGGGGGTGCGGGAGAGGTCCTCGGCCATGATGGCGGCCGCGCCCCGGTAGAAGCGGAACGGCGACTGGAGCATCCGGCCGTAGCGCAGCGGCACCAGCTCCGGCACCCGGGTGGCCGACTGCCGCTCCAGGGTGTCCACCGGGTCGGTGCGGTCCGGGGCGGGGGCGTACTCGGCGTGGGAGGAGCGCGGCGCCCGGGCCCGGGCCGCCCGGCCCTGCCGGGCCCGCTCCTCGGGGGTGCGCATGGCCGCGCCGCTGACGGTGACGATCCGCCGGGTGTCCTCGGGCGCGTCGCCGGTCGCCCCGGTCCCGCTTGCCCCGCTTGCCCCGGTCTCCTTGGTCGCCTTCATCGCCGGACCTTCCTGACCTCTGCGCGCACGGAGCCGGTGTCGCGCGGGTTCGCCGAGTTTCGCCCGATTTCGCGCCCCTCCGTCCGGACTCTAGGGCAAAGGGCGGCGGCCCACCTCCCGGGCACGGGGCCAGGGAGGGGGCCGCAGGGGGGCCAGCAAGGGGCCAGGGAGGGGGCCCGCGAGGGGGCCGGGCGCCGAAAAGGGCTGCCGCGCCGCCGTCACCCGTACGCCGGGTCCGGGGCGCCGCCGGGGACTGGGACCCGGGGGGAGGGCTCCTCCTCGGCGTCCACGAGGGTGCGCTCGTCGAACGGGAGGTCGCCCGCCAGCACCCGGCTGACCCGCTCGCGGTCCACCTCGCGCACCCAGGTCCCCACCAGCAGCGTGGCGACCGCGTTCCCGGCGAAGTTGGTCAGGGCCCGCGCCTCGCTCATGAAGCGGTCGATCCCCACGATCAGGCCGACGCCGTCCACCAGCGCGGGCTGGTGCGACTGGAGGCCGCTGGCCAGCACCGCGATCCCGGAGCCCGACACCCCGGCCGCGCCCTTGGAGGCGATCATCATGAACAGCAGCAGGCCGATCTGCTGGCCCAGGCCCAGCGGCCGGTCCAGCGCGTCCGCGATGAACAGCGAGGCCATGGTCAGGTAGATCATGGTGCCGTCGAGGTTGAAGGAGTAGCCGGCCGGCACCGTGACGCCGACGACCGGGCGGCTGACGCCCAGGTGCTCCATCTTGGCGATGAGCCGGGGCAGCGCGGACTCCGAGGACGAGGTGGAGAGGATCAGCAGGAACTCCCGGCCGAGGTAGCGCAGCAGCCGGAAGAGGTTCACGCCGGTGACCAGCCGCAGCACCGTGCCGAGCACCACGACGACGAACAGCAGGCAGGTCGTGTAGAAGCCGATCATGATGGTGGCCAGCGCCTTCAGCGCGTCGGTGCCGGTCTCGCCGACGACCGCGGCCATCGCCCCGAACGCGCCGACCGGGGCGGCCCACAGGATCATCGACAGCACCCGGAAGACCAGCTTCTGGAGGTGGCCGATGCCGCGCAGCACCGGCTCGCCGGAGCGGCCCATCGCCTGGAGGCCGAAGCCGACCAGCAGGGCGACCAGCAGTGTCTGGAGCACCTCGCCGTCGGTGAGGGCCGACACCATGCTGGTGGGGATGATGCCCAGCAGGAAGTCGACCGCTCCGACATGGGCGTTCGCCGCCGCGGTGTGGCCGAGGTGCCGGGTCGCCTCGGTCAGGTGCAGCCCGGAGCCCGGGTGCAGGATGTTGCCGACGACCAGGCCGATGGCCAGCGCCACCGCCGACATCACCATGAAGTAGACGAGCGCCAGGCCGCCGACCCGGCCGACCTTCGCCGCCTGCCGGACCGAGCCGACGCCCAGGGCGATGGTGCAGAAGATCACCGGCGAGATCATCATCTCGATCAGCGAGACGAAGCCGGTGCCGAGCGGCTTCAGCTCCCGGGCGAAGTGCGGCCACAGGAAACCGGTGGCGACGCCGAGCAGCACCGCGACGATCACGGCGAGGTACAGGTACCGGGTACGGTCCCGCCGGGCGGCGGGCGGGGTCTGGGCGAGCGGTTCGGGCATGGCTGGCCTCCTTGACGGCAGTGCGTGCGGCTCACGTCCGGCGGTCCCCGCGACTATCGCGGGACACGTGACGTGCGTCACGGTTGTGGTCGTTGAGTTCACGCCGAGTCGAGAGGCGGCCCGTTGCCATGGCGGCGCCACGTGTCCCGTATCCCCGCAGCCTGGCGGGGCAGTTGTTCGCGGTGCAGGCGGTCCTGGTCGCGCTCGCGGTGACCGCGTGCGCGATCTTCGGCTACCTCAGCGACCGGCGGCAGGCGGAGGCGTCCGCCCGGCGGCAGGCCACCGCGGTCGCCCGGTCGGTCGCGGACACCCCCGCGGTGCAGCAGGCGGCGCTGCGCGGCGGCGACCCCACCGCGGCCCTCCAGCCGTACGCGCGGTCCGTCCAGCGCGACACCGGGGTGGACTTCGTGACGATCATGGACCCGCACGGCATCCGCTGGACGCACCCCGACCCGGCCGAGATCGGCCGCCGCTACCTGGGCCACACCGCCCCGGCGCTGCACGGCCGCACCTTCGCCGAGACCTACACCGGCACCCTCGGGCCCTCGGTGCGGGTGATCACCCCGATCCGCTCCGGCACCCGGATCACCGGGCTGGTCAGCGCGGGCATCACCGTGCAGGCGATCAGCGCCCGCTCCCGCCGCCAACTGGCCGCGCTGGTCGGCGTCGCGGCCGTGGTGCTGGCCCTCGGCGGGATCGGCACCTACCTGGTCAACGCCCGGCTGCGCCGCCACACCCACGGCATGAACGCGGCCGACCTGCACCGGATGCACGACTACCACCAGGCCGCGCTGCACGCCGTACGGGAGGGGCTGCTCCTGCTCGACGGCGAGCAGCGCATCGCGCTCATCAACGACGGCGGGCGCGAACTGCTGGGCCTGGCCGGGGAGGTGGTGGGCCGGCCGGTCGCCGGGCTCGGGCTGCCCGACGCGCTGACCGCGGCGCTGCTGGACCCCGCCGCCCGCGTCGACGAACTCCACCTGACCGCCGAGCGGGTGGTCGTGGTCAACACCGCCCCGGTCTCCGGCGGCGAGCAGCGCGGCACCATGGTCACCCTGCGCGACCACACCGAACTCCAGCGCATGATCGGCGAGTTGGACTCCGAGCGCGGCTTCAGCCGGGCGCTGCGCGCGCAGGCGCACGAGGCGGCCAACCGGCTGCACACGGTCGTCTCGCTGATCGAACTGGGCCGCGGCGCGCAGGCGGTGGACTTCGCCACCGCCGAACTGCGCGCGGCGCAGGCCCTCACCGACCAGGTGGTGGCGGCGGTCGACGAACCGGTGCTGGCCGCACTGCTGCTGGGCAAGGCGGCGCAGGCGAACGAGCAGGGGGTCGAGCTGGTGATCACCGACGACAGCCGGCTGGAGGACGGGCTGCTGCCGGCCGGGCTCGCGCCGCGGGACCTGGTCACCATCCTGGGCAACCTCATCGACAACGCCGTGGACGCCACCCGGGGCCTGCCGGCCGCGCGGATCGAGGTCACCGTCGCCGCGCGGCAGGCCCCGGGCGGGCTGCTGCTGCGGGTGGCCGACACCGGCCCCGGGATACCCTCCGGCGACACCGACGCGGTGTTCGAGAGCGGCTGGTCCACGAAGCCCGCGCCGCCCGGGGGGCGCGGGCTCGGGCTGGCGCTGGCGCGGCAGGCGGTGACCCGCAACGGCGGCACCCTGACGCTGGCCGCGGGGCCGGAGGGCGGCGCGGTCTTCACCGCGCGCCTGCCGTGGCGCCCGCAGCCGGAACCCGCGGCGGCGGGCCCGGCCGCATCCGGGGCTGGGGCCGCACCCGCGCCCGCACCCGGGGCCGTACCTGTGCCCGTACCCGTGGCCGTACCCGCGGCAGCCCCCGCGGCCGACGACCGCCCGGCGCGAGGAGCACAGGCATGAGCGCGGCGGCCATCCGCGTGCTCGTCGTCGAGGACGACCCGGTCGCCGCCGACGCGCACGCCCTGTACGTCGGCCGGGTGCCCGGCTTCACCGTCGTCGGCACGGCGCACAGCGCCGCCCAGGCCCGCCTGCTGCTGCTGCGCGCCGAGGTCGACCTGCTCCTGCTCGACCTCTACCTGCCCGACGGCCACGGCTTGGAGCTGGCCCGTTCGCTGCGCGCGGCCGGGCACCGGACGGACGTCATCGCGGTGACCTCCGCCCGCGACCTGGCGGTGGTCCGCGAGGGCGTCTCGCTCGGGGTCGTGCAGTACGTCCTGAAGCCCTTCGCCTTCGCCACGCTCCGCGACCGGCTGCTCAGCTACGCCACGTTCCGCGCGGCGGCCGGCGAGGCGGGCAGCCAGGACGAGGTCGACCGCGCGCTCGCCGCCCTGCGCCCGTCTCGGCCCGCAGTCCTCCCCAAGGGGCTCAGCGCCCCCACCCTGGAGGCCGTCGTCCGCACCCTGCGGGCCGCCCCCGACGGCCTGACCGCCGCCGCCACCGCCGCCTCGGCCGGGATCTCCCGCATCACCGCCCGCCGCTATCTGGAGCACCTCGTCGACGAGGCCCGCGCCGCGCGCAGCCCCCGCTACGGCCAGGTCGGCCGCCCCGAGCTCCACTACCGCTGGATCGCTCCCGACTGACCGATCTGCCGGATGAGTTGGTACAGACAAATGCTGCTGGTGTCTTGTCGAACGGCAGGCCGATCGACATGCTGTGCACATGACATTCACATCGTGTCTGTCCTGTGGAGCCGGGCCCGGCGGCCCGGCCCCGCGCACCTCGTGACACCCGCCAGCGGCGGCGTAGCGGAACTCGAGAACCACGCCTTTCCCGGAGGACGGACGTATGCGCGCACATTCGGCAGGGCCGCGCCGCGGCAGGTGGCGGAGAGCGGTGATCCTCGGCCCCGTCATCGCGGTTCTGGCGGCGGCCTCCGCCGCCCTGACCCCGACCGCCCAGGCCACGGTGCCCTCGGCACCGTCGGGCTTCACGCTCACCTGGAGCGACGACTTCAACGGTGCGTCCGGCACCGGAATCGACCAGAGCCTGTGGAAGTACGACACCGGGCCGGGCAGCAGCTTCGGCACCGGTGAGATCGAGACCATGACCAACAGCACCTCGAACGTCTACTACGACGGCCAGGGCCACCTGGTGCTCCAGGCGCAGCACTCCGGCTCCGACCCGTCGAGCGGGTGGACGTCCGGCCGGGTGGAGACGCAGGCGGCGACGTTCGGCGCGCCGGCCGGCGGCGTCGTACGGATGGAGTCCGTCCTCCAACAGCCCAACGTCACCACCGCCAACGGCGCGGGCTACTGGCCGGCGTTCTGGATGCTCGGCTCCACGCTGCGCACCGGCACCACCTGGCCGACCTCCGGCGAGGTCGACATCATGGAGGACATCAACGGCCGCAGCTCCGACTTCAGCACCATCCACTGCGGGGTGAACCCCGGCGGCCCGTGCAACGAGTCCACCGGCATCGGCTCGGGCGAACGCGCCTGCTCGGGCTGCCAGACCGGCTTCCACGACTACGCCGTGGAGATCGACCGCTCGGTCTCGCCCGAGCAGGTCCGCTTCTACCTCGACGGGAACAACTTCTACACCGTCAGCGCCAACCAGGTGGACGCGACGACCTGGGCCAACGCGATCGACCACCCGTTCTTCATCATCTACGACCTGGCGATGGGCGGCGGCTTCCCCAACGCCTTCGGCGGCGGCCCCAACTCGGCCACGGTCTCCGGCGGCAAGCTCGTCATCGACTCCGTCGCCGTCTACAACAAGGCGCCCGGCTCCGGCTCCGGCGGCTCGGTGAGCGGCCAGACCATCACCGGCCCGGGCGGCAAGTGCGTGGACGTGGCAGGTGACGACACCGGCGGCGACGGCACCGCGGTCCAGCTGTGGGACTGCCAGTCGGCGGCGAAGGACCAGCACTGGACCTGGAGCGGCCAGACCCTCCAGACCCTAGGCCGCTGCCTGGACATCGCGGGCGGCGCCAACGCCAACGGCACGCAGCTGCAACTGGCCACCTGCAACGGCGGCGGCTACCAGAACTGGGTGCGCCGGACCGACGGTTCGCTGCTGAACCCGACCACCGGCCGCTGCATCGACTCGCCCTCGGACGCCACCGCCAACGGCACCCGGCTCCAGATCTGGGACTGCAACAGCTCCGACGCCCAGAAGTACGCCATCGGCACCCCGATCTACGGCCCCGGCGGCAAGTGCGTCGACGTGGCGGGCGACGACGTCGGCACCGACGGCACCGCCGTCCAGCTGTGGGACTGCCAGCAGGCGACCTCGCTGGACCAGAAGTGGACCTGGAGCGGCCAGACCCTGCGCACGCTCGGCCGCTGCCTGGACATCGCGGGCGGCGTCAACGCCAACGGCACGAAGCTGCAACTGGCCACCTGCAACGGCGGCGGCTACCAGAACTGGGTGGTCGACTCCGACGGTTCGATGTCCAACCCGACCACGGGCCGCTGCATCGACTCCCCGTCCGGCGCCACCGCGAACGGCACCCGGCTCCAGATCTACGACTGCAACGGCTCGGCCGCGCAGAAGTTCGCCCTGGCCTGACCGGCGGACGCGCGGACGCAGCGAAGCACTGGGAGGGGCCCCGCCGGTCACGGCGGGGCCTCTCTCCCACCCCGGGTCGGCCGGGGAGTTCAGCCCAGCGAGAGCGGGTCCCTGGACGGTGCGTCGCGCTGGTCGGTGAACAGCCCCTCGGGCGGCGCGAGGACGGGCAGCGGCTCGGGCGGGTCCTGGTGGCCGTCGGCGCAGCGGCCGAACGGGCCGAGGTCCGGGTCCATCAACACCCGCAGGTGCGGGTCCACATGGTGCAGCCACCAGTGCGACAGGCCCATCGCCGGGTCGAAGCGCAGGTGCTCCCACGCCCGCCAGATCGCGTCCAGCCGGGACAGCGCCTGGGCGTGCCGGTACCACTCCGGACACCACACCCGGCCCGACCCGGGCGCCGGGCGCGGGACGAGGTGGATGAAGCGGTCGGTGACGAACTCGTTGACGTTCCCGTAGAGCAGCTCCGCCGACCGGGCCGCCCGTACCTCGTCCTGCCGGATGTCGTCGGCTGTCTCCGCGGCCTCCGCTGTCTCCGCCGGCCCCGCTGTCTCCGCCGGCCCCGCGCCCGGCTCTCCGTCCTGCGGTGCGGTCATGGCCTCATCCACTCCTCTGCTCTGCGGCGTTGTACGTCAAGGGCGTCGTCGTAGCGGCCGACGCGGTGCAGCACCTCGGTGAGCCGGCGCAGCGACCGGTTCAGGCCGGCCTGGGCGTCGGTGTCGTGCGGGTCGGCGTCCACCAGCAGCCGGTAGCCGCGGACCGCGAGCCGCGCCGGCGCCACCGCGCGGGCCGCCCGGCGCACATCGTGCGCCCCGCACCGGCTCAGCGCCCCCGCCAGGCTCCCCAGCAGCGCCGCGGTCCGCCGCGGTGTCAGCTCCCCGCGGCCGGCCAGCGTGTGGCAGGCTTCCTCCGCCTCAAGGGCGGTCGTCCAGGCCGCGGCGTCCCGGCCCGTCATGGCCTGCCCCTCCGCGAGGCGCAACAGGCCGTAGCAGAGCAGCAGTTCGTGGGCCGACCGGTCCGCGCCGGCCAACTTCCGCCGCAGGTCCACCTCATGGGCCGCGACCTGCACGGCCTCGCCGAAGCGGCTGGTGAGCATCAGGGCGCGACCCAGCTCCGTACCGGCGTCCGCCAACTGCCGTTCCGCGCCCGGGTCGTCGGCCGCCAGCCGCGCCCACAGACCGTACGCCTCCCGCAGCGCGGGGACCGCGCGGCTCTGCGTGGCCTGGGTCGTCAGGTAGCTGGAGCCGAGGTCGTACAGGCAGTACGCCAACTGCCGCCGCGCTTGGCGGTCGGTCCGGGCCAGCCGCCGGTAGGCCGGGAGCGCCTGGCGGAGCACGATGCGGACGGCGACCTGCCGGTCGTGCTTGCGGTAGAGGTCGGACAGGTCGTGCAGGGCGCTGGCGTACTCGTACGTGTAGAGGCTGGGCGCGTACCGGCTCAGGGTGCGGCGGATGGCGAGGGCCTGGTCGTGGGCGGCGAGCGCGTCCGCGGGGCGGCCCAACGCGTCGTAGGAGCGAGCGAGTTGGAGGGCCAGTACCGACTGGTTGTGCAGGTCGCTCGCGCTGAGCGGCAGCGCGGCCTGTGCGTAGCCGGCCGCGGCCTCCTCGCCGAGTTCCACCGCCGTCCAGTGGTCCCGCTCGTCCTCGTGGAGGAAGGCGAGCATCCTCAGGGAGTCGGCCAGGCGGAGCCCGGCCGATCCGTGCCCGTCGCGCGCGAGGGCCTGGCGGTGCCCGATGGCCGCCATGACGGACGCCCGCGCCGCGGCGCGGTCCCCCTCGTAGAACTGGTTCCAGGCGAGGTTGTGCAGCACCTGCGCCAGGGTGGAGCGGTGGGCGGGCACGTCCGCGGCGAGCGGCCCGAGCAGGGCGATCGCCTCCCGCTCCAGCGCCATGCTCCCCTCGGGGGGCCGGCCCGCGGCGGCGTAGTCGACGGCCAGGCCCATCAGCGCCTGGGCGAGGTCGCCGGAGTACGCGTCGGGATTCTCCCGCGCGGCTTCGCGGAAGGTCCGGACGGCCTCCTCGCTCAGGGCCAGCGCCGGGGCGTCGGTGTTCCGCTGGAGGCGCCAGAGGTTGGCGCTGCGCGCGGTCAGCGCCATCGGGAGCAGCTGCGGGTCCGGGTCGGGCAGGCGCCAGGCCAGCGCGCGGGCGCGCCGGACGGCCTCGGCGGTGTGGTCGTCGGACCGCGCGACCTGGTCGAAGTCCGTGGTGGTCGGGTCGAGTTGCCAGACCACGTACGACTGGTCGATCAGCGCCCGCACCAGGCCGCTCTCGCGCTCCGCCGTGTCCTCCTCGCCGCCGCCTTCCTCGGTGAGCGCGCGGAAGAGGGCGAGGGCCCGCGTGCCGGCGCGGTGGGCCCGGGGGAGGTCACCGGTCTGGCGCAGAGTCCGGGAGAGCAGGAGCAGGGAGTCGGCCCAGCCGGCGCGCTGGGCCGGTGCGCCGGTGGCGGCGGCGAGGCGTTCGCGCAGGGCCGCGGCGGCGTCGGCGGCCTCGCCGGCCGCGGCCAAGTCGCCGGTGGCGAGGTGGCGTTCGGCGAGCTGGTGCAGGTCGGAGGCGTGCTCGCCCAGGGTGCGCGGGTCGCCCGTGGCGCTGTGCCCCGGCCCGCTGCTCAGGCTGTCCGGTCGGCTCAGCTCGCTCAGCTTCCGGGCGACGTCCAGCGCGTAGCCGCGCAGCACATGCGACTGGTCCGGCAGCGTATGGGCGTGCGCCCGCAGCATCGCCGCGGTCAGGGGCGCGTCGTCCGGCGTGGCGCGCAAGGTCTGCCGCAGCCGGTCGACGATGGTGCGCGCCGCGCCGGGGCGGCCCTCGTTGGCGTGGGCGACGGCGGCGCGGGCCAGCACCGTGAGGATCTGCGCGCGCTGGTGGTCCGGGGCCCGGGAGAACAGCCGGGTGAGCAGCCCGTCGTCGCGTACGACCTGCTCGGAGGCGTGGTACTCCGCGAGCCGGTCCGGCTCCAGCCGGCCCCAGTGGCTCCCCTCGGACGAGGGGTACAGGTCGCGCAGCCAGTCCGTGAGCGCCGCGACGGTTCCGTGCGGGGCGTGGGGCAGCAGCCGCCCGACGGTGGCGCGGGCCTCGTCGGCGTCCTGCGCCGGGCACAGCACGGCGGTGGCCGCGGCCTGCGCGAGCAGGTCCTTCTCACGGCGGCTCATGCCGCGCTCGTCGGCCACCTCCAGCCAGTACCGCCGTTCGTGGCCGATGAGTTCGGCCTCCAGGGTGCCCTGGTCCTCCTCCGCGGGCGGGGCCGCCGCCGGGTCCTGCGCGGGCCGGGCCTGGCGCAGCAGCGCGGCCAGGGCCGACATCTGGACCGTCAACGCCGTCTGCCGGCCCGGGTGTTCGGCCGCGAGGCGCCCGGGCGGGGCGTCGGCCAGGGCCGCCGCGGCCGCGTGCCAGTCGGGGCCCGCCGGGTCGGCGGTCTCCGCCAGGCGCCGGGAGAAGTCCGCGACCGCCCGCTCGAACGCCGCTGCCCGGTCGGCGACTTCGGGGCTCAGCGCGTGCAGCCGCACCTCGCGGACGGCGCCGGGAACCCGGTCCTGCCAGGAGCCGAGCGAGCGGGCGAGCAGCAGCAGGCGCACCGGGTGCCAGACCTCCGCGGCCTGCTCCAGCAGCTTCCGCACCACGTCGGGCCGCGACTCGGCGTAGTCCACGACCAGCAGCAGCGGGTGCTGGACCGTACGCAGCAGCCTCAGGTCGGCGGGCTCGCCCCGCACCTGGCCGACCACCCAACCCCGCCCGCGCAGACGGGACATGAGCTGCCGCGCCAGCCGGGTCTTGCCCTGGCCGCCGGGCGCGGTGACCACCCGGAGCGACGGCACGGCGCCGTGGTCGGCCAGGCACCACCGCTCCAGGTCGGCCAGCGTGTCCTGCCGGCCGTGGAAGGACACCACCTCGGCGTCGGCGCGCAGCAGCGTCGTCGGGGACGTCAACTCACGCTTGGGCGGCGCGGGTTCCAACAGGTCGGCCAGCTCGGCCGGTTCGAGCAGCGGCTCGGTGCCGGTGGCCGCGCGGACCGCCGTACGGAAGCCGTCGCACGCGATCAGGTCAGCACTGCGGGTGTACGTCAGCCGGGTGCCGTGGCGCGGCCGCCGGTCCGCCCGCACCACGCCGAGCAGCAGCGGCTGCCCGGCCGCGAAGACCGCCGCCCCCGACATCCCCGACCACGGCGTCGCCCGCGCACCCGCCGTACCGTCGCCGTCGATCCCCAGCACCCCGGCGTCGTCCAGGATCTCGAACATCGCGCCGCCGTGCGGCCGGACCCGGCCCACCAGCTTCTCCCAGTCCCCGCCGCGTGCCCGCTGCTGCCGCGGGAAACCCGCCGCGGTGACCGGCACCTCGCCGCCGCCCGTCACGCACCACCCCCAGCGCTGCGGGCGCCGCCCGAAGTCGCCGCGCAGCGGCCCCGGCACCGTCCACCGCGGGCTGCCCGCCGGGATCTCCAGCAGGGCCGCGTCCACCGGGCCCGCCGCGTCGTACCGCCACCACCGCACCGCGGCAGGGCAGTCGGCGCCCGTGCCCGGGAGCGAGACGGCCACCTGCCCCGGGGCCGCGCCGTCGCGCGCCAGCAGGTGGGCGGCGGTCAGCACCAGCCGCGGCGCGATCAGGTAGCCGCTGCCGAAACCCGCGGCCTGCACCTGGACGACCCGCTGGAACTGCACGTCCCGCTACTCGAAGTCACCCACGGCGACGTCCGCGCCGCCGCGCTCCGGCCTCAGCCGCAGCGTCACCCGCTGCACCGACCGGGTCGACCGCTCCCGCCGCGCCTCGGCCTCCACCACCCCGAACCGCAGCCGCCCGCCGCCGTTGCCCGCGCGCACCAACTCGACCTCGAACTCCGCGGTGATCTCCCCCAGCACGAACCTCAGCTCCGACCCCCGGGCCCGCTGCTCTGCCTCCGCGACCTGCGTCCGCAGCACCTCGATCGCGTCCGCGAGGTCCAACCACTCCCCGCCGCCCTGCCCCACCTCACCCATCCCCGCCACCCCTCCCCGTTCCCCGTCCCGGCATCGTATCGGCTCTGCCCCGAAACGGGCCTGCGGACAGGCCGCGGACAGGCGTTGGCCAAGGCGCGGTCTTTCGCGGTGGGGCCCGGGCGGTCACACTCGCGGGCGGCTGCTGTAGGGGACGTGCGGGATGCGAGGGGGAGGCATGGCGAGGAAGCGCAGGCGGCGGTCGGTCGCGCGGCGGAACGCCCTACTGGGGGGCGCGGCCGTGGCGGCGCTGCTGGTCGCGGAGGCGTGGGCGCGGGTGTGGCCGTACGTGGTGGGGGTCGCGGGCGTGGGGGCCGTCGGGGTGGCGGCGTGGTGGATGTGGCGCACGGACCGGCTGGCGCGCGGGGCGGACCGGCGGTGGCGGGCGGAGGAGGCGCTACGGCTGGGGCGCCGTTCGCTGGCCGAGGTGGACGCCCTGAGCTGGCAGGACTTCGAGCGCTACGTCGCCGAGCTGTGCCGCCGCGACGGCTGTACGGACGTCACCGTCACCGGCCGGTCCGGCGACCTCGGCGCGGACGTGGCGGCGACGCTGCCCGACGGCCGCCGCCTGGTCGTGCAGTGCAAGCACTACGCCCCGCACCGCACCGTGCCCAGCGGCGACGTGCAGAAGTTCATCGGCACGGCCTGGCTGCACCACCGCGCGGACGCCGCGGCCTTCGTCGCCACCCGCCGTTTCAGCAACGCGGCCCTCGCACTCGCGGTCCGCCACCGCATCCTCGCCGTCCACCGCGACCTGCTCGGCCAGTGGGACACCGGCACCCCGCTCCTCGCGCTCTACCCCCTCAACGGCACCGCCCAGGGCCCCCGCCCCACGCGCTGAGCGCCCCGCCGTTGCCGAGCCGGCGAATCTTGGGGACGAGCCGTCTTGCTGCCAGACTGATCGCATGCAGGACAACTCTTTCTCCCTCACCCGCGTCCGGCTCAAGCACTACCGGAGCATCGCGGCAGCCGACGTCGCGCTGGGCAGACTGCTCCTGCTTGTCGGGCCGAACGGGTCCGGGAAGAGTAACTTCCTCGACGCATTGAGGCTGCTTTCCGAATCCCTGCAAACATCTCTGGACCAGGCTCTGCGGAGCCGCGGGGGAGTCGCGGAAGTACGCCGGAGGTCGACCGGGCATCCGACCCACTTCTCGATCGATCTGGAGTTCGGAGGTCTGGACTACCGCGGGGAGTACGGATTCGAGGTGGCCGCGGTGAAGGGCGGCGGCTTTCGTATCTCGCGCGAACACTGCAAAATCCTTTACGACGCGTCGCCCGGCGAAGGCGTCGGGAACGGCGATGCCGGGTTTCGGGTCGAGAACGGGCGGCTGGCGGATGCTTCTGAGCCGGTGATGCCGCCGGTGAGCGAGCAGCGCCTGTACCTGGTGTCGGCTGCCGGCATCGACGCGCTCCGGCCGGTGTACGACGGTCTCGCCGGCATCAGCGTCTTCAGTCTGAACCCGGATGTCATACGGCAGCCCCAGACGCCGGACTCGGGCGATTTCCTGCACCGTGACGGCTCCAACATCGCCAGTGTCCTGCACCGCCTGGAACGCAGTGCACGCGGCCGGGACGACAAGGGCCGTATCGAGAGCTATCTGCGGCTTATCGTCCCTGGAATTCACAGCGTCGCCCGCTCCGATCTGGGCACCTGGGAAACTCTGGAGTTCGCCCAGGACGTGCCGGGGTCGAACAATCCGTGGCGTTTCCGGGCGCAGTCCGTGTCCGACGGAACTCTTCGCGCGCTCGGTGTCCTCGTCTCCCTCTTCGCGGGCACGGGCAGCACGCTCAGCACCGTCGGTATCGAGGAGCCGGAGAGCGCGCTCCACCCGGCGGCGGCGGGCGTGCTTCTCGACGCGTTGCGCGACGCCAGCGAGCGCCGTCAAGTGATCGTCACCAGCCACAGTCCCGATCTTCTCGACCGCCACGACTTCGATCTCTCCGAATTGCGTGCCGTGCGCTCCATCGGCGGGGAGACCAAGATCGGCCAACTGGACGAGGCGGGCGTTCTCGCCCTTCGCGAGCAGCTCTACACTCCCGGTGAACTCCTCCGGAACGACCAGCTCCTTCCCGACGTGACCGCGGCGCCAGGTCCGGGGGCGCAGCGATGACGTCCACCCCCACGGTGGCCCCGATCGTGGAAGGCCACGGCGAGGTCCGAGCGGTGCGCGAGCTCATCAGCCGTATCGCCGCGGAGATCTGCGGGACCTGGACGGAGGTCGCCCCCCGTTCGGCCTCGTCATCCGGGCGTGGTGCGGGAGGGCTTGGAGGCGTACGAGGGTCTGGGCGGCGGTGAGGGGCGGTGTCGCGGAGGTGGTCGACGTCCTCGGGGTCGTTGGCGGTGCGCGCCCCGAAGACGCGATGTCCTTCGGGGCGCGCGGCAGGGGTTTCGGGTTCAGGCGTTGTAGCCGCCGTGGGCGTCCAGCACCGCGCCCGTGACGTACGACGCGGCGGGGCTCGCCAGGAAGGCGATCGCCGCGGCGATTTCGTCGGGGTGCCCCATGCGTTGCAGGGACAGCGAGCTGAGCAGGGCCTTGAGGGTGTCGGGGTCCGGCGGTTGCATGCCGCTGTCCATCAGCCCGGCTTCCACGACGTTGGCCGTGATGTCGCGGGGCCCGAGGTCCCGTGCGACCCCCATGGTGTACCTCTCGATGCCTGACTTGGTCGCCGAGTAGTCGGCAACGCCCGGGACACCGACCCGGGAGCCCAGTCCGGAACTCACCGTGATGATGCGGCCGCCCGTGCGCAGCACCCGGGAGGCGGCCCGGATGACGGCGATCACGCCGAGGTAGTTGGTGGCGTGCATCCGGTCCAGTGCGGCGGTGTCGGCGTCCGGGTCGTCCACCGTGCGGCCCTGCTCCACCGAGATCGCCGCGTTGTTGACGAGGATGTCCAGACCGCCGAAGTGCGCGACCACGTCGTCGATCAGCGCCGGCGCCCGGCTCGTGTCCGCCTGGTCGGACTTGAAGGCGACGGCCTTCGCTCCCTTGCCCTGCACCTCGTCGACGACGGCCTGCGCCTGCTTCTCGGAGCTGACGTACGTGAAGGCGACGTCGGCGCCCTGCTCGGCCAGCAGCCGTACGGTCGCGGCTCCCAGGCCGCGCGACCCCCCGGTGACCAGGGCGACCTTGCCCGTGAGTGGCTTGCTCATTCTTCTCACCTCGTTGATTGGTCCGACAGTCGCAACGGTAATTGTTACGACAGTCTGTTGCAACATTCGCTGTTACGACTGACGTATCATGGAGCGTTGCGGCCGAGAGGAGGAGCCCATGAGCGCCAACAGCAGGCTGACCATCGCCGCGCACGCGCTGGCCTGGATCGGCCTCTACCAGCGCCAGGGACATGAGGTCGCCACCTCCGAGCAGATCGCGAGCAGCGCGAACACCAACCCGGTGGTGATCAGACGGCTCCTCGGCGAGCTGCGCAGGGCCGGGCTCGTGGAGTCCCGGCGGGGCGTTGGCGCGGGCTGGTCGCTGGCCCGCGATCTGGAGTCGATGACCCTGCTCGACGTGTACGAGGCAGTGGAACCCGGGCCGCTGTTCGCCATGCACCGCACCACCCCGGACCAGGGATGCGTGGTGGGTCACGGCATCCAGCCGGCGATGCAGAGCATCTACGAGGGCATCGAGGAGACCGTGAGAGCCGAGCTGGCCCGCGTCACCCTCGCGAACGTCCTCCGGGACGTACTCGCGGCATGACGTGATCTTGTTCCCGTGCCGCGCTCCGGCGTGACACTCGACAGGAAGCGGTTGGGGCGGGCAGTCGAGCGGAGTCAGGCGACGACCCGGGGGTCGGGCCGGAGGCGGGCGGTGAGTTCGGCGACGACGTTCCTGCCTGATCGTCGTCGTAAGAACGCCCGCCGAACTCCAGCTCTTCGAAGGGGCTGGACAGCAGGAATTCCTCGAAGCCGTCCGTGGCCAACCGGACCCACCGGTTGAGCATCTCCGGTAGCGCTTCGAGCTCGGTGTCAGCGAGCTCCGCGTCGAAGTGTCCGGCCTGGTCCTCAGGCAGGGAGCCCCGAATATCGCGGACAATTCGCAACGGATGGCCCGGCGCCGCAGACCCGGGCGCACGCGCAACGTCGCCAGTCGCACCTGTCACGGTCACCCCCCAGGCGTCTGTCACCCGCCAGGCTGAGAACTCCTGACGAAATGATCTCCAAGGTGGTTGGATTACTCCGGGACTGATGACGTCACCTCAGTGAGACCGACGTTCTGATGTGGCCGTCGACCGAAGGAGGCGGCACATGGCTGTCGTCATGGATCTGATCTGCTACCCCATCAAGGGATGCGCGGGCACTTCGATGAGCGATGCGCTCCTTACGTCGGCGGGCCTCGCGCACGACCGCAACTTCATGGTCATCAGCGAGGACGGGGTCTACCGCACCCAGCGCCGCCACCCGCGCCTCGCCCTGATCCGGCCCGCCGTCAGCGCCGACGGCGCTCGACTCACGCTCGACTCGGCCGACAAGACGGGCCGTTACGGCACAGTACGCCTCGACGTGACCACGTCCGCGCCGCGCCGCGACGTCGATCTGTTCGGCGCCGCCTTCCAGGGGATTGACCAGGGTGACGACGCCGCCGCATGGCTCTCGGAGGTCCTCGGCACCCCCAGCCGTCTGGTCCGCGTGCCACCGGAGCACGACCGGGTCGCCGACGGCCTGACCCCTGGCCCCTCCGGCTATGCCGACAGCAGCGCCGTGCACCTGCTGTCCCGCGCCTCCCTCGCCCTCCTCAACCGGCGGATGGCCGAGCGTGGCGCCCCGCCCCTGTCGATGAACCGCTTTCGCCCGAACATCGTCGTCGACAGCCGCGACGGTCTCGGTCATGACAGCGACGGCGGCGACTGGGCCGCCGTACCGCACGCCGAGGACCGCGCACGCCGCATCACCACCGGCGGGGCCGAGTTGGGCTATGCCAAACTCGCGGTGCGCTGTGCGGTCACTCTGGTTGAGCAGGAGGTTGGAGCGCGGCGGGGGCGGGAGCCCCTGCGTACGCTCGCAGGCTACCGGCGAGCGGCGAGCGGGGGCGTAGTGTTCGGCGCGAAGTTCTCCGTGATACGGCCGGGGAAGCTGTCAGTCGGCGACGAGGTGGTCGTCCAGGAGTGGGGCGACGCCGAACGGTAGGAACACCTAGTGCGATGACTTCAGGCGCCGCCAGCAGATCAGTGCGCACCCAAGGGTGAGGAAGGCTTCGTGGTCGTAGCCGCGGTCGCCCAGCACGACGTCCGGGCGGCGGCGGGGCCGGCCGCGTTCGCCCCGCACGGGCGGCACGGCCTGGAGCAGTGGGATCAGCTGGGTGACATCGTTGCGGTTGCCACCGGTCAGGGTGGCGGCGAGCGGGATGCCGGTGGCATCGGTGATCAGGTGGTGTTTGCTGCCCGTCCGGCCCCGATCGACGGGGCTTCGTCCGGTCTTGGGCCCCCTTTAGCGCCCGGATGTGGGGGCCGTCGACGGCCGCCCGGGTGAAGTCGAGGGCGTTCACAGCACGGAGCTTGGCGAGGAGGTCTTCGTGCAGCCGGGGCCACACACCGGCTTCTGTCCACTCGGCCAGGCGACGCCAGCAGGTCATACCCGAGCCGAAGCCGAGTTCCTGCGGCAGGTGTTCCCAGGCGATCCCGGTGTGCAGCACGAACAGGATGCCCTGGAACACCAGCCGGTCAGGATGCCGCTTGCGCCCAGGATGTCGGGTCCGACGTTCGACTGTGGGCAGCAGCGGCTCGATCACCACCCAAAACTCGTCGTCAACTTCCCACGGCTTCAGTCGAGCCACCCCACACCTCGGATCATCGGTCCCGGAGTGATCCGACCACCTCGTGGATCATTTCGTTAGGAGTTCTAAGGCCACCCGCTGGCTCCCCGAGCAGGGATCAGCGCCCGAGCCCGCCCGTCGAGGAGCCCCCGCCCGTCGAGGAGCCCCCGCACCGCAGGGGAACCGCACAGCGGGGGCCATTCAGAGGGCCGGGGCGGGGCGGACCGGGTAAGCCGGGAGGCGGGCCTCCTTGAGGGAGGACGGGGAGAGCGAGAGACCGAAGCGCTGCTCCACGACCCCGAGGGTGCGGCGGCGGACCTCGGTGTACGGCTCGTCCTCCGCGGCGAGGAGCGCGGCACCGTCCGGCCGCAGCACCTGCCCGCGTACGAGGTCGGGAACGAGCAGGTCCGGCTCCTGACCCCAGCGCCAGATCTCCTCGCCCAGCCCGAAACCGCACAGCGTCACCCCGTCCCGCGCGTAGAAGACGGTGGCCGGCGGGTGCTCCCGCATCGGCGCGTAGCGGACGGCCTCGGCGCCGAGGCGGGACACCTCCGCCAGCCGCGCCGCACCGCCGGTGTCCCCGTACTCCACGGCGAACGACCAGCCCTCCTGCTCGCCGACCCGGACGACGCCGTCGCCGTCCCCGTCCGCCTCGTACGCCTCGCCGAGGTCCCAGGCATCGGCGTCCGCGATCGGCTCGGTCACCGCGCCCGGGTCGCCGCCCATGCGTACGGCCAGCTCGTGCGGCGATATCCCCCGCGCGAACACCACCCCGGACATCCAGTGCTCCAGACCGACCAGCCAGCGAATCCCGTCGCCCATGCAACTTGCTCCCTCACCCTGCGGCTGTGTCACCCGGCACGCACCCTACGCAGTGCCACCGACAACGCGGCTTCAGCGGTGCTCGGCGGAGGCCGCTCGCAGGGCGGCCGCCGCACCGTGCGGAACCGGTTCACCGTGCCCGAAGACCGCGGTGTCGACGTCCAGTTCGGCGAGGCGGTGGAGCGACGCGATCGCCCGGGCGCGGTCGGTGTTGAAGACGCCGAGGGCGGTCCGGCCGACGTTGGCGACGGCGTCCCCGGTGAACAGGGCCCGCGGCCCGGGCAGATGGAGCGCGATCGACCCGTCCGTGTGCCCGGGCACCGCCACCACGACGGCCCCGCCGCCGAACTCCAGCACGTCGCCGTCCGCCACCTCGCGGTCCACCGCGCACGGCGGGGCCGGGGGCAGCGCCGGAAGGGCCGCCATCAACTGCACCTCGAACTCCGCGAGGACCGGCGGCGCCCCGGCCGCCTCTCCCCGGATCACCGGTGCCTCCAGGCGGTGGGCCACCACCTCCGCGCCGTGCCGGGCGGCCAGTTCGGCGGCCGAGCCCGTGTGGTCCTCGTGCCAGTGCGTCAGGACGATCCGCCGCAGTACGCCGTCCAGCACCTCGTCGATCGGCGCGGCGCTGCCCACCGCTCCGGTGTCGATCAGGGTCAACTCGTCGCCGTCACGCCACAGATAGGCCGCGCCCACCTCGAAGCGGAGCATGCGCAGGCTCGGCAGTACCTCGATCACGTCCATGCCGTCAGTGTGCGCGGCTGCCCGGACGGGCGTACGGCCGTTCGCTGACGGCTCACCGCGGTTCGCTGACGGCTCACCGTTCGCGGTCAGCTCACCGTTCGCCGGCGGCTCGCCCTCCGCTGACGGCTCACCGCCGCCCCCCGGGCCCGGGCAGCACCGCCAGCGCGGTCTCCGCGACGTGCCGCACCGTCTCCGGGTCCAGCCCGGCCTTGCCGACCGCCTCGACACCGCGGACCACCGTCAGCAGCAGCGCCGCCAACCGCTCGGGGTCCGCGGCGCTGTCGATGTCGCCGTGGCGCTGGGCGGCGCTGATCTCGGTCCGCAGCAGGGCCAGCAGCGCCGTCATGGTCTCGGCCGAGCGCGCGGCGACCGTCGGATCGTGCTGGGCGAGTTCCGCCGCGCCCTTGGCGAGCAGGCACCCGCGGCGCTCGGCGTCGGAGGCGGTGTTCTCCGCCATGAGGTGCACGTATGCCGACAGCCGGTCCCAGGCTTCCGCGTCCGGGCCGCCGGTCAGCTGCCCTTCGGCCACTTCTACGACCGCGGCGCACCAGTCGCCGAACACCCGGTGGAACAGCTTGCCCTTGTCGCCGAACGCGCCGTACAGGCTGCCCTTGCCCAGGCCGGTCGCCTGGGCGATGTCGTCCATCCGGGTCCCCGCGTAGCCGGTCGCCCAGAACTGCTCCCGGGCCCGCTCCAGGACGTGGCGTTCGTCGAACGCGCGTGGTCTCGCCATGGTCCCAGGCTAACCGTTCTTGACTCGATCGTCCATTACTGCCTACGTTGTGGACGATCCATTCCACAACCGAAGGGGTTCGACATGGCAGGCGCGTTGCAGGAGAAGGTGGCCGTGGTCACCGGGGGGAGCAGCGGGATCGGGCTGGCCATCGCCCACCGCTTCGTCCGGGAGGGCGCGCGGGTCTTCGTGACCGGCCGGGACGCCGACCGCCTCGAAGCGGCGGTCGGGGAGATGGGCCCCGCGGCCACCGGCATACGGTCCGACGTCTCGGTCCTGGCCGACCTGGACGCGCTCTACGCGCAGGTCCGCGAGCAGGCCGGACGTATCGACGTGCTGGTGGCGAACGCCGGAATCGTCGCGGACGCCGCACTCGGCGCCCACACCGAGGCGAACGTCGACCTGACGCTCGCCGTCAACGTCAAGGGCACGCTGTTCACCGTGCAGAAGGCGCTGCCGCTGCTGGCGGAGAACGCCTCCGTCCTGGTCGTCGGTTCGAGCAACAGCGTGCGGCCCAACGAGCACCTCGAGGTCTACAGCGCCTCGAAGGCGGCGGTCGCGAACCTCGTGCACAACTGGGCCCGGCAGTCGCGGGAGCGCCGGTTCCGGGTCAACGTCCTCAGCCCCGGGCCGACACGGACCCCCGGCCTGCTGAACGCCGCGGGGCCGGACGCCGACCGGTTCGCCGAGGCCGTCGTGCCGCTGGGGCGGCTGGCCGACGCCGAGGAGATCGCGGAAGCCGCCCTCTTCCTGGCCTCGGACGCCTCGTCGTTCGTCACCGGCGCCGAACTCTTCGCCGACGGCGGCTACACCCGGGCCTGAACGACGGACGGAGGCGCGCCCCCTTCCGGAGCGACGGGGCGCACCTCCGCCCGCGCGGGCGCGCCGTACGAGGGCCGGCGCGCCGCGGTCGCCCGCACTGCCCCAACTCCCGCCCGACACACGCGAATCCGCCCGCCGCCACCTGCGTCCGCCATGGACGCGACAACCGTTCCCCGCTACTCTCACTGCTGTTCCGCCGCCCCACGCACCCCACGACCCCCACCCGACGTGACAACGTTGTCGGGTACATGGCGGCGGAACGGCCCGCGAGAACTCCCCTTACCCCCACAAGGACCAGGAGCCACCGCCATGAAACGTACTGCCGCCTACCTCGGCGCCCTCACCCTCGCCGCCACCGCGTGGACGGTGGGCACGGCCCACGCCGCCCCGCCCCCGTCCGGCACGACCACCTCCTCAGGCTCCGTCGAGCGGACCACCTTCTCAACCGCCCAGCAGGACAAGGCGATCAGCTTCTGGACGCCCGAACGGCTGAGCGCCGCCAAGGACGTGTCCAGCCTGACGCCGGCGCAGGCGGCGGGCACGGCCGCGAACACCCGCGGCGCGAGGGCGGGTTCGGCCGCCGACCCGGCCGGACCGGAGGTGAGCGTGCCCCCGGCGGCCGCCCCCGCCTCGCCCACCCGGACCTCCTCCGGCGCGGTCTCCCCGCTGTCGTCGCCCACCGCCTGGACCGGGGGCGGCCTGATCGCCACCACCGCCGGGAAGGTCTTCTTCCAGAACGCGGCGGGCGGTACCTACGCCTGCTCGGCCACCGTCGCCAACAGCGACAACAAGTCCGTGGTCCTCACCGCCGGGCACTGCGTCGTCGACGCCTCGACCGGAGAGGTCTACCAGAACTGGGTGTTCATCCCGGGCTACGCCAACGGCAACCGGCCCTACGGCACGTTCGCCGCGCGCAGCCTCTTCCACGACGACCAGTACGTGTCCACCGGCGGCAACGCCAACTGGGACTACGGCTTCGCCGCGGTCGGCACCGTCAACGGCAGCACCCTCGTGGACACCGTGGGCGCGCAGGGCATCGCGTTCAACTCGGCGACCGGCCAGCACGTCCACTCGTTCGGCTACGGCGGCTCGGACGCCGAGGGCAACGGCGAGCGGCTGAACCACTGCGAGGGCGACGAGTTCGCCGACGCGGGCCGCGCCGACTCCACGATGTGGGGCATCGACTGCGTGCAGACCGGCGGTTCGAGCGGCGGCGGGTTCCTGGCGTCCTTCGACAGTTCGGCCGGCAGCGGCTACCTGGTCGGCAACATCAGCGTCAGCTCCGGCAGCAATGAGTACCACCCGGTGCTGGGCAACAGCGCGCTCAGCGTCTACCAGCAGGCGGGCGCGGCCTGATGCGTGCGGGCGCGGTCTGAGCCGCCGCTGTGCCCGCGCGCGTTCGTGCGCCGCACCGTGTCCCCGCGGTGCGGCGCACGGCCGACTGCCCCCATGCTGCGGCTACTTGCCCGCGCCGACCGGGTCCACGGTGATCGAGGAGGTGGTGCTGTCGGTCACCGGGACGTTGATCGAGACCGGGACCGTGTGCGAGTGCGTCTCGTTGGGCGGGGTGACGACCATGGACGTGAAGGTGACGCCGCTGCCGCCGGTGGTGTTCTCCGGGTAGTGCAGGGTGAAGCGGGTCTCCTCGCCGGAGGCCAGCGTGACGTCCGGCGCGCTCACCGAGCTGCGGTCGACGCTCTGCGTACCGTAGTTGCTCTTGAGGTCGACCCCGGGGAAGCCGTGCATGGTGCAGGTGCCGGCGCCGGTGTTCTTCATGTTGACCAGGATCTCGCCCTCGCCCATCCCGCCGGAGACGCTGAAGGAGAGGTTCGCGGTCTTGCACATGCCGCCGTCTGCGGTGCCCGAGCCGCCGGAGCTGCCGGAGCCGCCGGAGCCCGAAGTGGCCGACGTGCCGGTGCCGTTCGTGGTGCTGGAGGAGGTGCCGCCGGCGGTCGTGCCGGAGGAACCGGAGGAGGAGCCGGAGGAGCCGCCGTCGTCCAGGGTCGAGCCCACCGCGGTGGAGGGCGCCGTGCCGGACGCGCTGTCGGTGTCGTCGTTGCAGGCGGTGAGCGACAGCCCCGCGGCCACCGCGACGAGGGCGACGATCGAGAGCTTCCCAAGACGCATTGCTTCTCCTCCGACATGGTGCCCGCCCCTGCCGAGCGGACCCTTCTGATCTTCCAGGACACCGCCGCCACCAGCGGAGTTCCGCGCCGGACCGCATCAAGACCGCGCTGTGACACACGAGTGGGGTCCCTGTGACGTACGCGGCCGGCGGCTGGGGGAGCACGCCGCCGACTACGGCAGGGCGGCCGCGATCTCGGCCTCGGGCCGGCCGGTGTGCAGGGCGAGCAACTCCGTGATCAGGTCGTCGAGGGGCGGCCAGGGGATCGTGCCGTGGTCGTTGTAGAGGCTGATCAGGCCGTGCATCGCGGTCCAGAGCAGCAGCCCGGCCTGCCACCGCTGCTCCTGCGTGGCCCGGACCCGGTCCGGTGCGGCGGCCGCCGCCAGAGCGTCGATGACGGCCCCGAGCATCTCCGCGCCGGCGCCGTGCTCGGACCGCGGGACGAGGTCGGCCGGCATCCGCCCGCCGAAGAGCGTGCGGTAGGGGCCGGGTTGGCCGACGCCCCAGCGCACATAGGCCGCGCAGCGGGCGACCAGCTCGGCGAGCGGGTCGCGGGCCGGGCGGGCGGCCTCCTCCATCAGCCGGGCCAACTCGTCGTAGCGCAGCCGCAGAACGTGCTGGACCAGCGCGCCGAGGTCCGGGAAGTGGCCGTAGATGCTCGCCGGCGCCACGCCGACCTCGCGGGCGACCTGCCGGAGGGTGAGGGTCTCCGGCTGGTCGAGGGTCGCCAGCAGCTTCGCGGCCGCGTCCACCAGCTGGGCCCTGAGCACCTGCCCCTGGCCGCGCGGATTGCGGCGACGGGCCGCGGGCGCGGCCTTCTCCGCGGGCTCGGCTTTCTCCTCGGGTGCCACCTCGCCCCCTTCCGACCAGCGTGAACCGGTGAGCAACGACGGTCCAGCCTACCGCTCGGCCGCCTTGACAGCCGTAACCAACACTTGTTTACTCATGTAGCCAACAGTTGTTCAGTAAAGGCGGACGATCATGCGTATCGCAGTACTCGGAGCGACCGGCCGGACCGGTCGCCTGCTCGTCGAGCAGGCGGCGGAGCGGGGCCACGACGTGGTGGCCCTCGTCCGTGCGCCGGACCGCTACACCCCGCCCGCCCCGGCGGGGCGCAGCCGGGTGGAGGCCCGGCGCGCCGACGTCACCGACCCCGGCGCCTTCCCCGCGCTCGACGACGTCGACGTGGCCCTCTCGGCGATCGGCATCGCCAAGGGCGACGGCCCCGGCGCGCTGGTGGCCGGCGCCCGGCGGCTCGCCGAGTCCGGGGTCCGCACGGTGTGGCTCGGCGCGCTCGGCGCGGGGCCGTCGAAGGGGGCCGGCGGGCTGCTCTACTCGGTGGTGATGCGGGTGTTCGTCGGCGGCGAGCTGGCCGAGAAGGCGGCGGCCGACCAGGTCGCGCTCGATGCGGGCGCCACCGTGTTCCACGCCCCCGACCTCACCGACGGCCCGGTCGCTCCGGCCTGCCGCGTCCTTCCGCTGGCGGACTACCCGCGCCCGCTGCTGCCGCCGCGGATGTCGCGGGCAAGCGTGGCATCCCTCATGCTCGCCGAGGCGGAGAAGCCGACCCCGACTCCGGGGATCGTCGTTCCCCTCGTATGACCCGGGTCGCGCTGGGAACGGGGGAGCCCGCACGGCCGGAGCGCCCCGCCCCCTCTCCACGCGACGTCGACCGTACGTCGTCCCCGGCGGCCGCCCATCCGCCGCCGGGCGCCGGCCCCCACGCGGCGGCCCTCGGCGCGGCGACCTCCCACAAGGCCCGGTCCTCCGACAACCGGGCGCCCCGGCGACGTCGGGGCGCCCGAAGTCAGCGGGCGGCGCCGGCTGGGCGCTTCAGTCGGCGGGTCGAGCTTCTCGCTCAGAAGCCATGGCCGGGAGCGGCCGCCAACTGGCGGCGACATCGCGCATGATCAGAGCGCAGTCCAGGGTCGCGCTCCCCGACGGGAAGGCGGCCGGGTCGTCGAAGAAGGACGACGCGGCCGAGCGAACCCGGCCGGCCTCTACGTGCCATGTGCCGGCCCGCAGTTCCATGCCCTCCAGGTGAGGGCCAGAAGTGGTGGCCGAGAAGCCTTTTGTCCCGCCTCGGAAGAAATGGGAAGCCTCGGCCAGATCGGCGAAGAGCTCGCTGCCTCGGAGCTCGTCGGACGGCTCGACGGTGACGTCCACCCGGGTGTCGCCGTCCCATGTCGCCAGCGCGACGCGCAGCTGACCAGGTGTCTCGTGCACCTCGAAGTGTGCTCGGCCGTGTTCGCCGGGGAAGAGGCGGCCTCCGGCCCAGACGTTGAGCCGCGAGGCGGTGTCGCGCCGTGGGATGTAGACGCCTGACTCGACGCCGTCCTGACCGTCCCACTCGACGGCGATCCGATGTGCCGCGTTCTCGCTCCGCAGGCCGAACGCCTTTGGTGCCCATGCCGGGCGGACATGTCCCAGGCGCAGCAGGCAGATCCCCGCAACCGCGTAGCCGTGCACGAGTTGCGGGCGCAGGGGCCCAGGAAGGAGGCGTGCTGCGGCGTCCGGGGCGACTCGATAGTTCACCAGGAGCCGTCGTTCGATGACGCTGGACAATCGCGGCTGCCTCATGATCCCTCGCTCTGCGCCCCGGCGCGTCATTTGGTGTGGCGACACACGATCTGCTCGGGGCAGACGGTGCTGAGGAACCGGTCGGCACCGGCGACCGCGTCAGAGGTGAGCCGCCTGCCGGTAGTCGCGCGGAGTGATGCCGTAGGCGGCGCGGAAGGAGCGGGTGAAGGTGGCATGGTCCTTGAAGCCGCAGCGGGCGGCGATGGCGTGGATCGGCTCGGCGGGCGTGGAGGCGTCGGCCAGGGCGCGGCGGGCGGCGGCCAGGCGCTGGGCGCGGATGTAGGCGGAGACGGTCGCGCCTTCGGTTTGGAAGAGGCGGTGCAGATGGCTTCGGGATATGTGGTGCTGGGCGGCGACGGCACCCGGGGTCAGGTGGACGTCCCCCAAGTTGCGCCGGATGAAGGCTTGCATTTCCAGAATCTTGGTACGTGTGCGGGTTTCCGGAGAGAGGCGGTCGTCGGCGTCGAGGGCGCGCGCGAACAGTCCGGTGACGAGGTCGGTGAGCACCTGGCCGAGTCGGGGGGCCTCGGCGGGAGCGTAGTTGTCGGTGTCGTGCGACACCTGGATGAGGAACTGCGCCAACAGTAGGCCGATGCCGTCGCGGGCCGACAGGCCCTGTCCAATCACCTGCTGCACCCGGCTCCAGGGGAGGCCGAGCGACGTCCTGGGCAGTTCGACGCCGATGATCTCGTGCTGCCCGGGGTGGCAGTGGATGACGTAGGGCACGGAGGTGTGGTTGGTGTGGAAGTCGTACGGGCCGAGGGCCCTCTCGGAGCGGTCCCACTGGGCCACGCCGCCACCGCGCAGGACGAGGGTGAGATGGCAGCTCTCCGGGTCGGACTGCCGCACGAGCCTGACGGGCCGGTGCCAGGTCAGATGCGGGTAGGCCGCGGGCCACAGCATGGCAGCGCCCAGCGTGAACTGGCGCAGCGTCGCACGGTAGTCGTCGGCGGATTCGCTGGTCAGGTGTACCGGCGCGTGCGTCTGGCCCAAGAGCTGCTGCCATGCGTCGAACCGGTCGGCCGCCGGTAAGTCGATGCTGTTGAAGACCTTTACGTCGAGCATCCGGCCCCCCCGATGCCTTATGTCTGGAGATACGCCCACCTCGCGAGGTGGAAGGTTCTCTCCCCCCGACCACTACACACCGCGACTCGACGCCCGACAAGAAGCGGTTTCAGCCTGCCTCGCCACTCTGGTGAAGAGGGAACGACGGGCAAGGTCCATGCGCCACCACCGTGGGGCTGCGATCGTGATCGCTGCGTGAAGATCCGAGCCTTGCCGGGATGGTGCGCGGAGGGCCTGCTGGGGACGCAGAGACAAGAAGAAGGCCACTGTGTGCCAAGGCGCAAACCGTTCTGACGGCGATATTTTCATGCGGCGGGAACATATACCGCGAGGAATGCGAATGCGCCGCCGGGAGGGATCTCGGGGGCGCAGATGGGGGAAATGATGAAATTCGCTCGTAGGGCGGCCATCGCCCTGACCGGTGTCGTGATGGCCGGCGGCCTCGCCACGGCGACGGCCGGGTCGGCTTCCGCCACGACCCAGCAGACGGCCATGGCCGGGCGGGTGGCACCGGCCGACTGCGTCATCAACTACGTTCCGGTCTACAACGGCTCCACCTTCGCCGGTGATGCCTTGTGGAACGCCAACCCCGACGATTGCGCGAACGGGGACAACCTCGGGGCCTTCGACGACCTCACCGACGGGTACAGCGTCGTCGCCCACCTGAGCACGGGCCGTCGGGTGGCCACTTCCGGATACACCGCCCCGTCGCCGATCATCTGGAAGGGCGGTGATCTGCCCGAGGGCCACCTGTACCACATGTGGGGGTGCCTGTCGAAGAACGGCGTCGAATCGCAGTGCACTCGGGAATACGACGTGTATTCCTGACAGTTCGCGGCTTCTTCTGCTCCCGGGCGACGTCACAGGCGTGAGCTCCGATCCTGAACGACCAGTGCCGCTCCCCTCACTCACTACGCATGAGGGGAGCGGCACTGTCGTGGTCGAGCTGTTGTTGCCGTTCAGATGACGCCGAAGTCCACGTCTCCCGAACGGACCAGGTCCAGGAGCGCTCCCCAGCCCTCGTGCGTCACGTGCAAGGCCGGACCGCTCTTGTCCTTCGAGTCGCGGATGAGGATGTCCGCGTGCACCGAGAGCCGGTCGGCCACCTCGACGCAGTTGTTACCGGTGCCGTCGCTGTAAGACGACTTGAACCAGGCACCTTCGGGAGCCAGTTGCTCGGCGGGGATGTGAGTGTTGATGGCTCTACTACTTTCAGACTAGTTCTTGCAGGAACTCGATGGTGTCTTCGAGGCCGAGGGCCACACCCACCATCGCGTCGAACCGGCGGGTGAACCGGTCCACTTCACGGCGCTTGTCGCTGGTGGACGCTGCACCCCAAGCGTTGTCGGTCTGTACGCGAGCGGGCAACTCGCCCAGGTCGAGGATCGTGAAGTCGTTCGTCGATCGATACCCCCTCTTGAAAGGCAGCACCTGAATCGAGATGTGATCTTCCTTCGCCAGCTCGATGATCTCTGCGTACTGCTCACGCATCACGTCATCGTCGCCGACAGGAATCCTCAGCGCTGCTTCGCCGATGATGATGCGGATGCGCACAGAACCCGCACGCTCCAGGACGCGCCGCTTCCGTTCCATGCGCAACTCAACGTTGCGGCGCATGAACTCGCTGGTGTTGTCCTCGATGGGACGCTGTACCTCGAAGAGCGCCTTCGCGTAAGCCTCGGTCTGGAGCAGTCCGTAGACGACTGTGGGGTGGTAGCCGCTGATCACAGCAGCCTCCGTCTCAAGGCCCACGTAGTGCGGCATCCCCGCTGGCATGAAGGTCCGGTACTGAGTGATCCACTCATCGCCCGTACCCTCCCGGTTCAGCTCGACCAGCTGCTCGATCAGTGTCTCATCCGTGACGCCGTAGCGCTTCAGGAGTGCGCGTAGATCCCCGGGGTTCCGGCGGAAGTTGAGCTCGCCGTGCTCGATCCTGGCGAGCGACGGTTCCGAGAGGGCCTTGAGGCCCTTGACCGCCGACCTGCGCGTCATGCCGCGCACCCGGCCCTCTTCGACGGGCGGGCAGTTCTCACGCAACTGCCTCAACTGGATGCCCAGCTCCAGCCGTTGCCCGGTCGCCCCACGTTTCGCTGCCATCTGCGCACTGCCCCCATGTCCTGTGTGTGCCGTTCGCCAACCCGTGCACAGTGGCACAGTCACTGCGCACCGTCCACTCGTCCGTGGGCAAGCCTCCGCATAGTCCGTTTCGCTGCTCTCAGAAATTTCTGGAGCGATCCGCTTGCACCATGGAGAGCCTACGCGGCACGGTAGACGGGCCACCGAGAACCGCGGGCTTCAGGCTTCTGACCTGTTCGAATCCGAGCCGGCACCGTTCTGCACGCAGACCCGCACCAGCCCCCGTACCGGCAGCCGGGATAGGAAAAACGCGAGCATGCCAACCACCTCCGCATCAGGGCCGAGCCCCGTCTCCGAGTTGCGCGCAGTGCGCGCGCTCTTCGACATATCCACCGTCGTCGACGAGCTGTCGGTGAGCATCAAGTGCTCTGAGAAAAAGCGGAGTTGTGACAACGGGCCGTCCTTCGCCGAGTGGGTGGGGCGCCTCCGCCGGGTCGGGGCGTACCGGCTCAGCTCGTGCGGTTTGTCTTTTCTTGTGGACGATGCGCAGCTTCTGATCAGTGAGTTGGTGACCAACGGGTTCGAGCACGGCAGCGGCCATCGGATCGTGTTCCGTCTCGTGGTCACCACGGACGTGGTCGTGATCGAGGTGGACGACGGCTCGCCGAACCGGCCCGAGGTTCGTACGGCCGGCGACCTTGAGGAGGGCGGCCGCGGCATGCTGCTGGTCAGCGCGCTCGCCGACTCCTGGGGGATCAGCCCCGACGGGAAGCGGACGTGGTGCACCCTCGCGGTTCCGGCTCCGGCTCCGACGCGGCCACGTTCCCGCGCCTGTCTCGAACGGACGCCCAAGCCGCCGTAGCCACTCCAGCCCCGCTCCGGCGGTCCGCCAGCAGACGTCACTGACCGATCACGAACGAACAGGAACCCAGCACCATGAAGCCCGCGGCCCCCGCGCCCACTGCTTTACCCGCCACCGAGCCCGACGCCACGCCCGCCGTGGACACCGAGACCACCGGCGCCCCTCAACTCGCCCGCGCGAACGCGTTGTTCGCGGCCGGTCAGGTCAGCGCCCGGGCCCTGTACGCCCACCACCTCGCGTTTCTCCGCGAGAAGGCCGGCCTGTCTCTCCAGGGGCTGGCCGACCAGTGCCACTACGAGCAGTCCTACCTCCACCGCCTGGAAACCGGCGGCCGCCTCGGCACCCTCACCGTCGCCCAAGCCCTCGACCGCTACTACAACACCGGCACCCTCCTCGCCGC
Source organism: Streptomyces sp. CA2R106 (assembly GCF_037034245.1). Lineage (NCBI taxonomy): Bacteria > Bacillati > Actinomycetota > Actinomycetes > Kitasatosporales > Streptomycetaceae > Streptomyces > Streptomyces sp. CA2R106. The sequence goes on from NZ_JBAGKC010000040.1 coordinate 53,366, forward strand.
CCTCTGGCGCCTGGCCAAACGCGAAGCCAAACACGCCGCAAACGGACTCACCGCCCTCGAAGCCGCCGCGACGAGCCTCCAGGAATACGCCCTCACCACCATCCCGGCTCTGCTCCAGACGCCCGCCTACGCCGAAGAGCAGTTCGTCACCACCAGCCCGCAGTCGGCGGAGGCCCTGACCGCACAGATCGACGCACTCCGCGAACGCCAAGCCCGCCTCACCGAGCCCACACCCCACCCCCTCCGCTACCGCGCTGTCCTCGACGAGTTGGTCCTCCACCGCGCCGCCCGCAACCCCGCCACCTGGGACGGCCAACTCGACCACCTCATCACCACCGCCCAGACCCCCAACGTCACCCTGCAACTCCTCCCCG
>NZ_JBAGKC010000041.1:0-53324 GCF_037034245.1 Streptomyces sp. CA2R106
AGAGGCGAGCCGGCGGCAAAAAAAGGGGGCTTGAGCGGTGCCGCCGCGTAAGAACGGCCTCCACGTCCCCCGCACCTCACGCCCGAACGGCCCCCACGCCCCCGCCCCGTACGAACGCCCCCACGTACCCCGCACCCCCTACACCAGCCGTCCGCCCCCTCAGCTGAACACGATCATCGAACCCTGTGCCAGGGATCGGGTCACCGCGGTGTGGAGGCCCTGCCAGACGTGGTGTTCGCGGGCGAAGGGGCCCGTGGCGGCGGGGGCGAGGGCGGGCTCTTCGAGGGTGGTGTGGCGGGCGGGCGGTTCCGGGGCGGCCGGGGGGCGGGCGGGGTCGATACCGATCGCGGGGGCCACGAACTCGAGTTCGCGCAGCAGCCCGTGGGAGGAGCCGAGCGGGCCGCCGCCTTCGAGGAGTTCGTCGTTGACGACGGGGTGCGGGAAGTCGAGCGGCACGTAGGCGCCCGCGTGGTCGTAGTGCCAGACCAGGTGGGAGGACTGCGCGGTGCCCTCGAACATCTCGAGCAGTTCCTCGTAGTCGCCACCGAGCGCGTCGACCGGGGTGACGGCGAGGCCCTGGAGGGCCAGCAGGTAGGCGCGGCGCAGGAAGTGCAGGGCGTCGTAGTCGAAGCAGGCCACGGGGGCCACGTCGCCGGACAGCCCCGGCATGTAGCTGTAGACCGGCACCGGCGGTTGGCCCGCCTCGGCCAGCGCCTTGTCGTAGCGGGCGAGTTCCTCGGAGAACGGGTTTTCCGGGCTGTGGCACAGCACATCCACGAGCGGCACGAGCCACAGGTCACAGGCCACGAAGCAACTCCATCCGGTCGGGAGCGTACAGCCTAAGGCGGGGGGACCGGCCGCGTCAGGAGTGCGCCGTGGCGAGCCGCTCGACCAGTGCGAGGGTGTGCTCGCCGTAGGCGCGGGTGAGGTGCAGCGCGGTGGTGATGTCGCGGCCGGCGAGGGCGTCGGCGAGGGCGACGTGGTCGGACCAGTAGACGCCGGCGAGGTCGTCCAGGGCGCGCAGGTGGGGCACCGCGTAGATCCACGCCTGGGCGCGGACCCGGTCCAGGAACTCGCTGAGGTGCGGGTTGCCGCCCATGGCCGCGAGCTCGCGCCAGAACCGCAGATCGCAGCCGATCAGTACGTCCAGTACGCCGGCCTGTGCGGCGCGCGCGGCGGCCTCGGCGCGGCGCCGTGCGGAGGCGATCGCGTCAGGCGGGGGGTCGGCGGTGCCGTACTCGGTCATCCAGCGGAAGGCCGCGTCGACGACGAAGGCGCGGGCCTCGGCGAGGGAGCGGAAGTCGGCCGCGGTGAACTGCCGCACCTGGAACCCGCGGTGCTGCTCGACCTCCAGCAGGCCCTGCGCGGCGAGGTCGACGAGTGCTTCGCGGACGGGGGTGGCGGAGACGCCGTAGGTCTCGGCGATCTCCTTGACGGTGAAGCGGCGCCCGGCCTGGAGGCGGCCGGTGAGGATCTCGTCGCGCAGCGCGTCGGCGATCTGCTGGCGCAGGCTGCTGCGCCGCACCTGCGGCCCGTCGCCGTCCCGCATATCGCCTCCTTGGCGTACCGTCCTGTTCCGCGGGCGCGCCCGCGGCACCCTCGGACACCATAGGCGACCGGCGTTCGTATGCTTATTCTTCGCCGTAATGGGTGTGCCGCGATGACCGGCGGCGGCCCGCGGCCGGGCGGGGAGCGGGAGCGGACGGGGCGATGGACGAGCTGAAGGCCGACGATCCACGCTGGATCGGTGCATACCGCCTGCTGGGGAGGCTCGGCGTCGGCGGTATGGGCCGGGTCTACCTGGCCAGGTCCGAGCGGGGCCGCACGGTCGCGGTGAAGCTGGTGCGGCCGCATCTGGCCGAACAGGACGAGTTCCGCACCCGGTTCAGGCGCGAGGTGCGGGCCGCGCGGCGGGTCGGCGGGCGGTGGACGGCGCCGGTGCTCGACGCCGACACCGAGGCCGACATCCCGTGGGTGGCCACCGGCTACGTGCCCGGGCCGTCGCTCCAGCAGGTCGTCGCCAAGGAGTACGGGCCGCTACCGGAGCGCTCGGTGCGGGTGCTGGCGGCGGGGCTGGCGCACGCGCTGACGGACATCCATGACGCGGGCCTGGTGCACCGCGACCTCAAACCGTCGAACGTGATGATCACCATCGACGGCCCCCGGGTGATCGACTTCGGCATCGCCCGCGCCCTGGAGACCGTCACCGACGCGTCCCTGACCGGGCCCGGTGCGATGGTCGGATCGCCCGCGTTCATGTCGCCCGAGCAGGTGCGCGGCGACCGGGTCACCCCGGCGTGCGACATCTTCTGCCTCGGCTCGGTGCTCGCCTACGCCGCCACCGGGCTCCAGCCGTTCGGCGCGGCCGCGAGCGGGGTGCACGCGCAGATGTTCCGGATCGTGCAGGAGCCGCCGGACCTGACGGCCGTGCCGGAGGGGCTGCGCGGCCTGGTGGCTGCCTGCCTGACCAAGGACCCGCAGGAGCGGCCGTCGCTCGCGGACGTGACGCGGATGCTGGGCACCGAGGGCGTCGAAGGCTCCGAGGGCTCCGAGAGCTCCGGCGGCACGGCGGAGGGCCGCGACGGCGATGGGGACGGGGAGCCGTGGCTGCCCGGGGCGATCGTCGCGCGGCTGGGGCGGCACGCGGTGCAGTTGCTGGAGTTGGAGGCGGAGGCCGACGAGCCGGCCGAGGCGGCGGAGGAAGACGTGCGGACCGCGGTGCTCGCCCAGGTCCCGCCGCCCGCGCCGGCGTCCGCGCCCGATTCCGCGCCCGATTCCGGCGCGGATTCCGGGGCCGGCCCCCGGGTCGAGTCCGTGGCCGGGCCGGGCCGACCACCGGCCGAGGGCACGGCCGTCACCGAGGTGCCCGCGGGCGCTTCCGGCGTCCGGGCCCCGCAGGAGTACGAGGCGACGCCGACCCCCACCCCGCCGCCGACGGCCTACTCACCGACGTACACGTCCTGGCCGGAGCAGCCGACCCCGCCCGGGGCCACCCTCCCGCCCGGCGCGACCCTCCCGCCCGGCGCGGCCGTCCCGCCGCCCCGGCTGCCGGTGCCCGAGCCCGCGGCCGCCGCGCCGCCGGGCAAGCCGCGGCGGCGGATCGTGCCGGTCCTGGCGTCGGTGGCCGCGCTGGTGCTCGTGGCCGGCGGCGTCACCGCGTACGTCGCGCTGCGCGACGGCGGGAGCGCGGGCGCGGCACCGAAGCCGAACCCGACCGCGAGCACGCCGTCCCCGACCGGGACGGGCACGCACACCGCGGCGGCGGCCAACGGGCTGAAGGCCATGATCGGCACCTGGCAGACCTCGTTCACCAGCGCCGACAACGGCGACAACACGCGGACCCTGACCGTGCACGCCAACGGCGTCGTGGAGCTCTACGGCGCCGGCGCGTCGTACTCCTGCACCTGGAACATGATGGTGACCGAGGCCGGGCCGCCGGTGGAACTCAGCGCGTCGAAGGTGGTCACCGGCTCGCCCGCGTCCTCCTGCTCGCCCGGCGACGCCAGCACGCTGAGCCTGGTGGACGCCACGCACCTGCGGCGCAGCGACGTGGACGACGGCAAGGCGCCGCTGACGTACACGAAGGTCAGCGGCTGAGGGTGGGGGCCGGCTGACGGAGGTGGCCGGCTGGTGCGCCGCGGTCATGGGTAAGCCCCGCGCACCAGGGTGGGCGGGGCTTACCGGCGGGCGTGCTCCTCGAGGCGGGCTTCAGAGGAAGGAGTTGATCTCGATCGTCTGGTTCCGGCCGGGGCCGACGCCGATCGCCGAGATCGGCGCACCGGACATCTCCTCCAGCGCCTTGACGTAGTTCTGCGCGTTCTTCGGCAGGTCGGCGAGCGTCTTGGCTTCGGTGATGTCCTCCGACCAGCCGGGGAGGTACTCGTAGACCGGCTTGGCGTGGTGGAAGTCGGTCTGGCTGTAAGGGAGTTCGTCCACCCGGCGGCCGTCGACCTCGTAGGCGACGCAGACCGGGATACGCTCCCAGCCGGTGAGGATGTCCAGCTTGGTGAGGAAGAAGTCGGTCAGGCCGTTCACCCGGGTCGCGTAGCGGGCGATCACCGCGTCGAACCAGCCGCAGCGGCGGTCGCGGCCGGTGGTGACGCCGAACTCGTGGCCGACGGTGCGCAGCTTCTCGCCGTCCTCGTCCAGCAGTTCGGTGGGGAACGGTCCGGAGCCCACGCGCGTTGTGTACGCCTTGAGGATGCCGATCACCCGGGTGATCTTGGTGGGGCCGACACCGCTGCCGGTGCAGGCGCCCCCGGAGGTCGGGTTCGACGAGGTGACGAAGGGGTAGGTGCCGTGGTCGACGTCGAGGAGCGTGCCCTGCCCGCCCTCCATGAGCACCACCTTGCCGGCGTCCAGCGCGTTGTTCAGCACCAGGGCGGTGTCGGTGACGAAGTCCTTGATCTGCGCCGCGTAGCCGAGGTACTCCTCGACGACCTGCTCGGTGGTGATGGCGCGCCGGTTGAAGATCTTGACCAGGATCTGGTTCTTGTCGTGGAGGGCGGCCTCGACCTTCTGCTGAAGGATCGATTCGTCGAAGAGGTCCTGGACCCGGATGCCGACGCGGTTGATCTTGTCCGCGTACGCCGGGCCGATGCCGCGCCCGGTGGTGCCGATCTTCCGGTTGCCGAGGAACCGCTCGGTCACCTTGTCGATGGTCTGGTGGTAGGGCGTGATCAGATGGGCGTTACCGCTGATCAGCAGCTTGGACGTGTCGACGCCGCGTTCGTTCAGCCCGCTCAGCTCGGAGAGCAGGACCTTCGGGTCGACGACGACGCCGTTGCCGATCACCGGGACGCAGCCCGGTGACAGGATTCCGGAGGGGAGCAGGTGCAGTGCGTACTTCTGGTCGCCGACGACGACCGTGTGGCCGGCGTTGTTGCCGCCCTGGTAGCGCACCACGTAGTCCACTGAGCCGCCGAGCAGGTCGGTGGCCTTCCCCTTGCCCTCGTCACCCCACTGAGCACCGAGCAGCACAAGTGCGGGCACAGGCGTACACCCCTTCCGGGCGGGGCATGTCCAACGTGCAGAGAGCCGTCGAACCTGCCCCGGAATAGACGAAGCCCCTGACGCAACGGCGCAAGGGGCTCTTGCACCAAGACTTTACCTGAGGAAGGACGAAGGTGTCGGCTCACGTCCCGGCCGGGCATTCCCTGCTCGTCGTCATCGACCCCGCCGCACGCGCCACCGACGGCGAATCCGTCCGGATCGCCAAGGACGTGCTGTGTGCCGGCGCGGCCTCGGTGAAGGTGGTGTTCCCCGAGTCCGCGGAGGAGGCCGAGCGGGCGCTGGCGCACCGCGGGCGGCGCCATCCGGTGGTGCTCGGCGACGACGCGGCCCTGCTGCGCACGGTCCGGGCGCTGCGCCGCGAGCAGGCGCTGCGCGACGCACCGCTGTCCATGGTGCCGATCGGCCCGCGGTCCACGCTGGCGCACGCGCTGGGGCTGCCCGCGCAGGTCCCCGCGGCGGCCCGGGCGGTGCTCGACGGGGTGGCGCGCGAGCTGGACCTGCTGGTCGACGAGAGCGGCGGGATCGTGCTGGGCACGCTCAGCCTCCCGTACGGCATGCCGCTGGCGCACACCGCCGCGCACTGGTGGACGCCGGTGGAGAAGACCGCGCGCTCGCTGGTGCGCACCCTGACCTCGCCGATCCCGGTCAACGGCAACGCGCCGCAGCACCGGCAGCGGCTGCGGGTGGAGGCCGACGGGGTGGTGCTCGCCGACCTGGACGAGCCGGTGCACGAGGTGTCGGTGCGGCCCGCGCCCACCGGGCTCGCGGAGGTGTCCGTGCGCCGCGCTCCGGGGGCGGCGCAGGTGTGCGCCCGGGCGCGCAGCATCACCGTCTCCGGCCGGGACTTCCGCTACCGGGCCGACTCGGCGATCGCCGGGCCGGTGCGGACGCGAACGTGGACGGTGGAGCCGTCGGCGTGGCGGCTGACGGTGCCGCGGTAGGGGCCTCGGTAGGGGCCGCTGCCTGTCCGGCCCCGGGGCGCGTCGGGCGCGTCGGGCGCGTCACCAGGTGACGAGCAGTTCCTCCGGGCCGCGTATGACGTAGCCGGGGTGCCAGGCGGGCTCCTCGACCAGCCGCATGCCGGGGGCGTCGCGCAGGAAGGCGCCGAAGGACGCGGTCAGTTCGAGCCGGGCCAGCGGTGCGCCCAGGCAGAAGTGGATGCCGGCGCCGAAGGTGACGTGCTTGTTGGCGGCCGCGGGGCGGGTGATGTCGAAGCGGTCGGGGTCGGGGAAGCGGGCCGGGTCGCGGTTGGCGGAGCCGAAGAGCAGGGCGACCTCGGAGCCGCGCGGGATCGTGGTGCCGCCCAGTTCGATGTCGTCCAGCACCCAGCGTTCGAAGAGCTGGAGCGGGGTGTCGTAGCGCAGCATCTCCTCGACGGCGCCGCGCAGCAGTTCGCCGCCCGCCGTGCCGGCGCTGCCCGTGCCGGTGACCGTGCCGGTGCCGGTACCTGGGTCGGTGCCGGACCCGACGGCCTCGCCGAGCAGGCGGAGCTGGTCGGGGTGGCGGAAGAGCTGGAGCCAGCCGAGGGTCGTGCTGTTGACGGTGGCCTCGTGGCCGGCGTTGAGCAGCAGTACGCAGGTGGAGACCATCTCCTGCTCGCTGAGCACGTCCCCGTCGTCGTACGCGGCGATCAGCGCGCTGATCAGGTCCTCGCCCGGGTCGCTGCGGCGGGCGGCGATCAGGCCGCGCAGGTAGGCGGAGAACTCCTCGCTGGCCCGGACCGCGCGCCGGGCGGTCTCCTCGCTCGGGTTCAGCTCGAACATGCCGGTGATCGCCGAGGACCAGGGGCGCAGCAGGCCGCGGTCGGCGGGCGGCACGCCCAGCATCTCGGCGATGACGGCGACCGGCAGCGGCTCGGCGACGCGGGCCAGCAGGTCCCCGCCGCCGTCCGCGCGCAGCCCGGCGATCAGCTCGGCCGCCAGCCGGTGCACCGTGGGCGCGAGGTCGTCCACCATGCGCGGGGTGAACGCCTTGGCGACCAGGCGCCGGATACGGGTGTGCACGGGCGCTTCGAGGTCGAGTATCCCGTTGCCGTTGAGGGTGGTGAACGGTTCGTGCTCCGGCGGCGGGGCCGGGCGGCCGAACTCCTCGTGGGTGAAGCGGTGCAGGTAGGTGCGGCCGAGGCGGCGGTCCCGCAGCAGGGCGCTGACGTCGTCGTAGTGCGGGACGAGCCACTGGTCGGTGGGGTCGAACCGGTGGGCGCGGCCGGCCGCCCGCAGGGCCGCGTAGGCGGGGTAGGGGTCCTTGACGAACGACGGCGACCAGGGTGCGAAGAGGGCGGTGGCGTCGTCCGGAGCCGGGGCGTGGTCCTGGGCCTGGGCGGGTGTGGTCGGGGCGGGCGTGGGCTGGGAGGTCGAGGTCATGGCAGTTCGATGAGTCCGTGTTCGCGCAGGTAGTCGAGTTGGGCGAGGACCGACAGCTCGGCGGCGGGCCACAGGCTCCGGTCGACGTCGGCGTAGACGTGGGCGACCACGTCGGGGGCGGTGCGCAGGCCGGACTCGACGGCGGTCTCGACCTGGGCCAGGCGGTGCGCGCGGTGGGCGAGGTAGAACTCGACGGCGCCGCGCGCGTCGTCGAGCACGGGGCCGTGGCCGGGCAGGACCGTATCCACCTCGGCGTCCTGGGTGAGGGCCTGGAGCCGGCGCAGGGAGTCCAGGTAGTCGCCGAGGCGGCCCTCGGGGTGCGCGACGACCGTGGTGCCGCGCCCCAGCACGGTGTCGCCGGTCAGCACCGCCTGGTCCGCGGGCAGGTGGAAGGAGAGCGAGTCGGCGGTGTGCCCGGGGGTGGCGATCACCCGCAGCTCCAGGCCCCCGGTGGTCACGGTGTCCCCCGCCGCCAGCCCCTCGTCGCCCAGCCGCAGCGCCGGGTCGAGGGCGCGGACCGGGGTGCGGGTCAGCTCGGCGAAGCGGGCCGCGCCCTCCGCGTGGTCGGGGTGGCCGTGGGTGAGCAGGGTCAGCGCCACCCGGCGGCCCTGCTCCTCGACGGTGGCGGCGACCCGCGCCAGGTGCGCTTCGTCCAGCGGCCCGGGGTCGATGACGACGGCCAGCAGGGAGCCGGGCTCGGCGACGATCCAGGTGTTGGTGCCGTCGAGCGTCATCGGCGACGGGTTGGGCGCCAGGACGCACGTCGCCCGGGCGGTGGCGGGGCCGCCGACGGTGGGCTGCGGGCGGCCGGGCGGCTGGGTGGTGGTCATGGCTGCTCCCGGGTGAACTCGTCATGGCCCGGCCAGGTCAGCACGACCCGGCCCTCGTCGTCCAGGTGCGCGCGTGCGATCACCGGCGCCAGGTCGCGGTCGGCCGCGGCGGCCAGCGCGTCGGCGGCGCGGCCGTACGGCAGCAGTGAGCGGAGCGTGGCCAGCGTCGGCGGGAGCAGGGCCATCTCGCCGCGGGTGTGCCCGGCCAGCGCCTCGGCGGGGCGCAGCCACACGGTGCGGTCGGCCTCGCCCGAGACGTCCCGGGTGCGCTGGCCCGGCGGCAGGAGGGCCAGGAAGAACCAGGTGTCGTACCGCCGCCGCTCGAACTCGGGGGTGATCCAGCGCGCCCACGGGGCGAGCAGGTCCGAGCGCAGCACCAGGTCGCGGGCGGCCAGGAAGTCGGCGAAGGCGAGGTCGTGGGCGACCAGGGCGGCGCGGTCGGCCTCCCACCGCTCCCCGGTGGTGTCGGCGACGACGCTCGCGCCGTCCGGCCCGGCGAGCAGCACCCCGGCTTCCTCGAAGGTCTCGCGGACCGCCGCGCAGACCACCGCCTGCGCCTGCCGCTCGGGCACGCCGAGCGCCCGCGCCCACCACTCCAGGGGCGGCCCGGCCCAGCGCACCGGCCGCTCGTCCCGCGGATCGACTCCGCCGCCCGGATACGCGTACGCCCCCGCGGCGAACGCCATCGACGCGCGGCGGCGCAGCATGTGCACGGCCGGGCCGCCCTCCCGCGCGGGATCGGCACCCGCCGCGAGGGCGGCGCCCGCCTCGGCATCGCGCAGCAGCAAAACGGTCGCGGCAGGACGGGCCGCGACCGGGACCAGCTCACCGCGCGCCAGGGCGCGGACGCGGTCGGCCCAGTCCGCGCCGAAGGTTGCACCGTTGTTGCTGCTCATGGCCGGAGCCTACGTCGCCCGCGACGGTTTGTTCGAGGGTCACCCGAACGGCTGTGGACAAACCCCCGGCCGGCTCGGCGCTACGCCACCGGCCACGGCTCGACGCCGACCACCGCGTCCACCCGCAGCGGACCGTAGACGTGCGGGAACTCCTCGCCCCCGGGGACCGGCGGCTCGTAGCGGACCGGCACGTCGAGCCGCGCCACCTCGATCACGAGGACGACCAGGTCGGTGCGGTCCGGCTCGGCGCCGTAGAGCAGCGCGGCGACCCCCGGGAGCTGGTGGCGCAGCGAGCAGTGGATGAAGCCGACGTCGCCGAGGGTGCGGCCGCGGGTGGACATCTCGTAGCTGCCCACCGCGCGGGCCTCGTCCCACAGGGCGCGCTCGGTCAGGTGCAGGATCAGGTCCGGCCGCGCGCCTTCCGGACGTACGGGCGCGGCCTCGGGGCCGGTGTGGGTGTCGGCCTCGGTGCCAGGGCCGGTGCCGGTGCCCAGGCCGGTGCGGTCCGCCGTGCTGTCGCCCATCGTGCGCTCCTCACGTCGTTTCCCGTACGGCGCGTGCGTCACGTGCACTGTGTGCGTCCGGTACGTGCCGCCCGCACCGGACGTGCGCCCGCCGTGCGCCGGGCCGGCACCGGCCACCAGGGGCCGGAAACCGGCCGGGACCAGCTTCCACCAACCGGGATCAGTCGGCGAGTTCGACCTGGATCTCGACCTCGACCGGCGCGTCCAGCGGCAGCACCGCGACGCCGACCGCGCTGCGGGCGTGCACGCCCTTGTCGCCCAGCACCGCGCCGAGCAGTTCGCTGGCGCCGTTGACGACCGCGGGCTGCCCGGTGAAGTCGGGCGCCGAGGCGACGAAGCCGACCACCTTGACCACGCGGGCGATCCGGTCCAGGTCGCCGGCGACCGAGCGGACCGCCGCCAGGGCGTTCAGCGCGCAGGTCGCGGCGAGCTCCTTGGCGCGCTCCGGGCTGACCTCGGCGCCGACCTTGCCGGTCGCCGGCAGCTTGCCCTCGACCATCGGCAGCTGCCCCGAGGTGAAGACGTACGCGCCGGAGCGGACCGCGGGCTGGTAGGAGGCCAGCGGAGGCACCACCTCGGGCAGCGTCAGCCCCAGCTCGGCCAGGCGCGACGCGACCGCCCCGCTCACTCCTTCTCCCGCTTGAGGTAGGCAACGAGCTGCTCGGTGTTCGGGCCCGGGACGACCTGGACCAGCTCCCAGCCGTCCTCGCCCCAGTTGTCCAGGATCTGCTTCGTCGCGTGCACCAGCAGCGGTACGGTCGCGTACTCCCACTTCTTCGCCATACCGCGACCTTAGTGCCTCGCCGGGCCCGGCCCTCCCGCCACCCGGCCGCGGCGGCGCCGCGGTCCGGTGCCGGTCCTGCTCGGGCCTCGCGTCTGCCCTGCGGCCACCCTGCTGAGGCCCCGCTGCGGCCGCGCTGAGGCCCTGCCGAGGCCCCGCTGCGCCGAGTGAACCGGCGGCCGGAGGGGTGACCGGGCCGCCGAATGGTTAGGCTCGCAAGGTGAGCCCTCAACAGTCATCAGCCGTCAGGCTCCACGTCGTGACGGGCAAGGGCGGCACGGGCAAGACCACGGTCGCCGCCGCGCTGGCGCTCGCCCTCGCGGCCGAGGGCCGCCGCGTGCTGCTGTGCGAGGTCGAGGAGCGGCAGGGCATCGCCCAGCTCTTCGAGACCGAGGCCCTGCCGTACGAGGAGCGCAGGATCGCTTCCGCATCGGGCGGGGGCGAGGTGCACGCCCTGGCCATCGACGCCGAGCTGGCGATGCTCGACTACCTCGACATGTTCTACAAGCTCGGCCGGGCCGGCCGGGCGCTGAGGAAGCTCGGCGCGATCGACTTCGCCACCACCGTCGCCCCCGGCCTGCGGGACGTGCTGCTCACCGGCAAGGCGTGCGAGGCGGTCCGCCGCAAGGACAAGGCGGGCTGGCCGGTGTACGACTCGGTGGTGCTCGACGCCCCGCCGACCGGGCGCATCACCCGCTTCCTGAACGTCAACGACGAGGTCGCGGGCCTGGCCAGGGTCGGCCCGATACACAACCAGGCGCAGGCCGTGATGAGGGTGCTCAAGTCCCCGCAGACCGCGATCCACCTGGTGACGCTGCTGGAGGAGATGCCCGTCCAGGAGACGATGGACGGCGTGGCGGAGCTGCGCTCGGCGGGGCTTCCGGTGGGCGCGGTGATCGTCAACATGGTGCGGCCGGTGCTGCTGGCGGACGCCGAGCTCACGGAGCTGGCCGCCACCGAGGGCGGCACCGAGGGCAAGGGGACGGCGTCGGGCACGGCGTCGGGGCCGGTGTCCGGGCCGGGCAACGGCAAGCGCCGGGCCGCGGTCGCCAAGGCGCTGTCCCAGGCCGGGCTCGGCGGCGCGCGCCGCGGCGGTGTCGCCGAACGCCTCGTCGACCCGCTCTTCGCCCAGGCCCACGAGCACGCCCAGCGGGTGGTGCTGGAGCGCGAGCAGCGCGCCGAGATCGCCGCGCTCGGCCTGCCGGTGCGGGAGTTGGAGCTGCTCGGCGACGGGGTGGACCTCGGCGGGCTCTACCGGCTCGCGGAGAGCCTGCGCCACCAGGCGGTGGCGCCCGCCCGCGAGGACGCCTTCGCGCCCGTGGCGCCGGACGAGCCGGACCTGGCGGAGGAAGCGGAGGAAGCGGTGGCCGCGGACGATGACTGAGCCCCATGGCCGCAACAGCCACACCACCGCCCCCGCGCGCGACGCCCGGCCTGGCAGCACCACCAGCCCCGGGAGTCCCACCGGCACCACCCCGTCAACCCCGCCGCCCCGCGTGTCCCGCCCGCCCCGCGTACCGCGCACCCGAGTCCTGAGGTCGTACGGATGAGCCTGGAAAGCCCCCTGCTGGAGATCGACCCGCTGCTCGACGACCCCAAGGCCCGCATCATCGTGTGCTGCGGTTCCGGCGGTGTCGGCAAGACCACCACCGCGGCGGCGCTCGGGGTGCGCGCCGCCGAGCGCGGGCGCACGGCGGTGGTGCTCACCATCGACCCGGCGCGCCGTCTCGCGCAGTCGATGGGGCTGACCGAACTCGACAACACCCCGCGCGAGGTGGCTGGAATCGATCGGTCGGCCGGTGGGTCGCTGCACGCGATGATGCTGGACATGAAACGGACGTTCGACGAGGTCGTGGTGCAGCACTCCGACCCCGAGCGGGCCCGCGCCATTCTGGAGAACCCGTTCTACCAGTCGTTGTCGGCCGGATTCGCCGGCACCCAGGAGTACATGGCGATGGAGAAGCTGGGCCAGCTGCGGGCCCAGGACGCCTGGGACCTGATCATCGTGGACACCCCGCCGAGCCGGAGCGCGCTGGACTTCCTCGACGCCCCCAAGCGGCTCGGCTCGTTCCTGGACGGCCGCTTCATCAAGCTGCTGATGGCGCCGGCGAAGGTGGGCGGCCGGGCCGGGGTGAAGTTCCTCAACATGGGCATGTCGATGATGACCGGGACCCTGAGCAAGGTGATGGGCGCCGGGCTGCTGCGCGACGTGCAGACGTTCGTCGCCGCCATGGACACCATGTTCGGCGGGTTCCGCACCCGGGCGGACGCCACGTACCGGCTGCTCCAGGCGCCCGGGACCGCGTTCCTGGTGGTCGCCGCCCCCGAGCGGGACGCGCTGCGCGAGGCGGCCTACTTCGTGGAGCGGCTGGCCGCGGAGGACATGCCGCTGGCCGGGCTGGTGCTCAACCGCGTGCACGGCAGCGGTGCCGACCGGCTCACCGCGGAGCGGGCGCTGGCCGCCGCCGAGGCGCTGGAGGACGCTGCCGCGGAAAATGGGGCCGACGGCGGCATTGTCGATCTCCCCGCCGGGAAAGCTGACTTCGGCGGGCCCGGCAGCCTCGAGGGCGCCGCGGAGGGCGCCGGGAAGAGCACCGCGCAGGGGGGCGCGGACGGCGCCGCGGACAGCCGCACGGACCGCAGCGCGCAGCGGGCCCAGGGCCGTACGGAGCTGCTCACGGCCGGGCTGCTGCGGTTGCACGCCGAGCGGATGCAGGTGGTGGCCCGCGAGCGGCGCACGCGGGACCGCTTCGTGTCGGTGCACCCCGACGTCCCCGTGGTCGACGTCAGGGCGCTGCCCGGGGACGTGCACGACCTGGCGGGGCTGCGGGAGATCGGGCTGCTGCTGGGCGGCGGTCAGCCGGCCGCGGCGTAGTCCTCGTCCGCCTCGTCGCCGATCGGCAGCAGTCCGGTGCTGCGCTCGTACTCGGTACGGGCCGTCTCCAGCAGTCTGCGCCAGGACGTCACCGTCGGACGGCGGCGCAGCAGAGCGCGGCGTTCACGCTCGGTCATACCCCCCCACACACCGAACTCGACCCGGTTGTCGAGCGCGTCCGCCAGGCACTCGGTCCGCACCGGGCAGCCGGTGCACACCGCCTTCGCCCGGTTCTGGGCCGCACCCTGGACGAACAGCTCGTCCGGATCAGTCGTCTTGCACGCGGCCTGCGTGCTCCAGTCCGCTACCCAGCTGCTCATGCTGGCGCCGTCCTCTCCCGAATCGAGGCTCCCCCACGGCGGCGAACGGCATATTCACCGTTGCCAGTTGAGGACGTTACGGAAGGTAGGCGCGACGCAACAGCCCTTTCAGGCCCAATCTTGCATGGCCCGAATGGACTATGCGTGCGCGGCAGATCACCCAACGGAGTGAGCCGCGAATAAAACGGACGAACGGGAGGTTTCGGGATCTCCCGTCGCCCGGGGGGAGCCAAGTCCCCCGGCATATACCAGAATTCGGGCAGTTCTCATCACTCACAAGAGTGACGATGGAAGGTAAGGGGCAGCGATGCCCTCGCGCCCCACTTGCTCCAGGGTAGGCGACCACCCCGCCGCGCGTCCGGGAAACGGCGAGGCCCGTACGGCGTGGGTCGCGTACGGGGTCCCGTGCGGCGCCCGCCCCGTCATACGCCGGCGCACAACCGGAGAGTCCGGCCCACCGTGAGCCGGCGCGCGCCCCGCCGCCCGCGATCACCTGCGGCGGCCGTCCGTGACCCGATTCCGTCACGAAGGTCACGGCATCGCAATGTCACGGTCTCGTACGCGTCCGCCCGGAAAGCCACCAAGGCCTCGGGAACACTCAGGATCGGGGTTTAGGCTGCTCTGCATGGCTCACAAGCGTTCCGGTGGGGGAGTGTCGACGGCCCAGCAGGTCGCGAAATTCCTCGGTGTCAGCGTGTTGGCCGGGGTGGTGCTCGCGGGAATCGCGTTGCCCGCCGCCGGTGCCCTGGGGCTGTCCGCGAAGGGCACCGTCAAGGGCTTCGACGACCTGCCCGGCGAGTTGAAGCAACCGCCGCTGAGCCAGGCGTCCAAGATCCTCGACGCCGACGGCGGCCTCATCGCCACCGTCTACTCGCGCGACCGCACCGTGGTGCCGATCACGCAGATGAGCCCCAACATCCTCAACGCGCTGGTCGACATCGAGGACTCGCGGTTCTACGAGCACGGCGCGATCGACCTCAAGGGCATCCTGCGCGCGCTGAGCCACAACGCCTCCGACAGCGGCACCCAGGGCGCCTCCACGCTCACCCAGCAGTACGTGAAGAACGTGTTCGTGGAGGAGGCCGGCGACGACCAGAGCAAGGTCGCCCAGGCCACGCAGCAGACCGTGGGCCGCAAGATCAAGGAGATGAAGTACGCGATCCAGGTCGAGAAGGAACTCGGCAAGAAGAAGATCCTGGAGAACTACCTCAACATCACCTTCTTCGGTGAGCAGGCGTACGGCATCGAGGCCGCCTCGGAGCGGTACTTCAGCACCCACGCCAAGGACCTCACCCTCCCGCAGGCCGCGATGCTGGCCGGGCTGGTGCAGTCCCCGACCGGGTACGACCCGATCACCTCGCCGAACGCCGCGACCGAGCGCCGCAACACGGTGCTGGCGCGGATGGCGCAGCTGAAGGACATCACCCCGGCGCAGGCCGCGGCCGCGGAGAAGGCCCCGCTGGGCCTGAAGACCAGCACCCCGAAGAACGGCTGCATCACCGCGGTCAACGGCGCCGGCTTCTTCTGCGACTACGTCCGCGAGACCTTCCTGCAGAACGCCGCCTTCGGCAAGACGAAGGAGGCACGGGCGAAGGTCTGGAACACCGGCGGCCTGACCATCCACACCACGCTCGACCCGAAGGCGCAGAAGTCGCTGATCTCCGGGATCAGCAACCACGTCTACAAGAGCGACGCGGTCGCCGCGGCGATGACCATGGTGCAGCCCGGCACCGGCAAGGTCGTCGCGATGGGCCAGAGCAAGCAGTACGGCGTCGGCAAGAACGAGACGCAGATAAACTACTCGGTCGACGAGGACATGGACGGCGGCCTCGGCTTCCAGAACGGTTCGACGTTCAAGCCGATCACCGCGGCGGCCGCCCTGGAGGCGGGGTACAAGCCGTCGCAGACCTACCCGTCGCCGAACAAGATCCAGTACCCCGACGTGACCACGTGCAGCGGGTCGGTCCTGCACAGCGACAAGACGACGCAGAACGAGATGACGTCGGAGGTCGGGCCGTACTCGATGCCCGACGCGCTGAAGCAGTCGATCAACACCTACTTCGTGGCGCTCGAGGCCGACGTCGGCCTGTGCCCGATCGTGAAGATGGCCGGCAAGCTCGGGCTCGGCCGGGCCGACGGCAAGCCGCTGGTGCAGGGCGCGTCGCTCACCCTGGGCACCAACGAGGTGTCGCCGCTGTCGGTGGCCGCCGCGTACGCCGCCTTCGCCAACCGCGGTGTCTACTGCACGCCGATCGTCATCAACTCGGTGACCAACGCCCAGGGCAAGCACCTCACGGTGCCGAAGTCGCTGTGCTCGCAGGCGATGTCGCAGGACACCGCGGACACCCTGAACACCATGCTCAAGGGCGTCGTCGACGACGGTACGGGTACCGCGGCCAACCTCACCGGCCGGGAGACCGCCGGTAAGACCGGTACCACCGACAACCGGTACGCCGCCTGGTTCGCCGGCTACACCCCGAACCTGGCCTCGGCCGTGTGGATGGGCGACCCGTCGCACAAGCAGCAGATGATCGACGTCACCATCGGCCCGCGCTACTACGACAAGGTCCAGGGCGCCGACGGACCCGCGCCGATCTGGAAGGACGCGATGACCGGCGCCCTGGAGGGCACCCCGGTGGAGAACTTCACCACCGTGAAGCTCGACGTGCCCGACCCCAGCTCGTCCGACAAGTCGGCCAACGGCGACAACACCGGCGACACCAACGGGAACAGCGGCACCGACAACGGCAAGGGCAAGGGCAAACACGGCGGCGGCCACGGCGGCTTCACGGTGATGGGTGCGACGACCGGGGCGATCACCGACGGCGGCACCAGTACCGCCGGCGGGACCACGGGCGGCACCACCGACGGCGGTACGACCACCACCGGAGGCACCACCGGGGGCACCACCACGACCACCGGCGGCACCACCGACGGCTCGGGCGGCGTCATCCTCCAACCCTCCGGCGGCGGCACCGGCTTCCCGTAACGCCAGGGGTACACCCGTAAGGGAACAGCCGTATACGTAAGGGGCGCCCTCTTGGATGGGCGCCCCTTACGTATGTCCGGCTTCACGGATGTCCGGCCTTACGTATATCCGGCTTCGTTTGTCCGGTGCTCGCGCAACGGACCTCCCGGCGAGGCGGACCTGCCGGGGTCAGCCCGCGGCGAGCTGGCGCTTGACCTCGGCCGCCACCCGGCCGCCCTCGGCGAGGCCGGCGACCTTGGGGTTCACAAGCTTCATCACGGCGCCCATCGCCTTGGGCCCGGAAGCGCCGGACTCCTCGATCGCCGACCGTACGACGGCCGCGAGGGCCTCGTCGTCGAGCTGCTTGGGCAAGTACTCGGCCAGCACCTCGCCCTCCTCCTTCTCCCGCTGCGCGGACTCCGCACGGCCGCCCTGCGCGAACGCCTCCGCGGCCTCACGGCGCTTCTTCGCCTCGCGGGCGATCACCTTCAGCACCTCGTCGTCGGAGAGCTGCCGGGCGGTGGCACCGGCCACCTCCTCCTTCGTGATGGCGCTGAGGGTCAGCCGGATCGTGGCGGAACGCAGCTCGTCGCGGCTCTTCATCGCGGCGGTCAGGTCGTCGTGCAGGCGCTGCTTGAGGGTCGTGGTCATGCCCCGATTTTCGCACCGCCGCGCGGCGGGCGCGCCGGATTAACCGGCGACCCCGGGGGGATCGTACAGTCGCACCTTCCTACCGTCGCATTTGCCCCTGTTCCGGGGCCGTACCAGCGTCCACACGGGGTGTGGACTCTGACACGATGGACGCATGCGCGCGCGATACGGAATCCCCCTGGGTGTGACGGCGGCAGGCGCGGCCTGCGTGGCCTATGCGGCCGGTTTCGAGGCGCGGTCCTTCCGCCTGCGCCGGGTGGAGGTTCGGGTCCTGCCCGAGGGCATGCGGCCGATCCGCATCCTCCAGCTCTCCGACATCCACATGGTCTCCGGGCAGCGCAAGAAGCGCCGCTGGCTCCAGTCGCTGGCCGGGCTGCGCCCCGACCTGGTGGTGAACACCGGCGACAACCTCTCCGACCCCACCGCCGTCCCCGAGGTGCTCGACGCCCTCGGCCCGCTGCTCCGCTTCCCGGGTGCGTACGTCTTCGGCTCGAACGACTACTACGGCCCCAAGTTCCGCAACCCGGGCCGCTACCTCGTCGAGAAGGCCCGCGGCCAGCACGGGCTCAACGGCAAGAGCTCCGGCGCCCACGGCGTGATCCGCAACCCCTGGGGGGAGCTGCGGGACGCCTTCGACGCGGCCGGCTGGGTCGGCCTGAGCAACACCCGCGGGCGGCTCAAGCTCGACGACGGGGCCGTGCTCGGCCTCACCGGGCTGGACGACCCGCACATCAAGCGGGACCGGTACGCGGACGTGGCGGGCGGCCCCGATCCCGACGCCGACTTCAGCCTGGCCCTCGTCCACGCCCCCTACCTGCGGGTCCTCGACGCCTTCACGTCCGACCGCTATCCCCTGATCCTGGCCGGCCACACCCACGGGGGCCAGCTCTGCATCCCCTTCTACGGCGCGCTGGTCACGAACTGCGACATCGACACCGACCGCGTCAAGGGCCTCTCCACCCACACGGCCACCGGCTTCACGTCCCACCTCCACGTGTCCGCGGGCTGCGGCACCAACCGCTACACCCCGGTGCGGTTCGCGTGCCCCCCCGAGGCCACGCTCCTCACCCTCACCTGACCACTCCCCCGGCCCACTCCCGGTCCACCCCCGGCCCGCCTGCGGCCCGCCCCCGAAACCGGATTTCGCCTCCGGCTCCGGGTCCGCTAGAGTAATCCTCGTTGCACCGGGGTGTGGCGCAGCTTGGTAGCGCGCTTCGTTCGGGACGAAGAGGCCGTGGGTTCAAATCCCGCCACCCCGACTGGCGAACACGCAGGTGATGGGCGGTCTTCCGATCAGGAAGACCGCCCATCACGGCGTTCCGAGGGGGTCTTGGGAGAATATTGGGAGAAGATCTTGGTCGGGGGCTCTCTTCTTCTCCCTTCTGGCCTGGTCTTTCTCCCGATCTCAGGAGCGCGTCGAGCGCCCCGACCGAGGAGCCCGGGCTATCTGGCGCCGGGCTACGATCGCCTCCCCCCACTGCTCAGTGAGCGCGTCCATGAGGCGGGAGCGGGTGTGCCCGCCGTCGCGCGGCGGACGGGCGTTGAGCTGTGGCTCGGCCATGCCGGGCGCGGCGCGAGCCGGTCGGTACGCCGCCCTGGAGGCGGGCAAAGTGCTGGCGTCCGTCGGCGCGGGGGGGGCGTTCCTCGAAGATGCGGATGATCTCCGCGAGGTGGTAGGCGGTGAAGCGGTAACTGCCGCCGAGCCGGGTGAACGGAATCCGTCGGCGTCGCGCCTGTCCCTTGACCCACCACTCGGAACAGCCGATGACAGCGGCGATCTAGGCGGGCCGATAGATGGCAGGCAGGTTGTCGGGAGGGGATGAAGGCATGGCAGACCTCGTGAAGGCGCGGGCGCGTGCGGTCAGCAATCAGGGGGCGGTGGGGCGAGGACGACCGCTCACAGGAGAAACGTTCCGCCGGACGCCAAATCGCCCAAGAACAGTCGATCTTGGGCGAATCACGTGGTGCGTTCTGTCACGAATGAACTTAATAGGGTGACCCCGACGGCGCGCCAACGCTCTGGGGTCCGGCGCAAGGAGCCCAAACTCCCGATACAGATTCATCGTAGCCGCCATGCGCGCGGCTTCACGGTCATGCCCAACACGCTGCTGCAGGACCGGCGGCTGTCGTACACCGCCCGCGGCCTGCTCGCCGACCTACTCTCCCGCCCCGACGGCTGGCGCGAGGACGGCCGACACCGTACCCAGCACGGGTCCGGGTAAGCGGCGGGATGTTCCTGTCCACGCTCCTCGCTGGCGGTGACCGAGGCAGCGGCGCTGCTCCACCGCGTGACCGCAGCGGAGCCTCGCCTGCGCCTTGGCGCGGCAGAGGCCATGACGCTCGCGCCCCTGGTGACGCCCTGATTGGAACGCGGCCTGGGCCCGCGCGACCTCTCCTTCGCCCTGCTGGGGCGGCCTGCCCGAGCGGGTCCACAGCGCGTCGACCTTCATGCGTGACCGCCTCATCCGCAAACTGCCCCCGGCACCGGAGCCGGTCACCACGCCGCCGAAGCCCCGCTGGCACGAGTGCGCCAGCTGCGCGCGGCCGATCCCGCACGAGGGCGTCTGCCGGGCCTGCGCGGGCCTGGATGCCACGCTACCCGGCGCCGTAGACGAGCGCGCCCGTGCCGCCGCACGCGGACGAGCCCTGGTCTGCGCCGCCCTCAACGGCCACCGCCCAGGCCCGCTGGTACCGAAAGAGCCTGACCTCACCTCTCGCGGCCTGAGGCCGTCCCCGCGCCCGGCCCTGCCCTGCCGCGCGCCCCGCCGCCGCCCACCGCCATGCCTGGAGTTCCGCATGCCCACGTCCATCCCGCCTCAGACCGACCGCCCCATCCCGATACCGGAGCGGACCCGCCCCCGGTCCCCACCCTTCGACCGCCTCGCGATCCTCCTGCTCGGCGCCTGCGGCTGCGTGCTGTCCTTCGACTCGCTGCGCCAAGTCGCCCTGGCCACCCACGTGCGGCCGGACCTGAGCTACCTCAGATCGACGGGTTCGTGCGCCGCGCCAAGCCGCAGCCTTGATCGCAGCGAGGCCGAATCGACTCACCTAGGATCGTCCGACTCCTCGCGCAGCGCTTCCAGCGCCTCGGCGGTGGTGAGCTGCTGGTCCTTGCTGCCGTCCCACCGCGCGAGTGTCACGGCAGCCGCGTGCATCAGGGAGTCCGGCAGCCCCGCGTCCGCGAGTAGGCCGGCGACGTCCTCGATCTCCGGACCCAGCGCCAGGCCCGGGCGGCGGTCTTCGGGATGTAGTCGACCGCTACGTCGGTCGCCACCCCCACCCGCCAGCCGACGGCCGCAACTCGTCCAGCCCGCATAGCACTTCACCCGGGCAGAACACCATGGCCGCGATGTTCGCGCAGTAGGCCTGCCGCAACTCCTCCGCCGGCCCCACCAGCTGACAGCGGATTCGGATCGCCCCGACGGTGGACGGATACGTCCGCTCGGACACATCCCGAGGACGTACGTACGCGCCTCGTCCCCCGACGGTCCACGAGCGAGCACGAGGGGCCGCCGCACATCCGCACCTTAACGAACGGCCCCGTTCAGGCTCAGCCCGACTGAGCGCTGTCGGTCGGTGTAACACTTCCCGTCCAAAGGAAGTCACGAGCTCGTGTCGTCGCCACGAAGAGCTGGCGGCGGGCGAGTTCACGGCGCTCGTGGTCGGCCTCTGCGTTCCCTTCTCCCTTGGGTATCGCAGCGTCGTGTCGTGGGAGGTAGACGCGCTTGAACTCCAGTCCCTTGGAGCGCTGGTAGCTCCCGAGTTTCACGCCAGGCACCGAGCGGCCCTCGTAGCGTTCCAGCAAAACGACGGGAATACCCGACCCGACGAGCAGCCGCCGGTAGTGCTCCAGCAAGCGCTTGGATGAGCAGAGTACGGCTGAATCCGCCTGCTGTTCCGCGTCGAGGCTGCTCAAAGCCTCGAGCAGCACCTTGTCGTGCTCCTCCCAGGTCGGCCACACGCCCTGCTCCACCGCTCCTTCCTGGTAGGTGAATTCCACATCGCGACGCCCCGACAGGCGCTCACCGTCGATGTCTTCGAAGGAATCTTCTGCAACTCCGTCCAGGGCAACCTCAAGGATCTCCTTGCGGTTGCGGTAGTTGATGCGCAGCACCTGACTGCGGTCGCCGCGGACTTCAATGCCCGCGTCGGACAGCCGGAAGCCTCCTGGGTAGACGGCCTGCTGGCCGTCACCCACCAGCAGCAGGCCGTTCGATGCTTCGCCGGCCAGGGCGTACAGGAGCTTCGCCCCGACGAGGGTGAGGTCCTGGACCTCGTCCGCGATCACCGCGGCGTACGGCGGCCGGCCCCCTCCCTGCACCTCGGCCAGCGCGAGGGACAGCACGTCGTTGAAGTCGTGCACTCCGCGCTCCATACGGTTCGACTCATACGCTTCGTAGAGCGCCCAGACGGCCTCTTTGTGGTGGCGCCGGAGCGTCGTGCGGCGACCGGGCCGCCGCACGGTGACGTAGTCGGCGAAGGCGGTGATGCCGCGGCCCTTGATGACGTACGTGATCTCCTCGTGCCAGTACTGCGGCTGGGGGACGAGATCGGCAAGGACGCTTGCGCGGCCGACCCGTCGCCAAGCCAGGCTGAACGCGGTTTCCGCCTTTTCCGCGCTCAGGTTCACCTGCACACTCCGCGACCGCAGGTAGTCGAGAGCCCACGCGTGCAGACTGTGGAAGTCCACGCGATCGGCGACGTGCGGGGCGAGGGAGGAGAGGAACGTCTGCTGGACGCGGGGCAAGTTGCTCGCGAAGGTCACGTACAGGACGCGGCCGGTTGTGCGTTGGGCCAGGTAAGCCGTGCGGTGGAGGGCGACCACCGTCTTACCGGTCCCGGCCGGGCCGCTGATCCGGGCGGGAACTGCCCAGTTACGGCGGACCAGCGCGGCCTGGTCGGGGTGGAGGAACGTCATCCACTGCTCGATGGGGGCGCGCATGGCCTCGTCGAGAGCGGCGTCACGCATCGCGTCGACGTCGAAGAGTCCCAGCGGCGCGCCATCGGAAGCCGCCGCCGTGCCTGTCGGCTGCGAAGCCTCGTCCACCGATGCGCTCTCGTACCCCTGGAGGGTCCGCTCAAGGTGGTCGGCGAGAGCGCGTACCGTGGCCGGGCGCATTCGGACGCTGCGAGATACGAGCCATGGGCCGATCTCGCGCTCTCCGAGAAGGTGTACTCTCCCCAGCAGCGGCGCGTCGAGCTGCTTGCCCGCGAAGACCACGAGCGGTTGCACGGCCACCGGAGTCATGCCGAGTTCCCCCGAAGCCTCCACGACGGTGCGCGTCACTTGCAGAAGCCGCTGAACATCGCCGTCGCGGGGCTCACCGGCCGCACGGAGCTTGCCGTCGACGACGAACGGCTCGGCTTCCCCGTCCTTGACGTCGACGACGAAGATCCCGGCGGGGCCGACGAGCACCATGTACGCGCCCGCCCCTTCCGCGCCGGGCCAGCGGCGGTCGACCAGCAGCCGCCAGCCCCCCTTGCCGGTCAGCGTGAGCAACTGAGCGGCGACCTGCCGCTCCCCCTCACTCGCCCGCTCCCACCGTCGGGCCACCTGCCGCGCGGCCTGCCAGCGCTCCCGTAACTCCCGCTCCTTGCGCCGCGCTTCCTGCCCTCGCCGTTCTGCCGATCCGCCTACCCCCACAGCCCCACCCCTCTCACACGGAACAACGATCATAGGACGGTGTGCGACAGCGGCGACAGGCCGCGCTGCCCGCCGAGCCATTGCTCGGGGCGGACAGCAGCCTCGGGTTCCGCTCGGCCGATCGCCGAAGAGGCGCACCACGAACGGCGGTACGTTGCCGCGGGCTGTGTGCAGCTACCGAACCGGGAAGCTCGCCGTCGGCTACGCCGCGGCGTTGAACTGCTGTGGCACATACGAAGCGGACGAAGCCTCGGGGATGCCGACGACCTCCACAGTGACGTTCAACGTCTCCAGCATCTTGGCGGTCTGCGCGAGCGTGATCAGGGAGAAGGGGAAGAGCGTCTCGGGAGTCAACGCCGTCCCCTGCTTGAGCAGGATCGCGAACACGACCCGCTGCGGCACGAAGTCGTCCGGCAGGGTGTGGCGTCCGTTGCTCTGCTGGAGGACCCGGCTGGCGAACCGGCGGCGTACTTCCGCTGAAGTCTTCAGGAGCTGTACGGCGACGAGGCCCTGGCTGAAGAGGTGGCTCAGCGGCCCGGATCCGCCGTGGGCGTGCTTGACCATGACGAGCGTGTTGTCGGGGGTGAGCAGGTCGCACACCTCGAACCCGTCGGTGGGCCGCAGCGGGTTCGCCACGTTCTTGCGGTCCATGCAGACGTAGCCGGGACGCTGGTCGGGAACGTGCTCGTTGTACGAGCGCTCGCTGACACCGGCCGCCCAGGCGGGCAGGTCAACCGAAGGCGAGGGGGTGAAGAGCCGCTCGACCGTGCCACGGACCGTGGCCAGGTACTCCGTGCCGATCTCGTACCAGTCGCCTTCCAGCAGACAGAACCGCCGCGCGCCGAGAGAGACGCATGCCTCCAGCCAGCGCAGGGCCGGACTGGTGGAGAGCTGGTCCTGCGGCGTCGCGCGCTCGCGGCCGTAGAGCGTGACGGTGCCACGCTTGAGCGCCTCCAGGCGCTGCCCGCGCCTCTGCAGGCGGGCCCGCTGGAGCACGTAGTCCAGGTCGAACCCCTCGAAGCGCCCAGCCTCGTCGCTGGCGATCCTCAGGTGGAAGGTCCGGGCCTGCGAGTAGTCCTCCCACTGCTCCATAGGCACGGTCACGGCGAGCCGGCCGTCGGGGGGCGCGCCGAGGATGTCGTCGAGAGCCGACTCCAGGCGGGTGAGGGCGGTCCCGTCCTTGACCGGCACGATGTGCTCGACGAACTCCAATGCGGGCTGGGGGACGGTATCACGGCATACACGGGCGATCTCCCGGATGTCCGCGAGGAGGTCGTCCGGCTCGATCCCCAGGGGGAGACTCAGCCCGCATCCGCCGTCCGCGCTGCACACCGCACCGTTACCGCTTCGGGCCCGCGTGAGCTCCAGCCGGTCGAGGTAGCCGCCCAACCGCCGGACGATCTGGGCGTGCTCGCGCAGGCCGAGGCTGAGCACGGGGGTTCCACCGGGCACGATCGCGATGTCGGTCCTGGCCTCGCCGAGCGTCTGCGAGACGAGGTCGCGGACCTGCAAGGGGTCGACCTGCCGAATGGCGAACGTCAGACCGAAGCGCTGGTCCTTCATCCGACCGGGCAGCAGCCGGTACCCCTGGTCGTAGCCGATGGCGTAAACAGCCTCGTCGACCGCGATCAGCAGCAGGGCGGCGGTCCGCCGGACCGGCTCGACGATCCGGCAGCCCGTCGTCCGCGCGACTTCCCTGCACCAGGACGCCTCCTCGCTCGTCATGGCCGCGGTGATCAGCAGCGCGGGTGCCTGGAGCCGGTCGTCGGGAACGTGGATCTGCGCGTCAAGCGCGGTCAGTTGGGCGTGGTCGAGGGCGTCGAACATGGCGTCGAGGGTGGGTGCGACACCGGCGAGCCGGTACAGCGTGCGCTTGGCGGTGGCAGGGGCCATGGGTTCCTCCTGGATGCAGATCAGCCGACAAAGACCGAGGGATGAAAGCATCACCAGAAGACCATACATTGAAAGCACTGTCAAACATGAAGTGCGGAGGCAATGTTGTTCATGCGCCGACCGGACGGCTGGGTATGCGGCAGGGGTTGCACGCCGGAGGCCCGGGGTGGCCGACGGCACGCGGGCCCGTCGGCCGACGTCTCGGATACGAGTCGGCAACTGCCCGCGGCACACGTACCCGGTCAACCGCGAACGGCGCCTGGCGCGGGCGGCCCTCCATGCGTCGGTGCCGCGTCGGCGCGGGAGCTCAGCCCTCGGCCCGGCGCAACCGGAGGAGGAGGTCGGCGATTTCGCGGGTCTCCTCGTCGTCCTCCCCGAGGACCACGCACATGTCCTCGTGGAGCGCGTCGAGAACACCTTCGGCCGTGTCCCGGTCGCCCTCGGTGTACAGCAGGACACCGATGTTGCGGCGCAGGTCGAGGGCCGTCGCGGAAGCGTCCCCCTCCGCGCTGGAGACGAGTTCCAGTACGTCCTGGAACTCGCGCAGCGCCGCCTCGGTCTCGCCGAGGTTCGCCCGGCAGCCGGCGGCGGACCGGTGGCACTCCAGGGTCTCGTGACTCGAAGGCCCCGTCGTGCGGGCGTAGATGGCGGCCAGCGCGTCGAACTCCGGGAGTGCCCGGCGGTAGTCCTCACCCGCCATGAGAACTGCCGCACGCTGGCGTCGCAGACCGAGCACCCGCCGGTTCTGCACGCCGAGGGCGGTGGCCGCGGGCCCGATGAGCGCCTTGAGGACGTCGGCGGCCTGGGTGAACCGTCCGTCGTCGGCGAGGTCCGCGGAGCGGGCGTAGGCCTCGCGGATTGCGTCCCGCAGGGCCGTGTCGGCGGGCACGGGGGGCGGTACGGCCGGCGTCGGCTCGGTGGCGGGGGACGCGGCCGCCGTACGCCGCAGAGGCGCGTTCGGCTGCCGGTAGACGACAGTCGGGTCGGCCACCCCGGACGGCGTACCGTCGGCGCCAGGGAGCGCCGAAAGGCCGCTCCCGGCCCCCGGAAGCGGGAGGTGCGGGACCAGCCGCTCGTAGACGGCGTAGGCGTCGGCCGGACGCTGTTCTGGCGCCTTGGCCAACAGGTCCAGTGTCAGCGCCTCCAAGCCCTCCGGCACCTCGGGACGCAGGTCGCGCAACTTCTGTGGCGGCATGTCCACGTGCTGACGCATGAGCTGGAAGTCGCTGTCCCCGGTGAAGACGGGTTGCCCGGAGAGGAGTTCGTGCAGCACGCAGCCCAAGGCGTAGAGGTCGCTGAGCGGGGTGATCTTCCCGCAGTTGATCTGCTCGGGCGACATGTAGCGCGTCGTACCGATCGGGTTGCCAGTGGCGGTCAGCCGCGTGACGTCCGACCGCAGGATCTTGGCGATGCCGAAGTCCAGGACTTTGACGGTGCCGTCGGCTGCGATGAGGATGTTGTCCGGTTTCAGGTCGCGGTGCACGACGGGGATCGCGTGGGCGTATGACAGAACGGTGCACATCTGCGCGGCGATGGACGCGGCCCAGCTGACCGGGAGCAACGACGTGCCGACGCCGTCCGCACCGGCACCCGCGAGGACCGTGCGCAGGGACGTCCCGTGCACGTACTCCATCACCAGGTACAAGCGGTCGTACGACGCCTCGTCCAGCAGGGCGTCGAACACCTGCGGCACCCCGTGGTGCCCGATCCGGGCGGTCACGCGCGCCTCGCGCTTAAAGCGGGCCGCGAACTCCTGGGCGTGCGAGGGAGACCCGATCACGTCCGGGCGGATGACCTTGACCGCGATCTCACGGTCAAGGACGGTGTCGTAGCCGCGCCAGACGACCCCCATACCGCCGGAGTCGATCTCCTCGATCAGCTCGTAGCGGCCCTGGTCGCCGATCTTCGGTACCTGCGCCACGCCGTACGCCCGCCGTCCCCTCGTCTCGCTCTCCCACCGCCGCCCGCAGGCACCGGTGTGGCGGGCGAACCCGCCGACGCGGAGCCTTCACGCAGCACGGACCATGATGGCCGACGGGGCGCCCGTCGCGTGCGAAGTCGGATCTCTTTGCGCCCGCGAAGTTGGCTCCGGTGGGCGGCAACAGGCACGACAGTGCACGAAAGGTCCACGGGAGGCCGATGTCTCCTCCTCGTCGACACGCTCGCCGCGGCCTTGCACTGTCGTTCCCGCCCGAGCCGTGGCACGTCCGCGGTCGCCAGCCCCGATCCACCGGGGCGGTCAACCGGACGGGGAACGAGTCAGGCAGCGTCGCCGTCGATGTTCTCCTCGCGGCGGATCATCTGGTACGCGGCCCGGCGGGCGCTACGGTTGAGCGTCTGCTTGAAGCTGTCGTCGTGGCTGAAGTACTGGCGCCCCATGTCGGCGATGGTGTCGATGTGGTCGGCCATCTTGTCCTCGAAGACAGCGTCGAAGACCAGGCCGAAGTTCTCCTCGTCGTTGACGGCGGCGGCACGGACCTTCGGGTCCGCCGCCGCCTCCGTGAACGGCGTGATGACGTCCTGCTCGGTGAAGTCGGTGCCGAACTTCTCGTTGAACTTCTCGATCAGCTCCGACAGCGGCGACTTCTCCTGCTCCTTCGCCCCGGCCGAGCCGTCGCCGAACCCGGGCAGTTCCGTCGCGCCCTCGGCGGTCAGCGCCAGGTCGTACTCACCGGTCTTCTGCACACGCAGATGGCTGAGGTCCACGTCACCGATGTCCACGCCCCCGTCCCCGCGCCGGGGCAGCCGGTTGAGGAGGTGGCGGCCGTAGAGGTAGAGGCATTCGAGATCGGCGTCACGGTAGGGGACGATCTGAGCAAGGAACCCGTACTTGCGCACGTAGTCGTTGAGGTTGCTGCGGAACTCCTCCGCCGCTTCGCGCGCTTCCTCGTCCGGGTCGCCTGCCTCGTCCTTCCGGTCCAGCAATTCCATGAAACGCGTGGCGGCCGGGGCGAGGAGCCGGTACAGCTCGGCGTGCAGCTTCTCCCAGCGCGCCGCCGAGCCCGCCGCCTTCTCCTCCGCCGCCAGATACGCCTCGGCGAAGTCCCGCATCTCCGCCGTGACGAGGATGTCGGGCTCCATGACCCGGCTCTGCGCCGTGTAGAGGAGGTTGGGGTCGGAGGGGAGGGTGTTCGCCTCCTCGTAGTACGGGACGAACGAGGCCTTTATGTCCTCGGCGTCGTTGACGAAGTCCAGGACGGCCAGGTCTGCCTGCGACTTGCGGTCGGCGGTGCGGTTCAGCCGGGAGAGGGTCTGGACGGCGTTGATGCCCGCCAGCTTCTTGTTCACGTACATCGTGGTGAGCAGCGGCTGGTCGAAGCCGGTCTGGTACTTCTCGGCGACGACCAGAATGCGGTACTCGCGCTGCGTCGCCTTCGCGCCTGTGCGCACGGCCTTGTCGTCCTTGCGCGTGTAGGCAAACGCCTTCGGCAGCGCGGACTCCGACAGACCGCCGTTCTCCTTCGGCTCGGTCGTCTCCTCGCCGTCGTACGTCAGGCTGCCGGAGAACGCGACGAGGACGCCGGGGTCGGCGTACGCCCTGTCGTCGATGTACCGCTTGATCGCGCGGGCCATCTGTACGGCGCTGTGCCGCGACGCGGTCACCACCATGGCCTTGGCCCGCCCGCCGAGCCGGCCCGCGGTGTGGGCCCGGAAGTGCTCCACGATCACCTCGGCGTGCTGGGACACCGTGGACTCGTGCGTGAGCGCGAACCGGGCGAGCAGGCTGCTCGCCTTCGACGGTTCCACCTCGCGCTCGTCCGGGTTGTTGTTCACCAGCTTCCAGTACGTGTTGTACGTGATGTAGTTGCGCAAGGGGTCGAGAATGAAGCCCTCCTCGATGGCCTGACGCATCGAGTACGTGTGGAAGGGCACGTACGCCGGCTGGCCGTTGACAGTGTCCAGGGTGCCGAAGAGTTCGAGCGTCTTCGCCTTGGGCGTGGCCGTGAACGCGAAGTAGGACAGGTTCTTGGCCTGGCTGCGCTGGACGGCCTTCTTGACGAGCTTCGTGTCGGTGGTCGCAGCTGCTTCTTCGGTCACCCCGGCCTCGTCGGAGTCCGAGTCTAGGCCAAGTTCGCGCAGCGCCGCGCGGACGGCGGTGGCCGCGTCGCCGGACTGCGAGGAGTGCGCTTCGTCCACAATGATCGCGAAGTTGTGGCCATGGATCTCGGTGGGGTTGCGGCGCAGATAGTCGATGAGGGCCGGAAAGGTGTGCAGCGTGACCGTGATGATCTTCCCGGTCTCGCGGGACAAGGCCTTCGCCAACTGGTCCGACTTCGCGCCGTGCTTCTCGTCGATCTTCACGACCAGGCCGGCGGTCTTCTCGAAGCTGCCGACGGTCTCCCGGAGTTGAGCATCCAGGTTGCGGCGGTCGGTGATGATCACGACCTTGTCGAAGACGGGTGTGCCCAGCTTGAGCCCGGCGGCCAGCGCGTCGGGGTCGATCGCGGCGGGGTCGGTGGGCGTGTGCAGGGAGGACAGGCGATGGGCCAGCCAGGCGATCGTGTTCGACTTGCCGGAGCCGGCGGAGGCCATCCCGAGGTAGTTGTGCCCCGCGCCATGCCGGGCCGCGTGCGCGGCCAGCTTCGTGACGATGTCCCACTGGTGGTAACGCGGGAAGATCAGCCGCTTGCGGGTCCTGCCGTCCGCGCCCTTCTCCTTGCTCAAGTGCACGAACCGCTCGATCAGGTCCAGCCACGTGTCCGGCTGCCAGATCTGTTCCCAGAGGTAGGAGGTCGCATACGTTCCGGGTGTGGTGGGTGCCGGGTTGCCCGCACCGCCGGGCTTGCCCGGACCCTCGGAGCCGGTGTTGAACGGCAGGAAGCGGGTGGGCCTGCCCTTGAGCTCGGGGGCGACGAAGACGAGGTCCGGGTCGACGGCGAAGTTCGCGATCACACGGCGCGTGAAGATCAGCTCGGTGGGGTCCCGCTCCTCGCGATACTGCGCCTTGGCCTGCTCCACGCCCTGCCCGGTCAGGGGGTTCTTCAACTCGGCGGTGGCGAGCGGGATGCCGTTGAGGAAAAGGGTCAGGTCGAGGCGGTTGCCCTTGTCGGCCTGCTTGGTGGCGTACTCCAGCTCCCGGACGACGGTGAGCCGATTGGCCCGGTAGTCGTCCAAAATGGCGTCGGAGGCGACGAGGTTGGGTCTGAAGAACGCGAGCCTGATGTGTACGCCATGGTCCTTCACACCTTGCCGGAGGACGTTCAGCACGCCGTCTTCCGCTATCGCCTTGTCGACGCGCTTGGCGAACCCGGCCTGAGCGGCGTTGGGGTCGCCACCGTAGAGGGCGAGCAGGTCGTTCCACTCGTCTGCCTGGGTGGCGCCGATGAACTCAAAGAGCTGGCGGGTGTCCAGCCCGAGGTCCCGCTGGTAGTCGGCAGAGCTGCCGAGCTTCCAGCCGGAGGCGAGGAGCGAGGCGACGATGGCGTCGCCGAAAACGGACTCGTGGTGGATTGGCATGCGTACTATTCCCCCCGCTTCCCGGTGATCAGATACGTGACATCACGGCAGAACTTGTCGAATGACGCCGAGTTGGCGCGAGCAAGATCCAAGTCGACGCCGTCGGCAAGGGCTGCCTGGTCCAACCGGGGTCGATACCGCACGCCGTCGCGCCGGTGGTGGGTCAGCCAGCCCTTACAGTCGCGCAGAGTCTCGCTGTTGGCCGGAATCTCCAGTTGCTCCGCGAGACCCGCCCGGCCTCCGAGAGAAGGCGCGGCCGCGAGGAACCATGCCTCGAACTCCCGGTTTGCCAGCACAACAGCCGTACGGCGGTCCGGCCGCGCGGCCACAGCGCGGGCCAGCAGCGAGGGGCCAAGGCTCGCCGGGCAGTCGTCGTCGGCGTCGATCACGACGAGGACGCCGCCCGGGTAGTCGGCGGGGACTCGCCGAGCGAGGGCCTCCACGGCAGCTTCCAGGCCGCCCGGCCGGACCAGACGGCCTCGATCGACCAGGAAGGGCGGTTGGATGTCTGCGTCCCAGATCTGCGCCTGGTACATCAGACGCCGCAGGAGGACAGGCAGAGCACTGATCTCGCCCTCGCCCTCGACGACGGAGGCGATGGTGACCCTCTGCTGGTTCACTCCTCACCCTCCGGTTGATCAGGGAACAAGGTCGGCCCGGGCCGGTCGACGACCGGGCGCAACTGGTTGGAACGCAGCAGTTCCGCCGTGGTCGCCAGACCATCGGCCACGATCGACCGGCTTACCGGGTCCACCTCGCCGATCACGGTCTGCCCGTGTTCGGTGACGACCACGCGGATCGCCGAGAGGTTTGCCTCCTTGCGGTCGAACAGCTCCGCACTCTGCGTCGTGGCAAGAACCTGGACGTGCTCGCTCGCCTCCGTGAGCGCGTCGTACAGGGCCCCGGCCGCAAGCGGGTGCAGCGCCAGCTCAGGCTCCTCGACGGCGACAAGTGGGATCCACCCTGAACGGGCGTCCGGCTGGAAGAGCGCGGTCAACAGACCGATGGCCCGGATCGTCCCCTCCGACATGGACTCGGCCCGGAAGACGTGTGGCTCCGCCTGGCTCTCGGTAGCGATGCTGATCCGTGCCGCGACGTAGTCCGCGGAAGGGTCCGTGGGACCTACCTCCACGACGCCCGGCACGATTGCGCCCAGATACTGCGACACGCGGTCGCGCTCACGATTCCCGAGTGCCGCCAGGGCCGGACCGAGGCTTCCGCCGTCCTCGTACAGCTTTCCGAAGGCTGACGAGGCATGGCGGAGGACAGAGACACTCGGGTCGTAGAAGAACATCGCCGTTAGTGACTCGTAGAGGGAAGTGAACGGCTCATCCCCGGCTCTCTGGGCGAGTCCCAACCGTGGCTGCTGACGTGTCTTCCCGCCCCGGTCATGCAGCGAGAAGCGCTGGACGCCCGCCTGCCCCGCGGCGCTGAGCGGGCGAATCTCGCAGACCTCGTGGTCGATCCGGACACCGGCCCCACCACTCCGCCTTGTATCGGAATCGGCTTGTGGCGCGATCGTGATCTCGTACCGCCCCTCATGAGGCTCCATCTCCTCGCCGGCCATGGGCATGTAGAACTCCAGGCCGATCGTGAACGAGGCCGCCAGCACGGGAACCCGGCGAAGCACTGCCTCTACCCCGCCCCGTTCAGCGACCGCCATGCTGGGACCGTCCGTCACTGCGTCCCGGACGAAGTGGAGAGCATCGAGGAAGTTTGACTTGCCCGCCGCGTTCAGCCCGAACAGTACGGTGAACCGCCCGAGTCTCACGTCGCAGTGGGCGATGGACTTGTAGTTGTCGATCCGGACCCGGGTGATGAACGGCATCAGTCGATAAGAGGCGGCAGGGCTCATGGCTCGATCATTCCCCGATTCCCCGCCCGCTGGCGGTGGACACGTCGATCTGGCCGGTGACGGCGGCGGTAATCAGAGCTTGGCGCCGCTCTGACAAAAGATTGATTTGGCGCTTCAAATCCAGCTTTAGACGTTGCGAGGCACGCCTATCCTCGTTCAGCACACTTACGATTCTTTTCTGCTCATCCTTGGGTGGGATCGGAATCTTAATCGAACCCACCGTTTCTGAATTAAGGTTGAGTTGAGTACCAATCTTCCCGAGCCCCTTAAAGGCATCGCCCAGGAGGAGCAAGTAGTAGAGAAACTCAACGTCTACCACGGGGCACCGAATCGCCACAAACCCGTCATGGATACAGCAGGGGATGCGAGTGATAATAGGCTTCCCGACCGATGCTGCAATACTCACGAATAGCTCTCCGGGCTTGAGCGAAACAGAAAGCGAGCGCCCCCGCGAGGACAATCGCTGAGTTGTCTCGGTCAGATATTTTTCACTGGCCGTTACGTCCGAAATCCTAACCCAGGCATGCGAGCCTTTATCGTCAAAGTAGACGGGGTCATCGATCGGCCTCGGCGAAGCACCCCGTTGAATGCGCGAAACGTAGCGAAGAGGCGCCGTGTCCCAGTGTTGAGGTACGCCTGGAATCCAAGGAACCGTGGCGTTGTCGCTTGGCTCTCGCTTGCCGCCTCCCCGTAGTTGGTCGCGAATCACCGCCTGGTTGCGCTGAGCCACTAGCTCTGACATCTCTTCACGCTTATCAATAAGCGCGTCAATTCGGGCAGTCTCGGCGTCGAGGAAGTCCGCAATGCGGCGCTGTTCCTCTATGGGAGGGATAGGAATTGGAACGTTGGCCAACTCCGCTTTCGTAACGTGAACCATCCCGATCATGCCGCTTGTGAGCTCACGCTCAATCCAGTGAGTTGCGGCACGAAGCGACCAGTAGAGCCAGCTCTTATCGCATCCATGAACGGAGACGTTGAAGATATGCTGGTTCAGGTAATAGGATCCGCCCTTGACCCACCGAAACGGGCCAAAGGATGTTCCTGGATTCCCTGACCATGAAAATAGCAAGTCGCCCGCGGTTACCTTGTACCTGTCGTCGAGTGCGAGACTTGAGTGATTGAAAGTATCCGAACCATTTAGATTCTCGATTCGAATAATCGGCGTGCCAGTTCCTTGCCTGGATTCCGACTTGAACGCAAATCCATTAGACAGCACAGCAAGGTACTTGAGCGGAACCACCTTCCAACTGCTGGGCGGCGAGGCTCCGTACGGTAGTTGACTCGTAGCGGGGATCACCTGATCACCTCGCTCAGAAGCGCCTGGATCTCGGCCTCCAGCGACTTCAGCTCTGCGTCGATCTCCGCAAGTGGCCGCGGTGGCTTGTACACGTAGAAGTGCCGCGTGAACGGGATTTCGTAGCCGATCTTGTCCTTCGTCCGGTCCGCCCACGCGTCCGGCACGTGCGGCAGGACCTCTCGGCGCACGTACTCGTCCACGTCCTCGTCCAGGGGTACGTTCTCGTAGTCGCGCAGCTCCGGGTCCGGCTCAGGCTCCCCCTTGATCCTCTGGACCTCACCCTCGAGGTCGCGGACTCCGACCGCCTCCCGTAGTGCCTTACCGAACGGCGCACCCGTCGGCCACAGGCGGCCGGCCGCGACCACCGCCTCCTGGAGGTCCATCCACGTGTCGGACTTCGTCGGCCAGGACTTGCCAACCAGCGGTCGGAGCGCCGCGACGAAAGCGTCCACGTCCGTGGCCCGCGCGATCGGCTTCGAGGCGGCGACGGCCGCCAGCGTCTCCTCCGTCACCTCGAAGCGCAGCTTCAGCGGCCGCTCAACGGTGATCCGGCGGTAGCCGAAGTCCTCGTTCTCGAAGACCTTGATCTTCCCGGCCTTCTCGATCAGGTCATGGCCGCCGCCCCGCTCGGCGGCGTCCACCACGGCCAGCGCCTCCGTGTACAGGCGGGTGATCTCCGCGATGTGCTGCTCGCCCAGTTCCTTGCGCTTGTCGCCCAGTGACTTCCGCATCTTCTGCCAGTAGTCGCGGGCGTCGAGCAGCACGACCTTCCCGCGCCGGTCACGGGCCTTGCGGTTGCTGAGCACCCAGAAGTACGTGGAGATGCCGGTGTTGTAGAAGAGCTGGTCCGGCAGGGCGACGATGCCCTCCAGCCAGTCGTTCTCCAGGATCCACTGCCGGATGCGGGACTCTCCCGACTCGGCCGCCCCCGTGAAGAGAGGCGAGCCGTTGAAGACGATCGCGATCCGGCTGCCGCCCGCGCCGCTCGCGTCCACCGGCTTCATCTTCGAGATCATGTGCTGGAGGAAGAGCAACGAACCGTCATTGATGCGCGGCAGGCCCGCACCGAACCGCCCGCTCTCGCCGAGACGTTCGTGCTCGCTCTCGACCTCGTCCTTGACCTTCTTCCACTCCACCCCGAACGGCGGGTTGGCCAGCAGGTAGTCGAAGTGGGCGCCCTTGTGGCCGTCATCGCTGAAGGAGTTGCCGAACTTGATGTTCTCCGGGTTCTGCCCCTTGATCATCATGTCGGAGCGGCAGATGGCCCACGACTCGGGATTGAGTTCCTGGCCGTAGATGCCGACCGTGGCATCCGGGTTGAAGTTCTTGATCTGCTCCTCGGCCGCGCTGAGCATCCCGCCGGTGCCGCAGGCCGGGTCCATGACCGTGCGGACGGTGCCCGGCAGGGCCAGCACGTCGCTGTCGGGGGCGACCAGCAGGTTGACCATCAGCCGGATGACCTCGCGCGGTGTGAAGTGCTCACCGGCCGTCTCGTTGGACTGCTCGGCGAATCGCCGGATCAGTTCCTCGAAGATATAGCCCATCTGGTGGTTGGAGACGATTTCGATCGGCCTGCCGTCGTCACCGAGCACGGGCACACCCTGGGCATCCGTCCGTACCGGCCGCAGGTCCAGGTCGGCGAAGCGCCCGACGACCTGGTAGAGCAGGTTCGCCGCGTCCAGCTTCCTGATCTGCTGGGCGAACTCGTAGCGGTCCAGCACCTCGTACGCGTTGGGCGAGAAGGCGGCGCAGTACGCCTGGAGGTTCTTCGCGACCTGCGCGGGGTCGCCGGCGATGGCCTTCAGCGTGTAGGTGCTGGTGTTGTAGAAGCTGTGGCCGGATGCCTTGCGCAGGAAGCGGTCCGGGTTCATCTCCGAGCCCTGGTACTGATCGGCGACCTGGAGAACCTTGTCCTTGGTGGGCGCCAGGACGCACTCCAGGCGGCGCAGCACGGTGAACGGCAGGATGACCTTGCCGTAGTCGGACTGC
The DNA here is from genome assembly GCF_037034245.1 of Streptomyces sp. CA2R106. Taxonomy (NCBI): domain Bacteria; kingdom Bacillati; phylum Actinomycetota; class Actinomycetes; order Kitasatosporales; family Streptomycetaceae; genus Streptomyces; species Streptomyces sp. CA2R106. The sequence continues at coordinate 35,357 of NZ_JBAGKC010000041.1, forward strand.
TTGTAGTCGCCGCGCAGGAGGTCGGCGACGGACCAGGCGTGGTTCGCCAATTCCGTGTGCTTGCTGCTGTTCAACGAGCTCGGGTTCCCTTCACTTCCCCGCCCGAAAGGGGCGGAAGAGCCAGTGTGGTCGAAGTCGGGGGCCGCGGGCGGCCATCGGCGCGACATCCGCGAAATCGTGGGGGATTCGCGGCGCGTCGGGAGCAGACCTGCCCCTGGCCGCTGCCACGCGGTGGCGGGATCAGGCGGTGTCAGGCGGGATGTCGGTCGGTAGCAGAGCGCCGCTCGTGAGGCCCGTGGTGAGGAGGTCGGCGGCTTCGGCAGCGAGGTCCGCGGCCCGTCGTGCGGCGCCGGCCAGTTCGTACAGACGCCGGAACGCCTGCCCGTAACGCTGCTGCTCGACGAGCGGCAGGAGGGGGAGCCGCAGCCGTTGGGCCTGGACCTGGACCGCGGTGCTGCCGACGGTAGCGCTGCTGACGTTGTCCTTCGCGGCCAGGAATCCGGCGAGGAACCAGGGGTCGAGGCGTTCCGGGTCGGGCCGGAAGAGGTGGAGGTGCGAGCCGAGGAGCGAACCTGCGTCCTGTGCGTCGGCGACGCGGGCCGCGACCTTCCGGCCGCCGAGGGCCGGCAGGAGGACGTCGCCCTCCTCGACGACGACCGCATGGAGGAGGGTGACGTCGTCGCTGCTCCCCGACGCACGGGTGCCCGCCGTGACATCACGGCCGGTGAGTACGGTCCGGCCGGAGTGCCCTGGCGAGGCGTCCCGGTCCTGCCCGGCCCGTGCTGCCCGGTGCACGGTGAGCGCGCCGCCGCGGGCGAGGTCGGCGACGGTGGCCGTCCGCCAGGAGCGCGGATCCTGTCCTGCGGGCTGCCATCCGGTCACGGTGGCGGCCCTGTCGGCCAGTGCCGTCAGGCTTTCCGTCAGCTGCCCGTGCAGGTCGCCCGCTCGATGTGCGACGTCGGACGGGTCGATGCCCGCGGGGGTGAGCCGTACGTGACGGGCCGGAGTGATGTCGGTGAGGTCGTCGAGCAGTTCGATGACCGGCACAGCACAGGCAGTGCCGGGTTCGTCGGCGAATCCCTCGGAGTCCGCGTCGAACGCCTGCCAGTGCCGTAGGACGGTCGAGGTCAGCGCGTCCCAGTCCAGAGGTGTCCGCCCGCCCTGGGTACCGGCGCGGTCACCACGTGCACGCTGGTCGCTGTCGACGGTGTCGATGAACAGCACTCGACCACGGCCGGGACCGCTGGGCTCGGGACGTTGCAGGATCCACAGATGCAGCCCGATGTGCAGCGGCACCGAAGCACCGGGAGGGAGCGCGATCACCGCGCGCAGGGCGCCGCCGCGCAGCAACTCGGCCCGGATGCGTCGGCCCGAGGCGCGGGCCGCGGTCGCGGGAGGCAGCAGCATCACCGCGAGGCCGCCGGAGCCGAGGTGGGACAAGGCGTGCTGGTTCCAGGCGAGTTCCGATTCGGCACGCGGCGGAACGCCGTAGGCCCAGCGGGGATCGTACGCAAGCGCGTCGTGGCCCCAGTCGCGGTCGGCGTACGGGGGGTTGCACAGCACGGCGTCCACCACCAGATCAGCGAAGGCGTCGTCCCGCAGACTGTCGGCGCCCCGCACGGCCACCTCGGCGTCGGGCGCCCTCAACAGCAGCCGCACGGCACTGCGCTGCGCCTGGACCGGGAGAACATCCTGGCCGTAGAGGTGCGTCGCGCCGAGGCGGGCGGCAGCGGCGAGCAGGGAGCCGCCGCCACAGGATGGGTCGAGCACCCGGGCCGGGTAGGGCTTCGCCGTCGGTGCGGCGAGTCGTGCCATGAGATCGGCCAGCGGTGCGGGGGTGCTGTACGCGCCGGTCGCGGCGCTGTCCTCCAGCTCTCGTTCGGCCAGGACATCGAGGGCGTCCTGCCCGCCTTCGTCGCGAACGCAGTGCATGAGGCTGCGCAGAAGGCTTGCCTCGTCGGCCTTGTAACCGATGCCTTCGGAGGCGGGAACGGAGCCGCCCAGCGCGGCGACGGCTGCGCCGGCGTGGTCGGCGAGGTCCGCATCGGCCAGTGCGGCGAGTTCGTCGAGCTTCTTCCTGTCCAGGCGGCCGGCGGCAAGGACGAACGGGACAAGACGGGTCGCGCTCCCGCCCGGAGCCAGGCGCAACGCGGATCGCAGCTCTTCGGCCGACGACGCGGCGGCGCCCTGGCCGCGTGCTTCCAGCCAGGCGCGGACGGCCTCCAGGTCGTAGAGGGGGCTGGCGTCCGTACCGCCGCTCGGAGCCGGGAAGTCAGGGTGCCTGCGGCGCCAGTTGCTCACGGTGGCGCGCGTCACCCCGGCCAGCCGGGAGATCTCGGCGGCTGTGACCAGTGCGGATGGCTTAGGCATGAGCCTTCCCGAGGATCGATGGCGGACAGGCATCACAGAGTACACCATGATTCATTTTCGAACGAATGATTGACAACGCTTTCATGTTTCTATTTATCTGTGGATGCTTCCACGCGAGAGCTCGGCTCAGTGCGGCGAACTCCTGACTCTGCTCGGAGTCTGGTTTCGCCTCTCTCCCGTAGACAGCACCGTCGTCGACCGCCGCCTGTGAAAGAGGCCGCACCATGCCTGAGGAACCGACTCCGCCCACAGCGCCCCCCGGGGTCCGACCTGGCCGACACCCTCCGGCCCACCAGCCGACCCCGGATCGCAGACCGCACCCGCCGCTAACACCCCAAGCTCCGTGAAGAAGCGGCACCCCGTGCTAACCCACGGCGCCATCGCTCTCGTGGCGGTCGTCATCGGCGTCGGGATCGGCAACAGCGGTGGCTTGCCGGGCGACGGGAAGCAGGGGGCGGCCTCCGCGCCGTCCACGCCCACGACCGTCCCGCCGGTCACGACCCCGTTCACGCCGGCGCGGACGGCAGCGGCCGACCCGAAGCCCACGACCCCGACACCGAAGCCCAAGGCGACCGTCAAGCCGAAGGCGACGGCGAAGCCCGGCCCACCCACGTCCTTCGAAGGAGACGGCGAGTACCTGGTCGGCGACGACATTGCCGCCGGCACATACAGGACCGCGGGGCCGCAGGACGGAATTCCCTGCTACTGGGAACGGAACAAGGACTCCAGTGGCAGCTTCGACTCAATCATCGCCAACGACACCGTCAGCGGCACGGGCCGCGTGACCCTCCGCATGGGCGAGGTCTTCAAGACCGAACGCTGCACGATCTGGAAGAAGGTGGGCTGACCATGGCCTCCCCTGCGCAGAGCGCGCGCACCGACGCCGCCGCCCCCGAGCTCGCCCTTACCGACGAGGCCAGTACGACGAAGGCCGATGCGGACGAGATCCGACCGGACGAGGGCCTCCTCGCCGAGGTGAACCAGCGGTTGGCCTCCTCCGGACTGGGCGACGCGGTCCGGACACTGGTCTCCGACGCACTGGCCGTCGTGGCGACGGGCACCGACGGCCACGGAGGATCCCCCGCAAAGGGAGCCGTGTTGAAGTCCGTCACCGTGCAGGGCTTCCGGGGCATCGGACCGGCCCGCACACTCGATGTCCCGCCCGGCCCCGGCCTGACCGTCGTCACCGGACGCAACGGCAGCGGCAAGTCCAGTTTCGCCGAGGGCATCGAGGTGGCCCTCACCGGTGCCAACCGCCGGTGGCTCGGCGACAACGGCAAGCCGGCGCACCCGGTCCAGCAGCGCGGCTGGCGCAATCTGCATCACCCTCGGGAGCCGCGGATCGATCTGGCGATCCTGGTACCCGGCCGGACGGCCCCGCTCACCGTCACGCGTACGTGGGCGGGAGAGACGTTCACGGACTCGCAGGGCCGCGTCGCGGGCCTCAGTGCAGAACCGGCGCCCGTGTCCGCCCTCGGTTGGGACGAGGCGTGGCACACGTTCCGCCCGATTCTGTCGTACAGCGAACTTGGTCAGATGATGGCCGCCAAGCCGGTCCGCATGTACGACGCCCTCGCCACGATCCTCGGTCTCGGACCGCTCTCCGCCGCCCGGCAGCACCTGGCCGACCGGGAGAAGACGCTTGCCCAGCCCGGCAAGCGCGCCAAGGCAGCCTTGGAGGAACTCCGGACCGTCCTCGCCGCCACGGACGACGACCGGGCGCGCGCGGCCGCCCCCGCGCTGGCCGCGCCCGTCGATCCGGAGAGGGTACGGGAGGTCCTGGCGGGCACGCGCGCCGCGGATTCGGCCGAACTGGCCCGGCTGCGACGCCTGGCGGACCTGGACGGCCCCGACCCGGTCGGTGTCACCGCCGCGGCGGAGCGGTTGCGTATCGCTGCGACCGCCGCTGACGATGCCCATCTTTCCGACGCCGGTGATGCCCGTGCCCGTGCCGATCTGCTCGACCGCGCGCTCCTGCACCACCAGCGGCACCGTACTGACGCTTCATGTCCGGTGTGCGGCGAGGCACGGCTCGACGAGGCGTGGGCCGCTCGGGCCGCCGAACAGATCGAGATTCTCCGCGAGGAGGCCGCGGCCGCCGAAGCGGCAGCGGCCCAACTGCGTTCCGCGCGGGGTGGTTTGCTTGCGCTGATCGGCGGCCCGCCGGTATATCTGCCCGACGCGATGCGTCCGATGTGGGAGACGTGGACGGCCTGCCGGGAGATCTCCGGCCCGGACGTACTCGCCGCCTCTGCGGAGAAGGCGGCCCAGGAGCTGGCGGAAGCCTGCCGTCAGGTGCGCGCCCAGGCCGAACAGGAGCTGGCCGCGCAGGACGAACGCTGGCTGCACGTCGTGCCGCAGCTCGCGGAGTGGCTGCAGGACTACGACGCGGCTGCCGCGGCGAAGGAACTCATCGTCCGGGTCAAGGCGGCGCTGGAGTGGCTGAAGGATGTGCAAGCGGACCTGCGGGGCAGCCGCATGCGCAATGTCGCGGAGACCGCCGGGATGATCTGGCGGCTCCTGTGCCAGGAAAGCAGTGTTTCGCTGGGCAGCATCGAGCTGAAGGGGTCGGAGCGCTACAACGGCCGGAGTCTGGAGCTCGACGTCACCGTGGACGACATGGAGGCGCCCGCGCTGAGCGTGGTCAGCCAGGGTGAACTCTTCTCGCTGGCGCTGGCCTTGTTCCTGCCCCGGGCGACCGCTGCGGACAGTCCGTTCGGCTTCGTCGTCATCGACGACCCGGTCCAGTCGATGGACCCGCGCAAGGTGGAGGGGCTGGCCAAGGTGCTGGCCGCTGTCGCCGCGACCAGGCAGGTCGTCGTGTTCTCGCACGACACCCGCCTCGCGGACGTCCTCCGCTATCACCGGATCCCGGCCACGGTACTCGGCGTGACGCGTCACGACCGCTCCGAGGTGGAGGTTCATCCGGCCGGCGATTCGGTCGAGGCGGCTCTCGGAGACGCACGGCAAGCGGTCAGGGACCTCTCGTCCGAGCCCGACGTCCTGGCGGAGGTTCTGCCCGGACTGTGCCGTGTCGCACTGGAGGCCGCCTTCCACGAGGTGGTCATGCGGCGGGTCTTCGGCCCGGGTACGACATTGCGGGAGGCGCTAAAGATCGAGGAGAACGTCGACGGTTCCGGGAAGCTCGTGCAGCTCGCTGCGCTCGCCCTGTTCGGTGAGCGCCGTTCCACCGGCGCGGTGTACGCCGAACTCACCCAGCGGCTCGGGCGAGAGGCTTCCGATCTGGTGAGCTGGTGCAATCGCGGCTCCCATGCGGCCGTCGACGTGCGGCAGCCCGTGTCGCAGGTGGACCGCACACGGCGCGTGGCCGAGAACGTGAGGTCCCTGTGAATTCCGCCGATCGGCTGTCCAGGGTGGACGCACTTCTCGGTATCGCGATGGATGGGACGACGGCGGCAATCGCGGGCGGCCCGGCAGGCGTCAGCGCGCCCCACAACCGCGCCGCCGCCTTCCTCCTTCGGCGAGCGTTGGAGGACCGGTGGACTCCATCCTCGGCGCCCGGCACCCCGTCCTCCTTCGGTGCGCCGCCCGGACCCGCATCGCCTGGCTCGCGCAGCACGTCGGCACGGCTTCCGCCGGCCGGTACGCCACCACATGGCACTGCCTCAGCCTGGCCTGCCATTACCACCGCTCGGTGCTGCCTCCGACGCGAGCGGAGCTGCGCGGATGGCAGGATGACGTGGCGGCGGTTCTGCGGGAGCTGCCGACGCTCTGAACGCTGCTGAACGGCCACGAACCCCCGTGGCCGCCTGCGAGCGGCGCATGCCGCACGCAGGCGACGCGCACAAGGTCGTCTGCCACCCAGCGCTTTGCCGGGACCATCAGCTCCCTGCGAGGAACGCGCGCCGGGGCATCAGCATGCGGGCAGGGCGGTTGCAAGTTCCACGATTGCGTAGATCGTCCGCGCGCAGCGGGAGTTGATGTGGCAGCAGCACAGGCACGAGACCGGTGATCATCAGGGTGTCTACGCCAGCTGATCACATCGAGGTCCCGTGCCTGCCGCTCCATCCTGCCCGGTCCCTGCCGTCCTGGTGAAACTGGGCCCCCTCCATCAGCACGACACCGGCCGCCTGCGCGAGCACCTCCAGCGCGTACCCGACCCGCGTTCGCGCCGCGGACGGTGGTACCCCCTGGTCAGCCTGCTGCTGGTCCGCGCCCGCGCGGTCGTCTCCGGGGCCCGGACCGTCACCGAGATCACCGAGTGGGGACAGCGCGCCACCGCTGTGGTGCTGGAGCAGCTCGGCATCCGCCGCCACCTGCCCGGACATAGACGCGCCCCGTCCCACGCCACCCTCACCCGGCTCTTGGCCGCTCTCGACGGCGATGCCCTGGACGCCGCGGTCGGCGCCTACCTGGCCGAACACGACCACACCGATACCGGCAAACACCGGCTCGACGCCGCGGCCGGCGATCGCGGTGGACGGCAAGGCCCTGTCCGGCTCCGCGCACCGACAGCAGCGCCACCGGCACCTGATGTCCGCAGTCACCCACGCCCCCCACCATCACCCTGGCCCAGCGGGAAGTGGGGGCCAAGACCAACGAGGTGCGCCACGAGGCGCTCTGTCATATCCCCGGCTCAGAGCGTGTCTCAGAGCGTGTCTGAGATCCGCCGTATCGGCCGTTCGGGTGGCTCGTTGAGTGGTGTGTGAGTGCTGGCAGGGACGGCTACCCGTCTGATCTAACCGATGAGCAGTGGGCGTTGATCGAGCCACTGCTTCCCGCGCCGAGGACGGGCCGCAAGGGCGGGCGGCGCGAGAAACACCCGCGTCGGCGGATCGTGGACGCGATCTTGTACCTGGCGCGGACCGGGTGCCAGTGGCGGTACCTGCCCAAGGATTTTCCGCCCTGGCCGACGGTGTACTGGTACTTCACCTGGTGGCACGACGACGGCACGGTGGAGAAGGTCCACGACACCCTGCGGGTCAAGGTCCGCCAGGCCGACGGCCGCGACCCGGAACCGTCCGCCGGCCTGGTCGACTCGCAATCGGTGCGGGCCGCGGACACCGTCCCCAAGGCCACCAGTGGCTTCGATGCGGGCAAGAAGACCAAGGGCCGCAAGCGGTTCATCGTCACCGACACGCTCGGTCTCCTGCTGACCGTGCATGTGCTGGCCGCAAACGTCCAGGATCGCGACGGCGCCAGACGCTCCCTGCTGTGGACCCGTCTGGACCACCCCACCGTGACCAGGATCTGGGCCGATCAGGGCTTCGCGGGCAGGCTCGTCGAGTGGTGCGCCGCGGTCTTGCACCGCGCCTTGGACATCGTCCGCAGGGACCCCGGGCAACGGGGCTTCAAGGTGCAGCCCAAGCGGTGGGCGGTAGAGCGCACCTTCGCACGGATCACCACGCGACGCCGCCTGGCCTGCGACTACGAACGCAATCCGGCACACTCCGAAACCATGATCCGCTGGGCCATGACCGACGTGATACTCCGCCGACTCACCCGAGGCCGACCCGCCGTACGCCAAGGCCCCCACCCACTACGGAAAACCACCTCATAGCCGATCTCAGACACGCTCTCAGTGGCCTGGTGCCGGTGGTGACGGCGCCAGACGGACCAGTGCAGGGCGTGCTCGAGGTCGCGGCGGGGCGTGGGGAGTGCGGTGATCCGCAGGACGGCCAAGAGTTCGCGGCCGCTGGCCGGGGCGAGTTGAAGGCCGTGTTCGGTTCCGTCGGCGGTGCGGGTTGCAGCGTGGGTGACGGCGAGGACGGCGGCGGCGAACAGGCTGATCAGGCTCCAGCGCATCCAGGAGGTCCAGCAGGTCACCTGGCCCTGGTCGAGTCCGGCCAGGCCCTTCGCGCCTTGGAAATCCTCCTCGATCTTCCAGCGGGTGCAGATGATGTTCACGAGGACCGCGAGGCTGACGGGGGTGGTGGAGTGGCAGCGGTAGAAGGACAGTTCGCGGGTGTATCGGTGGCGGCGCACGACGAGGAACGCGTGTCCGGCCTCGTCCCGGCCTGCGGGGGCGTCGTCGGCCAGCACGTCGATCAGGGACCAGTCGTAGTGGCGGTCGCCTTTGGTGCCGTTGCCCGTACGTCGTCGCATCCAGGCCCTGGCCGGCACCTTCGCCGCCAGCTCGGTGGCGCTGAAGCGGCCCACGGCAGTGCGCGCGCGATGGTCGGCCTTGACCGTCAGGGCGTAGTCGAAGCCCAGAGTGCGGGCGGTGCGGCGCAGCTCCAGGCTGCCGTAGACCTCGTCGCCGGTGAACCAGCGGGCCAGATGGCCGAGTTGGCGGGCGCGGTGCAGCATGGCGGCGGCCAGCTGAGGCTTGGTGGCGAAGGTGACCTCGTCGGGCACGTGCCGCAGCAGCCTGCGCTCCTCGTCTTCGGCCCAGGCGGCGGGCAGGTAGAGCTCGCGGTCGATCAGGGCGTGGCCGCGCGGCGAGGCGTAGGTGAGATGGACGGCGACCTGGCACAGACCCACCCCGCCAAGAGCGCCGGAGTACTGGTGGGAGGCTCCCACGCAGTCGGTGGAGGACTTCTCGTCACCCGTCTCGTCGACGATCAACACGGCTTCGTTGTCAGCGAGTTCGGCCGCGACCCAGGCGGCGAGACGGTCGCGGACCAGGTCATGGTCCCAGGCGCCGCGCGAGAGGAAGTGCTGCAGGCGGTGCGGCCCGTCGTGCCCGAGCGCCTCGGCGAGGGTCCAGCAGTTGCGCCGCTCCAGCTCCATCAGCATGCCCTGCGTCATCGCCCGGCCCAGCATCCGCGAGTCCCGGCGGGGGAAGCAGACGGCCACCGCCGCCATCAGCGACCCGAACGCTGCCGTCCAGACCCGCTCGGCTATCGTGGCCTCCACGGCCACCTGGTTCTTGATCGTCTTCACACACGTCAATGATCACGGTGGCCGTTCCCGTGTCCGCGGCCACCCCCACCCTGACCTGCACGGACGCCTCAACGATCAAGACTTACATCTGCCGTGACGGAAGGCCGAGCCCGTTCCTCGAACTGGTCACCGACGCGACTGATTGACCTTCTTCGACGGGTAACGGCAGGGGGTCAGAAGGAATCTGCGTCGTCCACGGTCATGGAACGGCGGTTGGCCTGCGCGACCGTGTGCGCGAACCATTCCAGTACCGAGCACAGTTCATCGCCGTGTGCGGCGAAGACCTCCAGCGGGAAGGACGGGCGGAGGTCCAGTTTGGCTTCCGCGAGCCCGATGCCGTCGATGGCGTTGAAGCGGTTGAGCAGCTCGCGCCGCAACGGCTCGTCGTCGAAGGGTGGGCGGCGCTTCAGGTACTGGAAGACGACCTCGACGGTGCCGGAGACCGGGTAGATACCCAGCGGCCACGTCGTACGGATGCCGGGTGTGCCGACGATCCGGGCCGTAGGGAAGCAACTCGTCTCGTTCGCGCGCCCGTAGGCGACGTGACCGCCCTGCTGCTCCCAGAAGCGGAGTGCCCGCAGGACTCCGTCGACGGTCTCCTGGGTCTGGTTGTCCCGCAGTTGCGTTTCAAACCGAGCCGCCTGCGACTGCCTTCCGGCGTCGTCCGCGGGAGTGGATGACGCGGCCTCCTCATCGAGGTCCCGGCCCAGCAGGGCCGCCAGATCAGCCGTGGTCACCCGGTGGGAGCGTCGAGCCCGGCCGGCGTCGTCGAAGGGAACGCCTTCCGTCTCCAGACGAGTCCGCGCGTCTCCGGATTCCTCGCCGCCCGGCCATCGGAAGCCCGCCGAGACGCGGCCGTCTGCCGTCAGTACCCGGTAGGCACCGTGCAGTCCGGCCGTGCCGGCCAGGTGCTGGCCTACCGGGACCGCATGGGTGCCGATGAGCGCCGCGAGGTCGCCGTACGTCGTCCACGTCCCGGCCGGCATGGCGAGGAGGGCGGCACGCAACTCCTTCCAACCCGACCATTCGTCATCAGCAGGGATCGTCCCGGCGATCGGCCCCGGCCACAACCGCACCGCCCGCTCGGCAAGCTCGTCGGCACGGGCCAGGACCTCGGCCCGGCCCCAGCGATCCTGGCCGGCGATCGCCTGGTTCATACGCAGGGCGCTGGAGTCCAGGATCTCCTGCTTGCGGCGGAAGGGGTGGTTGGACAGCTTCGCGTTGTCAGCCGACAGCGTCAGGTTGCCCAGTGTGTGGACGAGCAAGGCATGGAGTTCTTCCGGAGTCTGCCCGTCCTCGGTCTCCTCTGCGAGCAGGTCCAGCCACTGCTGAGCAGGGGTCTGCGGGAGGACGTGCTCCACCGTGAGGCGGGCGTTGACGTAGTCGACCGGTTCGCTGCTCCCGTAACTGTCCTCCAACCTGCGCAGTACCTGGAAGCGTTGGTTGGTGCGGCCGGCCTTGTAGAAGGGCCGGATGCGGATGGCCTCGCGAACAGCATCGTCGTCGGGCCAGACGCGGGAGCCCACCTGGTTCTTGGACAGGAAGCGGCGCACAGCCTCCGCGGGGTCGTCGTCCTTCTCCAACTCCTTGGGAATCTCCATGAACACGCGGTTACTGCCCACGGTCGAGTAGCCGGCCAACAACCGCCGCACCATGTAGCTCTCGGCATAGGCGAGCGCCTGAGCCGCCTGATGGGCCGTGGCGTGTCCGGCGTCCACACGGTCGAGGAGCACAAGTGCCAATGGGTAGTGGGTCTGTCCTCCCCACCGGGACATCCGCTCCAGAACCTCCCTCAGGTCAGGGTCCGCTTGGCGCTCCGGCTGCAGAATGCGTACAAGGCGTTCGGCGCGCCGTGCGAGCGCCGTGATCTCGTTCTCCAGTGCGGCCTCGTCGGTACTGATCGGTTCCAGACGCCGCTTCTGGTCACGGTAGATGTCGCTCTGCTTGGCCCGGCTGTTGCCCGCCACGACCAGGTCGAGCCACACCAGGAGTTCGAGGTTGTCCGGGCCGAGGAGCTCCTGCATCGGCAGCCAGCGGTTGCGGTAGACCCATTCGCCGCGCTTCTGCAGGCACATGAAGAGGTAGTTGCGCAGCAGGTCGCTCTGGCTCAGCCCGACACCGGTGTTGTTGATCGACTCAAAGATCCGGTAGACGTTGTCGCCCTCAGCCGCGGTGATCTCCACGATCGACAGCAGACCGCTCAGGACGGACTCCACGGTGCCCGTCCACGCCTCTCCACCGTTCTCCTCCCCCTCGATCAAGGCCGACAGGAAGAAGCGGTAGGCGGCACCTACGTTTCCGGGCCCACCCGCTTTGGGTGACGTCTCGATGCAGGCGATGAACGCGTCGCGGTCCGCCTGTGTGGGCAGCAGGCGGTAATGGTCGTCGCCGCTGCGGTACTTGTTGACGAGGACGAGGTCATGGATGCGGTCTGCCTTCTGCTCCGCTCCCCGTGCGCGGTGCCGGTCGCGCAACGCGGTGAAGGCGAGCATGAGGGTGGTCAGTCGCTGCTGCCCGTCGACGACAAGCCAGCGCTGCATCCCACCCGCTGTGATCCGGCCGGGCGCCAACACGACGGAACCGAGGAAGTGCGCTGTGGTAGCGCGGTTACCCGACTGGTCCTCGACCAATTCCATCACGTCGTCCCAGAGCTGTTGCAGCTGCTCACGCCCCCAGCTGTACGTCCGCTGGTACAGGGGCACTTGATACTGCTTCTCGCCTTGGACGAGGTCATTGAACGTGGTCTCCTGAGCGTGCACGCGCGCCTCTCCAAAGGTATGTCGGTGGGCTCCATGCTTCCACTGCCGAGACGTCCAGGGGCCGAAAACCGGGCATATGGCGGCGGGACAACGTATCCGGGTGTGCTACGGACCGGCTTCAGCCCTCGTCAGCACCGGGAACCGTGGCACACGGCGTCGAACTTGAGCCCAGCCTCCGCCAACGCCGCTACTGTCAAGTCGTTGCCACTCACGCTCCAGGAGGTCACAGATGGTCGCCGTCGCCTTGGTGCACAGCACTGCGGTGATGATGCAGCGACTCCCCGAGAAACCCCCGGCGTGGCTGACGCGCGGCGAGCGAACCTTCGCGTACCCGTACAAGGACTGGAGGAAGCCACGCGTATGGTGCCTCTCCTTCTTCACGGACGGTCACGCCAGGTATGAGCAACGCAGGATCATCGGAGTGGGCAGCGTCTTCCCGGGCAGACGCTCGGGCACCTACGAGCGCGCCCTGCTTACACGCGACTTCACTTCGCTCCAGTCGCCGCTACTGCTCACCGATCTTGAAGGCGCCATGGGCGGCAGCCGCCGATTCCTCAACGACGACGGCCGTATGTCTCCTGCGGCGGGCGAAAATCTCCTCAACGCCGTTCGGCATCTCCGTCCACAACTGAACGAGACACTGGATGACCTGGAGAACAGCCTGGGGGCCAGTTCTCCAACAGGAGAGGTCGGAGAACGGCTGAGCCTCGAGAAGGACGCAGTAGGAACCCTCCTTGAGACGTTTGGTGTGGACCGCGATCCGCTCGAAGCGTGGCAGCACCCGCTCCTTGAAGATGACCCCCGTTCTCGATCTATCCCTTTCCTTGAAGGGTTACCCACTCTCCGGCAGATCGAGGACCAGCAAATCGTCCATGACTACATGCGTTTCCCTGGCATGGAGGGCGAAGACGCAGTGCAGGTCGGCTGGAGGATCTACCGCCGCAACTCCGAATCTCCGCACCGGCTTTTCGTGTACAACGCCAACCGCACGCATGCCGAGGGCGTCATGGGCGTCGACATGATCTACGTGAACGAGCACGCGCTCAGTGTCACGATGGTCCAGTACAAGCGCATGCGCCAAAGCGGAGGCAGGTGGGTCTACTGGTACGACGGCACTGGCGAGCGAGAGCTGAAGCGGATGGAAGCGGTAGACATTGAGTGCACCGCTGAGGACGACCGGGCTCGGACGAGGCACCAGCACTCCAGGACACTGGGAGATCCTCGCCTGGTCACCACACCGAGCATGGTCAAGCTGTGTCGGACCGTTCCCTTCATGATGAACTCGGCCGCCCTGATACCTGGCATGTACCTCACGCGGGAGCATTTCTGGGAGCTTCTCCAGCGCCCCGAGTCCGGTGGTCCGTCCGGCGGGACACGCGTAGTCGAAGACTCGGTCCCCCGGTACCTGAACAACACAACCTTCACCACGTTACTCAGGGACGGATGGATCGGCACGCGCGGTACCAGCTGGAACTACATCATCGACCTGATCCGCGAGAGTCTGTCCGTCGGGGGATCGGGCTCTGTCGTCGTCGGAGTGCACCGCAGCGAGGTTCCGCCTGGCAATCGTCGGGTCAACTGACCGGCCTTGCGCAGGTCGGGCGGAAGGCAAAGAACTCTTCGGGCGTCCGCACGGGCCTACTTCCCGGGGCAAAGCTGGTCAGTAGGGTGACCGTGGTCGGCAAGCCTCCCGCGTGTGCCAGCGAGCGGGACAGACATCGCTGGGAGCCATCTGGGAGCCGATCTGCTCCCCGGGCCCCCAGCGAGGGCACCCCAGGCCCACCCAGCCCAACCCCCTGACCACCAACAACGCCAAACCCCCAGCTAAGGGCTGTCCCGTAACTGAGTGACTACGGTTTCGGATCTTGCTTGAAGATGCCGTCCATCACGACGGCTCCGGCTGGACGACGGGCCGGATCTGCTTCCGGTAAACCTCTTCCGGGACGGCCGTACTGGAGTGCCCGACAAGCCGCGAGATCACTTCGAGAGGGACGCCCCCGTCCGACAGCAGCGAGCGAAGCCGTACCGGAAATCCTGTGGTGTCCACTCCTCAGCGTCCGCCCCGTCCACCCCCTTGACGGCGGTACAGAAGGTCCCGCGGACGTGTGAGGAGTCCCGACGGAATGGAGTCGCCGCTGCTGTCCGTACAGCGTGCTAGGCATGGCGGCATGTACTCTGCCGCACCCCTGCCTCACCTGGATCTCACGCAAGCACAGTGGGGACTCCTGGCACGGCTCGCCGAAGGATCGGTCCCGGACCCGAGCGATCGGTCGGCCTTCGTCGAGGCGTTGTCCTTGGACGGGCTGGATGCAGATCTGGCCCGGGACGACCTGCCGACGCTCCGCTGGATGAAGCTGGTCGACCTGGCCAGCGGTTCGCTGGCGCTCACGGATCTTGGCGCTGCAGTGCACTTCCGAGCGTTGTACGAGTCCTCGCAGGAGCGGCTGGCCGAAGTTGCCCGCCTGGCCGACATGCGCGAGTCGGCGGCCCCACAGTTCGCGCGGGCGGTGAGAAGTGTGGCTGATGGCTCCTGCTCGCTGCCAGAGGCGCTGGCGGGTATGGACGAAACCCAGTGACATGCGGTTGGGATCACGGCGCCTCGTGCCCCTCGAAGAGGACATCGACCGCAGCATGGCGCGCCTTCCGGGCAGCCGCGGCAACAGGCCACACTCCAGCCGCAGTCAGCTCCCCCTCCGTGATCACGGGGCCGGCGAGAATCTCCCCCAACAGCTCGCTCTGGCGCGGTTCGAGGTCGGCGAGACGGCGTAGTACGGAGAGCAGCTCGATGAGTTCCGTCGTCCATTCGTGGGGCCAGTGCTCCGCGTGTATATCGTCCAGGGGGCTCGTCCGCTTGCTGGTCGGCGTGGCCTTCCGGTAGCCGAACCACTTGCTGACGATCTTCATGCCGCCGACGTCGTACGCCCACACGACGTCGGGAACGGGAGCGAAGGACCCATCCCCGAGGCGGAGCGTCCTTGTCGCTGCGTCGTACTCCAGTCGATCAGGGATACGGCCGCCGATCTGCGTCAGGTAGCGGACCTGCCGCTCGTCCCCGGCAGTGAACTGCACCTGGCCGGCGACCCGCCCCAGCGCTGGGTCGGCGCACTGGTCTCCGTAGGTCGAGGCCCACAGGATCTCCCGACCGAGTCCGACGGCGCGTGCCCACAACGCTCCGTCTCGGGTCAGAGGTACGCGGACGCCCGGTGTCAGCAGTTCCTCGGCGAACTTCTGGGTGAAGGCATCGTGGCCGGCCACGGCCACGACATAAGCGGCGAGGTCGGTGGCTGTGACCCGATCCTGGTCCGCCGCGCGAGCCAGGTACGCGACCAGTCCCGGCGGCAGGTTCGGCGACCCGTCCGGGTGCAGGAGCGGCAGAATCCGTCCACCGCGGCCGTTGAAGTGGTGCGTATCCGGGACAAGGTGTGTCGCCACGACCGCAGGGCCGGAGTCGATCTCGTGGGAGGACTGCTGGTTGAGGAATATCTGCCCTGCCTGGAGTGACGCCCACAGGTCGGGTCGCGGGTAGTCGAGTACGCGGTTGTCAGCGATCAGCCACTGGCGGTCGAAGCTTCGGAGCGAGGTGCGTATGAGATTCGGGCGGACATCGCTCTCCTGCGCCAGCGAATGCAAGTGGGCGGGCTGGCCCGGTAACGGCTCCCTTCTGGTGTTCAGATCGCTGTCTCGCGTCTCCTTGAACTGAGTGGCCTTGAGGACCGGGTCGCCGCCTCGGATCAACGTGGTCCACCGTCGGCGAAGTACGTCCTCTGATGGGTCGCTCACCCACGAGCGGTTGGACTTCACACCGGGGCTCCCCCACGGGAACAGGTCGTCCAGCACTGGGAAGTCCTCCCATCCGGACTGCGTCACGGGTGTGAAGGGCCTCAGACTGCGGGAGTGCGCGTCACGCCAGCCGTCGTCATCGATCTGCACCGCGTGCAACTGGTCGAACTTGTCCGCCCGGCGACCGGCAAGTGCCCGGTAGTGCACACTCGCCCGGTGGCCCTCGCCCCGCTCCGCTCCCGCCTTGCGAACGAATATGGAGATCGCCAACGGCTGCGCGACGCCCGGGAAGGGCCGCGTGGCAACGTCGGAGCGGTGCCCTTCGGGCGACAGGTTGATGATCCAGCCCTCGTCGCAGGTGCGGCGCAGATACTCCCGCATGCCGCGACCACCAGGACCGGTGGCCCAGCCTGAAGGCGTGATGAAGCAGACCACGCCGTGGCGTTCGCCGTCGTCCGCGTCGAAGACCTTCCAGGTTGCCCAACGCCAGAAGTACACGTACATGTTCTTGAGCACGTGCTCGTACCGCCCGTTTCCTGGGTAGCGGAAGGCGTCGAGCAAGGGCACCTCGGCGCGGTCGGTGCGCTTCTCCACCCAGCCGCCGCGGTCTTCGGCCTTGTCGTCGTACGGCGGGTTGGCGATCACGACGGTCACGGGAACATTGGCCTTGACGTTGTTCGCTCGCCGCCGGGACTCAGACAGGGCCTCGTACGTAGAGGCCAGGTATTCATCCTCGACGAACGGGTTGTCCAGCGTGTCGGTGACGAAGAGGTTGAGCCCTCCCTCAGGTAGCGGAGTGTCGTAGCGCTTGAGCAGCTCGGAGGCCCGCAACTCCGCAACGGCGAACGGTCCCATCTGCATCTCGAACCCGTACAGCCGCGGGGCGAGGCGCGAGATGGCGTCGGCGGACATTGCCCGTCCGGAGCCCTCGGCGGCCTGCTCGGCGACCCGCTCGATGATCGTATGGAGAAAGGTCCCGGTGCCCATCGCGGGATCGACGATCCGAACGCCGTCGCTGCGGAACCCTTTGGGTTGACCGAGCCGCGTGCGCAGTACGTCCTCGGTGAGACGCACCATCTCCTGGACGACCTCATGCGGGGTGTAGTAGGAGCCGCTCCGCTGGCGCAGCACCGGATCATAGATCGTGAGGAAGTGCTCGTAGAGGTGGAGATAGGCGTCACGGTTGCCGGTGCGGATCGCCAGCCAGTCCACCTGGGCGATGGTTCGGCGCAGCAGTTCCAACGTGACGGTGAACCGCTCGTTGACGTTGTCGGTGAGGAGTTGGAGAGCCTTCCCCATGAGGGCGTGGTCGTCGGCGTCGAGGCGGCGTCCGACGTCGTGAAGGCCGATTCCCTCTTCAAGCACGCCTTCAGAACGGGCGAGCAGCAGGGCGAAGGTGACCGCCTGGGCGTAGCCGTCGGCGAACGTCGCGTCGTCTGCGGATGGGAACAGCATCCGCCGCCAGTCGTTCTTGAGGCCCGTGAACGGCCGGGCACGGACATCGTCATCCCGCCTGGACGATCGGGCCTCGGCCGACAACTGCTCGAGGACAGCAGTCCGCAGCAACCGGCAGAGCGGCGCGACGTGCTGCACGAGCCGAGCGACGCGCTTGATGGGTGGGGGCTTCCACACGAGGAACTGCTTCAGCAGCGCATCCAGCGCGCTAGGGTCCACTGGTGCCAGACTCTCGCCCGCCGAGCGGAGCGATCCGGTGAAGTAGACCGTCTCGCCGAGCTGGCGCCCGTCGCGGAACAACCGCCACTCGGTGCCGTTGGAGTACAGCAAATTGGGCAGGTTCCGCAGTTTCTCCCACTGCTCGCGGTTGCTCTTGCTGAAGGTTTCGGGGTCGACCGACAACCCCGGTTTCTTGAGCTCGATGTAGCCCGCGAGCTCACCGCTTGCGCGGATGGCGTAGTCGGGTCTGACGCCGAGGTCGGGGACGCGGAACTCGTCGTGCCAGGAGACCTCGTGCTGATCGTGGTGCTCGCCGACGGCATGGAGCAGCACCTCAAGGGGTGCGCGTATGGCGGCTTCCGGGCTGCCGCCGCCCGACAGTTTGACCTTGCAGGCACGTCCGAACTCCGACACGGCAGCGAGCAGCCAGCTGTCTAACCCCCCTGACATCTTCCCCCCAAGGATCGAGTCAGGGCGCCGATGCTATCTACGTACGGTCATCAGGGGAAGACAGATTGGTCAGCATACGGCCGAATCGC
>NZ_JBAGKC010000042.1:0-51528 GCF_037034245.1 Streptomyces sp. CA2R106
AAGCCCGGTGCACTGCGATGAGACCCGGTAGCACTCGACGTCGCCGTCGATGCGCCAGCCGTTGGAGTTGTCCTTCCACACGGCGGCGTTCTTGACGTCCAGGGAGTTGGACAGCTGGAAGTGGATGGTGCGGCCGGACTGGTTCAGGGCGGTGGACCGGTGCCGCGCTGAACACCGCCGGCTACGGCGGCCACGGCGAGCTCCCCGTGGTCGGGGAACTACACGATCGGCGCCAACACCTGGGCCACCGCCCAGGTCACCCAGTTCACCCAGCCCGGCTGGAAGTTCATCGACTCCGCGTCCGGCTACCTCGGCGGCTCGGAGTCCAACGGCAGCTACGTCACGATCAGGTCCAACACCTCCTCGGACTACTCCACCATCCTGGAGACGACGACCTCCGACTCCACCCAGACCGCGAACTTCACCGTCAAGGGCGGCCTGTCCACCGGCACCGTCCACGTGTGGGCCACCAAGGTCGACTCGCCCAGCGACGCCACGTCGTTCCTCCACACCCAGGACATCACCCCCAGCAACGGGACGTACTCGCTGACGATGCAGCCCGGCTACGTCTACACCGTCAGCACACTGAACACCGCGGGCAAGGGTACCGCGACCGCGCCCGCCGCCCACGCCCTCGCCCTGCCCTACAGCGACAACTTCGACGCCGATGCCAGCGGCACCGAGGCGACGTACCTGTCCGACATGCAAGGCTCCTTCGAGGTCCAGCCCTGCACCGGCCGGTCGGGGCAGTGCGTGCAGCAGATGGCGCCGGTCAAGCCGATCGAGTGGCAGGACGACTCCGACTCCTACGCGCTGATCGGTGACACCGGCTGGTCGAACTACACGGTCAGCTCCGACGTGCTGCTGCGCAGCGCCGGCACCACCGAACTGCTCGGCCGCGCCAACACCCAGCTGCGCCCGCAGTCGCACATGAACGCCTACTACTTCCGGATCAGGGACACCGGGCAGTGGTGGATCGAGAAGATGTACACCGACGGCTCCAACCACACCCTGGCCACCGGCACCACCACCGCGCTGGGCACCGGCACCTGGCACCACCTGGCCTTCACCTTCCAGGGCTCGACCATCAGCGCCGAGGTCGACGGCAGGCAGGTCGGCTCGGTCACCGACACCTCGTTCCAGTCCGGGCAGGCCGGCCTCGGAATCCAGGGCTACCGCACCGACCAGTTCGACAACCTGTCCATCACCCCGGGTTCCGGTAGCGCGGGCGGCACCGCGACCGGTCAGGTCAGCTCCGCGGCGAACACCTCCAAGTGCCTGGACGACTACCAGGCATCCAGCACCGCGGGTGCGATCGCGGATGTCTGGGACTGCAACGGCTCGTCCGCCCAGCAGTGGACCGTGGGCAACAGCGCGGTCACCATCAACGGCCTGTGCCTCGACGTGGTCGGTGCCGGCACCGCCAACGGCACCCAACTGGAGATCTGGGACTGCAACGGCGGCGCCAACCAGAAGTGGAACATCCCCACCGCATCCTGACACCGATGTGAGCGGCCCCCGGCAGATCCTCCGGGCCGAGGCCGCGAGGTGCCCCGAGGCCGGGGTGGTCGACGCGGACCACCCCGGCCCCTCGGCAGGCCGAAGAGCCGCCACGGCGGTAGCCGGTGTCCCCGGACCCGCCCTCGGCGAAGAGCCCGCGGTCTACTGGGGGGCGCGGTCGTTGAGGATCTTCTGGAAGATCACGTGGTCGCGCCACTCGCCGTCGATGTGCAGGAACTCAGGCGCCGTACCGATCCGGGTGAAGCCGCACTTCGCCAGCACGCGCTGCGAGGCGAGATTGTCCACCAGCGTGCCCGCCTCGACCCGGTGCAGGCCCAGGAGTTCGTCGGCCGCGCGGCATGCCTCCCGCACCACCGCCGTCGCCAGTCCGCGCCCTGCGCGCCCGGCATCCACCCAGTACCCGAGATTCGCACTGCGGAAGGGCCCGAGCGACACGTTGGACAACGCCGTCCACCCGACCACCTCGTCCCCGGCCGCCAGTACCCACGCGACGAAGCGCCCTGCCTCCCGCTCCTCCAACTGGCCGCTCACGCGTTCCGCCTGCCCCTGCTCGGTGAAGAAGCCGTCGCTCCGACGAGGCTCCCACGGACGCAGGTGATCGCGATTGCGCACATACGCCCGGCACAGCGCACGCGCATCCCCTGCCTCAAGAGGACGCATAACGACATCATCAATGGCAAGAGACGGCATATCGATCATGGCGCCATGGTAGATGTCCGTCCGGACGCCCCGGACCGCGGGGGCGGCGATCACCGCGGTCCGGGACGTGCCGACGTGCGGTACCGGCCGAGGCGGAACGGCTTCGGCGGCTGTCCGGCTCCGCGTAGGCTGGCGGTGGACCGTTCATGTGGGCCGGCGTTCTTGGGGGTTGGGCGCGTGGAGATCACTGAGTTCACCGATCAGGTCGGCCCGGCGATCGACGCCGCGCTGGCCGCGTACGGCACGGCGGTGCTGACCCGCGCCGAGGAGGCGGCGGTCGGTGCCACCGCGAATCTGGGGCGGCGGGTGCTCGCCCGGATCTGGCGGCGTGGCGCGCCGCGGGCCCAGGTGGTGCTGGAGGACGCCGTGCAGAACGCGGCGGAGCACCCGTCCGACGACGACGCGGCGCAGGTGCTGCGAGCGCAGATCCGGCGGGCCCTGGCCGGGGATGCCGAGTTGCTCGACGAACTGGCCGCGCTCCTGCCGGCGACGCCCGCCGGGCCGAACCGTGTCGATGCCTCGGGTGCGCGCGCGGTCGCGGCGGGCGGTGACATCGGAACGGCGGTCACCGGCGACAACAACACGGTGGGCCGGTGAGCGACCCGCGCCCGTCCAGAGGGCTGCGGTCGGTGATCGCCTCGGGTGAACGGTCCATCGCGGTCGGCGGCGACCTCGGCATGGCGATCACGGGCGACGGAAACGTGGTCCTGACCCCCGAGGCGCTGAACTCCGCCGCCACCGTCCTGCCGCCGCGCGGCTCGGGGAACCTTCCGGCACCGTCCTCCGACCTGTTCCTGGGCCGGGAGGCCGAACTCCTGCGGCTGCGGCAGGAGTTGGAATCCGCGGGGCCCATGGGGCCGCCGGCGGTGGCCGTCCACGGGCTGGGCGGCGTCGGCAAGAGCGCGCTGGCGCTCCACTACGCCCACACCCACCGGACCTCCTACCGCCTCGTCTGGTGGATCGACGCGTCCTCACCCGAACGCATCGACGCCGCGCTCGCCGACCTCGCCGGGTTCCTGGTGCCGTACTGGGCCGGGACCGCGTCCGCCGCGCAGCGCACCGCCTGGGCGACCTCCTGGCTCCAGCACCATCCGGGGTGGCTGCTGGTCCACGACAACGTCGAGAATCCGGCGGACCTGCGCCGCCACCTCGGCGCTCTGCCCGACGGCCACCATCTGGCCACCAGCCGCCGTGCCACGGGCTGGCGCCACCTCGCGCGCACCGTCCCGGTGGAGGTGCTGTCCGAGCAGGCGGCCGTCGACCTCCTGTGCCGGCGTGCGTGGGACGGGCCGGCGCCCACGCCGTCGGACCGCGAGCAGGCG
This sequence comes from Streptomyces sp. CA2R106, assembly GCF_037034245.1. Classification (NCBI taxonomy): domain Bacteria; kingdom Bacillati; phylum Actinomycetota; class Actinomycetes; order Kitasatosporales; family Streptomycetaceae; genus Streptomyces; species Streptomyces sp. CA2R106. The sequence goes on from NZ_JBAGKC010000042.1 coordinate 3,543, forward strand.
GTGGCGCTCGCCGGCACCCTCGGGTTCCTGCCGCTGGCCCTGGAACAGGCGGGTGCGTATCTGGCCGAGACCCGGGCCGACATCGCGACCTACCGCCAGTACCTCGGTGACCTGCTGGCCGAACCGGCCGAGGACATCGCTCCGCAGCGGACGGTCGGCCGGATCTGGGCCGTCACGCTCGACACCCTCACCGAGCGGGACCCCCTCGCCGTCAGAATCCTGGCAGCCCTGGCCTGGCTGGACCCCGACGGATGCCCCCGCGCCCTCTTCCACCACCTCGCACCGCGCGTCACCGAGGTGGACCGGGCCCTGGGACGGCTCCACGCCTACAGCATGGTCACGCTGAGCGCGGAGGCGGTCGGCGTCCACCGCCTGGTCCAAGCCGTCCTGCGTACGCCCCCACCGGGCCACCCCGCCGATCGCCCGCTGCCAGGACGAGCGGACGCCGAGCAGGCCGTCGCGCACGCGGTCTTCCCCGAAGGGCGGCATCAGGAGACCGTCGACGAGGACAGGTTGGCAGCCCTCGTACCGCAGGTCCTGGCCCTCACCGCCACCGCCCGGCTCGGCCCGGTCTCGGACGACTTCTGGGGAGCGGCCCTCGCCACCTCGGCCCACCTCCTGGACGAGGGCCAACGGGCCCGGGCACTCCCGCTGCTCGAGGCGATGGCCGACCAGAGCGAACGGGAGGACGGCCCCGAGGAGCCGGACACCCTGACCCTGCGCAACCTGCTCGCGCTGTCCTTCATGGACGCCGGCGACCTCCGGCGCGCGCTCCCGCTGCTGGAGGAGACGCTGGCGCTGCGCCTGCGGGTCCTCGGCCCCGACCACGCGGACACCATGGCGAGCCACATGAACCTGGCCCTCGCCCGGGCGGAGGCGGGAGACCTCCGGCAGGCGGTCCCCGCCTACGAGGAGGCCCTGGCCGCCATGGAACGGGCGCTCGGCAGGGACGACGCAGTCACCCTGATGTGCCGCAACCACCTCGCCGACGCCTACTCCGCCGCAGGAACGCCGAGCCGGGCGGTCGCCCTGCACGAGACCAACCTCGCGCTCTCCAAGGCCGCCCTCGGAGCGGACCATCCGTTCACCCTCACCTTCGGCAGCAACCTCGCCTGCGCTCTCGACGCGATGGACGCGCCCGATCGCGCGCTCCCGATCCACCGGGCAACGCTGGGCCGCCGCAGGCGCGTACTCGGCGCCGAGCACCCCGACACCAACGCGAGCCGCAACAACCTGGCGGTCTCCTACCTCCGGACCGGGCGGATCGGTCAGGCGGTCGCGCTCTTCGAGACCGCCCTCGAGCAGAACCTGCGGGTGCTCGGCGCCGAGCACCCGGAGACCGTCAAGTCCCGCAGCAACCTGGCCGGCGCGTATGCCGAGGCGGGCGACGCCGACCGGGCGGTCCCCATGCTCGAGACCGCCCTCGAGCAGTACCGGCGGCTGCTGGGCGCCGAGCACCCGGAGACGATCAGATGCCGTGCCCAACTGGCCGATGTGGCGCGGAAGACCGGTGACCTGGGCCGGTCGGTCCAGCTCTGGGAGGAAGTCGTCGACCGGCTGGAACGGGTCCGCGGAAAGGACCACCCCGACACGCTCACCTGTCGCAGCAACCTCGCCCTCGCGGTCGACGACGCGGGCGACGTCGAGCGGGCCGTCGCACTGCACCGGGATGCTCTCGTCAGCGCCGAACGGACCCTGGGCGCGGAGCACCGCGACACGCTCAGCATCCGCGGCAACCTGGCCTCCGCCCTGGTGGCCGCGGGCGACGTCGAGGCCGCGGCCGGGCTCCTCGAGGTCTGTGTCGACCAGCGACGGACCATGCTCGGGGACGAGCATCCCGACACCGTGCTGGGACGCCACCTCCTCGCCTACGCCTACGCCGAGATGGGCGATCTCGACCGCGCGGTCCCGCTGTACCAGGTCGCCGCAGTGCAGCACGTCAAGGTCCTGGGGGCGGAGCACCCCGAGACCCTCAAGTGCCAAAGCCACCTCGCCGGCGCGTACTCCGCGGCCGGCCGCCACCAGGAGGCGCTCGACCTGTACGAGGCCACCCTGTCCGGCTACCAGTCGGCGTTCGGGGCGGACCACGAGGCGACCATGACCTGCCGCAACAACTTCGCGGTCGCCAGCGGTGCCGCCGGCCACCACGACCTGTCGGTCGCGCTCCACGAGGCCAACCTCGCCCATCTCGAACGCGTCCTCGGGCGCGGGCACCCCGACACCGAGCACAGCCGCCGCAACCTCGCGGCCGCCCGCAAGGACGCCGCGGGGCCCGGTCTCCGCAGGTGGCGCCTGCCCTTCCGCCCCTGACGCCCCCGGGCGACACGGTTGCGCGACCCGCGGTCGCGGGGCGCGCCGGCGGGGGTCAGGGACGGACGACGGGCGTCCCGGACAACTCCACGCCCGCCGCGCGCAGTTCGGCCAGCGCCTGGTGGGTGGTGTCGGCGGCCACGCCCGCGGTGTAGTCGAGCAGGACCCGTACGGCGAAGCCCTCCCGGGCGCCGTCGAGCGCTGTCGCGCGCACGCAGTGGTCGGTGGCGATGCCCACGACGTCGAGGTCCGAGACCCCGCGGCGGCGCAGCCAGTCCGCCAGCGCCTCGCCGTCCGCGGTCGCGCCCTCGAAACCGCTCTTCGAGGCGGAGTGGGCGCCCTTGTAGAAGACCTCGCTGACGGCCGGCGAGGCCGCGGCCGGAGCGAAGTCCGGGTGGAACTCCCCGCCCTCGCTCCCGACCACGCAGTGGACCGGAAAGGAGTCCCGGAAGTCGGGGTGGTCGGAGAAGTGGCCGCCGGGATCGATGTGGTGGTCCCGCGTGGCCACGACATGCGCGTACTCCTCGCGGGCCGGGCCGCTCACCAGCTCCCCGATCGCGCGGGCCCGGTCGGCCCCGCCCGCGACCGGCACGGACCCTCCCTCGCAGAAGTCCTTCTGTACATCGACGACGACCAGCGCCCTGGACACGGGCTCTCCTCATCTCTCGGGGACGGGCGGCGTGTGGCGGCCGGCGGCCTGTCGTGGCCGCCGGCCCGGGGTCAGGACTGGAACAAGGCGCTCTGGCCGAACTCGGAGACCTCCGTCTGGCCCGGCGCCACGACGGAAACCACGGGCCCGCTGCAGTCGCGCTCGGCGAACACGAACGCGGGCGCGGTGGTGTCGTTCTTGACGACGAAGGGCCAGGTCTTGGCGTTGACGCAGCCGGACTGGGCCTGCTGGACCGCGGGGACCGAGCCGGGTACGGCGGCGGCCGCCGCGGTCCCGGCACCGGCCAGAACCGCCAGCCCGGTGCCGAGGGCGGCACCCAGCAGCGCGAGGGAACGACGCATGACTCCTCCTGTCGCAGATCACGTACCGAGGTCATATGCATCATCGCCGCGCACTTCGCCCACCCACGGCGCAACGCGCACCAATTCACCGTGATGGGGCTGACGTTGTACCGCGTTGACCGCCATACGCGCCGGGCCCGGCGGCACTGGGGTGCCGCCGGGCCCGGGTGGGGAGTCAGATCATCGGACCGCTCAGGAGGTGCCCGCCGCGGCGCCGGCCGCGATGAGCTTGCGGTTGATGTCCCGCACCGGCCCTGGCTCGACCTTGACGACCGCGCGGTCGTACGTGATCAGCCCGTTCAACTCGCCCTCGACATCGCTGAGTTGCGTGAACACCGAACCGGACAGGTTGCCGGCGGCGGCCGACAGCAGCTGGCTGGTGTTGTCGACGTAGTCCTGCGTCAGCTCCGCGATGGTGGAGGCGTCGCCCCCGTAGTTCTGGCCGCCGGCGACGCCCAGGATGTGGCCGGGGATGTTGAGCGAGTACCCGCCGTGCTCGCCGTCGACGGCGGCCCGGGTCGCGTCCGGGGACGGGAACGCCGGACCGTGGTAGACGTGGTAGTCGATCAGGTCGCCCTTGCCCGAGTCGCCCTGCGAGGCGCAGCAGTTGACGCCGGACGCGGCGTCGACCAGCCGGCTCGGGTCCTGCTGCTTGATCGAGTCGGCCAGATCGCCGGTGGCCTGGCTGGACTGCTCGCCCCACCCCTCGTTGATCATCGTCCAGACCACGATCGACGGGTCGTTGAGGTGCTGGTCCACGATCTCGTGGGCCTGGTCGTTGAACGCCTGGTCACTGGCCTGGCTCGCGCCGGGCCCCACGTTGCGGCTGGGCATATCCTGCCAGACCATCAGGCCGAGCTTGTCCGCCCAGTAGTACCAGCGCGCCGGCTCGACCTTGATGTGCTTGCGCACCGTGTTGAAGCCGAGCTGCTTGTCCAGCAGCAGATCGGACTTCAGGGCCTCGTCGGTCGGCGCGGTGTAGATGCCGTCGGGCCAGAAGCCCTGGTCCAGGTTGGCCAGCAGGTAGGTCGGCTTGCCGTTCAGCTCGACCTTGTTCACCCCGCCGACCTTCGCCACGGACACCGACCGCATCCCGAAGTACGAGCCCACCGAGTCCGACGAGCGGCCGTCGGTCAGCGAGACCTTGAGGTTGTACAGGTACGGGTGGTCCGGGCTCCACAGCTCCGGGTGCGGCACGTGCAGCGTCAGCTTCCGGCCCACCACGCCGGTGACCGTGCCCACCGGCTTGCTGCCCGCGAACGCGGTGGCGTTCACCAGGGACCAGGCCGGCGTGGTCGCCGACGGGCGCACGGTGACGGACAGCGTGTCGTTCGACAGGTTCGGCGTCAGCACCAGCGAGTCGATGCTCGCCTGGGCCACCGGCTCCATCCAGACGGTCTGCCAGATGCCGGACGACGGGGTGTACCAGATGCCGCTGGGGTCGCTCGACTGCTTGCCGGTCGGCGTGTTCGGGTCGATGGTGTCCTTGACCTTCAACGTCAGGGTCTGCGTCCCGCGGCCGGCCAGCGCGTCGGTGACGTCGGCGGTGAACGCCTCGTAGCCGCCGACGTGGTGGGCGACCTGCTTGCCGTTGACGTAGACCCACGCCTCGTAGTCCACCGCGCCGAAGTTGAGGTTCAGCCGGTTGCCCGAGCCGACCCGCCAGTTCTGCGGAACGGTGAACGTGCGCTGGTACAGCGACCAGTCGTGGTGCTCGGCGACGCCGGACAGCGGCGCCTCCATCGGATACGGCACCAGGATCGACCCGCTCAGCTTGCCCTTCGGCAGCGCGGCGTCCTCGGCGGTGCCCTGGAACTGCCAGGTCCCGTTGAGGTTCTGCCACTTGTCCCGGGTCAGCTGCGGCCGGGGGTAGTCCGGCAGCGCGTTCTTCGGGCTGACGTCCTTGGCCCACTTGGTGGCGAAGTACCAGGTGGAGTTGTTGGTCGCCAGGCCCGAGAAGAGCGGGACGGGGCCGGCGGCGGTGGTCAGGCCGCCCTGCCCGTCGTAGCTGATCCGCACGTCCGACTTCAGCGAGGCGGGGATGTCGGACGTGCCCGCGGTGAGCAGCAGCTGCGTCCGGTCAGCGGGGTTGACAACGATGTCGGGCGTCCACCGACTGCTGCCGGCGATGACCGCCAGGTGCTTGCCGATGTCCGTCGGCAGCGAGGTGACCGCGCCCGGCAGCTGCACGGTCGCGGACTTCCCCGAGGAGGTGACCGCGGCGTCGACGGTGGGCGCGGTGAAGCCCTCCGGCAGGCGCAGCGCGGAGTCCGGGATCGCCTGGCGGCTGATGCCGGGGCCGGACCACTCGGTGGTGATGTAGGCGCCGCCGTTGCCCTGGTTGTAGTCGAAGGCCAGGGTGTGCAGGCCGGCGGTGAGCGTGATCGGCTCGGACTGGGTCTGGACGTCCCAGTCGGTGGTCCAGTGGTCGATGACGCTCGCGCCGTCGAGCGACATCCGGAAGCCGTTGTCGCCCTTGATGTAGAAGGTGTACGAGCCGCCGGCCGGGACGTCGAGCTGGCCCGTCCAGTGCGCGGCGACGTTCAGGGTGGAGCCCGCGTAGTCGCGCAGGGTGGGCAGCAGGTCGGGGACGTTGAGGGAGTTCTCGACGCCGGTGCTGCTGTACTGCGCGAAGTCCAGCGACGTGGCGTCGGAGCTGAGGTAGTAGTCCGCGCGCAGGCCCTGGGGGGTGTCTGCGGCGGACGACGGGCTCGCGCTGCCGGTGGCGGCGCCGGCGGCGGTGGCGCCGGCAGCGGTCGGGACGAGCAGTGCCGCGCCGAGCAGGAGCGGCACCAGGGCGGCAAGTCGGCGTCGGTTCGGTGAGCGGAATCTGCCTGATCTCACTGCGGATACACCTCTCCGTGGGAGAAGTCGGCGTTCGGAGAACGCCGGAGGGATTTGCGCTCGCCTTCTTTCCAACGTTGGAAAGAAGGCCGAGAAGAATGAAAGCAGGGCGGTGGGAACGGCGTCTACCCCTGTGCAATGGCTGTGCAAAGTCGTATTGGTGCCGATTTGCTGCGGTGCTCCACCGCTCGTCGCGGGAGAACGCGGCACGAATTCGGGGCAGTTGTCGGCCTTGCCGAATGTGGCGGTGTTTTGTCCGTCGGCGGGGGGAAGGTCGGCGAAGGCGGGGTTTTGCGCACGGCGGCCGCGGCCCGGACTTGGCCGCGGAGGGGGCCGTGGTCAGAGCGGGGAGGCGGGGGTGGTGCGGGGGAGGGACAGGGCGCCGTAGGCGTGGGCTTCGGGGAGGGCGCCGGGGACGATGCGGAGGGTGCCGGCGGGGTCGGGGTCGGTGAAGGGGGCGATGCGGGTGGCCAGTCCGCGGGTGAACGCCTCGTGGCCGGCGCGCAGTTCCGGGTCGATGACCAGGACGTCCGGGTTGAGCATGGTGATCGTGCTGGCCAGCGGGCGGGCGAGGAGGCGCCCGAGGTCGTCGAGGTAGCGGTTCGCGGTGGCGTCCGGGGCGCGGAGCATGGCGTCGACGTCGGTCCGGGTGAGGGCGCGGCGGTAGAGGGCGCTGAAGGCGGTGGTGAGGTCGGCGCCGAGGGTCTGCGTGGCCAGGCAGCCGCGTTTGCCGCACAGGCAGTAGGGCCCGTCCTCGACGACGGGGATGTGGGCGATCTCCCCGGCGGTGCCCAGGGCCCCGTGGTGGATGCGGCCGCCGATGACGATGCCCGCGCCGAGGCCGTCGCGTACGGACAGGTGGAGGCTGGAGGAGGCGTGGGCCGCGGCGCCGTGGTGTGCTTCGCCGAGGGCGGCGAGGTTGGCGTCGTTGACCAGGTGGACGGTCCGGCCGAGGGTGCGGCTGAGCTGGTCGCGGGGGTCCTCCTGCCGCCAGCGGCGCAGCAGCGCGGCGAGCGGGGCCGGTGCCCCGGGCGGGAGTTGCCGGCCGAAGGGCCGGCCGATCCGGGCCGGGCCGTCTCCCGCGGCGTCGACGGGCAGCGGCAGCGCCAGGACCACGTGCCGTGCGTGCAGGCCCGTGGCGGCCTCGGCTGCACCGAGGACGTCGCGGACCGCCGCGCACCACTCCTGCCAGGGACCGGTCCAGGGGACGTCGAGGGTGCGGTGGGCGGTGGGTCCGTCGGCGGTGACGAGGGTGAAGGCGGTGGGTCCGCGGAACAGGCGCAGCAGCGCGACGCAGGTGGCGGCGCGGGCGAGGCGGTAGGCGGGGGAGGGGCGGCCGCGGACCGGGGCGGGTCCGTCCTCGGGGGGTACGGGGGTCAGCAGTCCGTCGGCGACGAGCTTGCCGAGCAGTGCGGTGACGACGGGACGGGACAGGCCGGTCGCCGCCATGAGGTCGACACGGCGGAGGCGGTCGTGCCCTTCGAAGGCGGCGAGGAGGGCGCGTCCCAGGACGGGGGCGGTGCTTCGGGGGCCGCGGGCCGCTGTCATGGCATGTCCCTGTGCTGGTGCGGTGTGCTCCTGGTGCGCCGCGGGGGGCGTGCTGGGCTCGCGCTCCCGCGGTCGTGGCCGGCCCGGTGCGCCGGGCGGACCCCCACCGTACGGCCGGGCGGTGGGGGGGCGGACCCCCACCGTACGGCCGGGCGCGTGGCCCGGCCCGCCGCGGGGGCGAGGCGTCCCGAACCCCCTGGCCGGGTCCGGGACACCCCGATCGCCGACGGGTCCGGGGGCCGAGCCCCCGGACCCTGCCGCGGTCAGTGCGCCGCGTGGCCGGGGGCGGCCGTGACGCGGATCGTGCGGGCCAGTGCGGTGGTGCGCTCGTCGCCGCCGACGGTGACCTGGCGGGTGCCGGTGGCCAGGGTCCAGCCGGTGGTGTCGCTCCAGTACTGCAACTGCCGCAGCGGGATGTGGACGGTCACGGTCCTGGACTGCCCGGCCTTGAGGGTGACCCGGTCGTAGCCGGCCAGCGCCTTGGGGGCGAACTGGACGCCCTGGGGGCCGTGGTCGGGTGCGCCGAGGTAGACCTGCGCGGCTTCGGTGCCGGCGGTCCGGCCGGTGTTGGTGACGGTGAAGGCGGCGTTCACCCCGCCGTCGGCGGCGCCTGTGGTGCGCAGCGCGGAATAGCGGAAGTCGGTGTAGCTCAGGCCGTAGCCGAAGGGGTACAGCGGCGTCTCGCCGGTGGCGTCGAAGTGGCGGTAGCCGATGTCGACGCCTTCGGAGTAGGTGGTCGTGCCGTTCACCCCGGCGCTGGAGCGCTCCGGGTGGGAGGCGTCGTGGGCGACTTCCTGGTCGAGGGACTTCGGCCAGGTGAAGGGGAGCTTGCCGCTGGGATTCACTTCGCCGGTGAGCAGCTGTGCCGCCGCGACGCCGGCCTGGTCGCCGCCGTAGTAGGTGTCCAGGACGGCCTTGACCTTGTTCTCCCACGGCATCGCGACGGGCTGGTTGGCCTGGAGGACGACGACGGTGTTCGGGTTGACGGCGGCGATGTCCTCGACGAGCTGGTCCTGGCCGTCGGGCAGGGCGGTCGACAGGTCGCCGGAGCTGGTGTCCCAGACGAAGACGACCGCGGTCCCGGCCTTCTTCGCCGCTGCCACGGCGGCGTCGTGGTTCGCCTGCTGCTGCTGGGGGGTGACCCAGTTCAGCCGCAGCTGGACGGGCTTGCCGGAGACGTCGGGGGCGGCGGCGATGCTGAGGGTGTGGGTGCCGGCGGTCAGTTGGACCAGGGTGCGGCCGTTGGCGAGGCCGTCGGTGGTGGCGGTGGGGGCGTTGCCGTCGGTGGCGTGGACGACGCCGTAGCGCGGTGCGGTGCTGAAGCCGCCGCCGACGGTGGTGAGGGTCTTGCCGTCGACCACGAGGGTGCCGGTGCCGCCGAGGGACTGGATGTTGAGCCAGTAGCCGCCCGCGGTGGGGGCGGTGAGGGTGCCGGACCAGGTGGCGGTGGTGCCGGCCGGGAGCGCGTTCCCGCCCTTGGTGGTGAAGTCGACGGTGGCGTCGGTGCTGGTGGCGCCGTTCTGCGTGCGGGTCAGGCCGGGCTTTCCGCCGCTGGACAGCGCGGAGGCGGGCACGGGGGTGCCGGTGAGGTCGTCGGCCGCCTGGTAGGAGATGTTCGCGCGCCCGGCGGTCTCGCTCTTCAGCTCGGACAGGGCGCTGGTCTGCTGGTCGACCAGGCCGCCCGCCGCCTCGCCGCCGCTGTTGGTGGCGATGGTCTGCCCGGCGCCGGGGCCGATGAGGGCGAGCGAGGAGAGGTCCTTGCTGTCCAGCGGCATCGCGGAGCCGGTGTTCTTGAGCAGCGTCGCCGAGTCCTGGGCGGTCCGCAGGACGGTCTGCTCGTCGGCCTTGGTGTGCTCGGGGGTGACGTTGTGCTTGGAGGCGCCGGTCAGGAGGCCGAAGCGGTCCATCTCGTACAGGACGCGGCCCGCGGCCTGGGTGACCCGGGACTCCTTGATCTGGCCGGCGGCGATGGCGGCCTTGATCTTGGCGGGGGTGAAGTAGGCGGCTATCTGGGCGCCGGCCGGGCCGCCGTTGCCGGGCATCTCCATGTCCAGGCCGGAGTTGAGGGAGTCCGTGGAGTGGTTGGCACCCCAGTCGGAGGTGACGAAGCCCTTGAAGCCCAGCTCGTCGCGCAGGATTGTGGTGAGGGTGTCGGCGTTGTCGCAGGACTGGGGGCCGTTGAGGGTGTTGTAGGAGCACATCACCGACGACACGCCCGCTTTGACGGCGGCGTCGAAGGGCGCGAGGTAGATCTCGTGGAGGGTTTGCGAGTCGACCTCGACGTTGTTGCCGCCGTCGTAGGCGATGTAGTGCTTGACCTGGGCCATCTCGCCCTGGCTCTGGATGCCGGTGATCTCCGACGCGCCGGTGTTCGCCGTCAGCAGGGGGTCCTCGCCGAAGGTGTTGTAGCCGCGGCTGGAACTGGTGTCGCGGTCCATGTTGACGAACGGCTCCAGCACCGCGTCCTGGCCCAGCGCCTTCGCGTCGGAGCCGATCACCTTGCCGTTGGCCCGGGCGTCGGCGCTGCTGAACGTCGCGGCCACGCCCATGGTGGAGGTCATGCCGGTGGAGTCCTGCCGGGTGATGACCCCGGGCGGGCCGTCGCTCAGGCGCAGCGAGGGGATGCCCAGGCGCGGTACGCCGGTGAGGTAACCGGCCTCGTACTGGTTGGTCGAGGCGGCCTCGGCGCTGCCCTCGATCATGGTGAGCTTCTCGTCGAGCGTCATCTGCGACAGCAGCCGGTCCACCCGCGCGTCGCCGGTCACCCGGGGCGGCTGAGAGGCGGCGGCCACCGTGCCGGTTCCCGCGGTGGCGGCCACGACGGCCGCCGCGACGGCCACGGCACTCATCGTCAGCCTTCTGCGGGAAAAAGCGGAACTCGTCATCGAGTCTCCTCCGAAAGGAATGGGCGCCCTCGCGCGGCGCCCTTCCACGTGTGTTCGACAAATGAAGTCGAGCGGGCCGGCGGACTCCTGCCCGACCGGCCCCACTTGGGCATCTGCAAGCTACAGAGCCGGGAAATGGCCGGTCAATACGCATTCACAGGTCATTCTTTTCGTCCTGACAGGACGAAAATCCCGGGCGGCTTTCGGCTGTCCCGTCAGAGCTTCAATTCGCTGCGCCCGCGCGGGGGGTGGGCGGATTCGGAGCCCGGAGCCGGCCGGGCCGACGGCGCGCAGCGCCGGGGTCCGGCGTGCCGCCTCGGGGCGCGGACTCCTTCGATCCGATTTATATTTCGACGGTCAGACCGGTCCCGGGGGCCACCATGTGCAGTTGCCCGCCCACCACGATCCGCACCGGTGCCCGGTCGGAGTCCGGGACGGTCACGTGCAGCCGGCCGGAGTGGAGGGTCAGCCCCACGCCCCAGTGGCCGTGGTAGTGCACGCAGACACGGAACCGGGACAGCCCCGGCAGCGGCACCGGGTCGACGTGCAGCGCCCCGCCGCGTGGTTCGAGCCCCGTCAGGCAACGCTGGACGAGATCGAGGGTGCCGCCCATCGCACCGAGGTGGATGCCCTCGCCGGTGGTGCCGCCCTGGAGGTCGGCGACATCGCCCAGCAGCGACTGCTGCACATGGCTCCATGCCTCGCGCCGGCCGGATCGCGCCAGCACCCACCCGTGGACCAGCTCGCTCAGCGTCGAGCCGTGGCTCGTCCTGGCCAGGTAGTGGTCCACGGTCGCGGTCCACGTCTCCTGATCGAGCCGGTGGCCCAACCGCCGGAACAGCTCGGACAGTTCGTCCATCGGGAACAGGTAGCCGAGCATCAGCACGTCGGCCTGTTTGGACGCCTGGTAGCGGTTGACGCTGTCCCCCTCGGCCTCCAAGATGCGGTCGAGGCGGCGGATGTCCCCGTAGCGGTCCCGGTAGCCGGCCCAGTCCAGCTCGGCCAGCTCGCCGTAGCCGTCGAACTGACTGACCACGCCCTGGTGGAAGGGCACCCGCAACCGCCGGGAGACGTCCTCCCAGCGCTCCAGCTCCGCCCGGTCCAGCCCGATGCGCTCGAACAGCTCGTCGCGGCGCGGCGTGGGCAGCAGGTCGGCCGTCTCCAGGGCCCGGCACAGCACCCACGCGGCCGTGACGTTCGTGTACGCGTTGTCGTCCACCCCGGGCTCGACCGCGCCCGGATAGGCGTCGTGGTACTCGTCCGGGCCGACGATCCGCTCGATGCGGTAGCGGCCGTACGACGGGTCGAAGCGCGCGGTGTCCGCCCAGAACCGGGCGATCTCGAAGAGCATCTCGGCGCCCTGCCCGTGCAGGAACGCCGCGTCGCCGGTGGCCCGGTAGTACTGCCATATGTTGTACGCCACCGCGGAGTCGACATGGTGCTGGAGCCGGGAGTTGTCCGGCAGCCAGCGTCCGGACCGGGGGTTGAGGTGCAGGCGCTGGGTCTCCTCGCGTCCGTCGCTCCCGCTCTGCCACGGATACATGGCGCCTTTCCGCCCGGCGTCCGCCGCGCTGCGGCAGGCCGCTCCCAGCCGGCGGTACCGGTAGAGCAGGAGCGCGCGGGCGACCTCCGGCAGGTGCAGGCTCAGGAAGGGCAGGACGAACAGCTCGTCCCAGAAGATGTGCCCCCGGTACGCCTCCCCGTGCAGCCCGCGGGCGGGCACACCGACGTCCAGGACCGCGGTGTGCGGGGACAGCGTCTGGAGGATGTGGAAGAGGTGCAGCCGCAGCACGTGACCGGCCCGGCCCGGCGCCTCCAGCGCTGCCCGCTCCCACAGCCGCTTCCACGCGGTGGTGTGGGAGTCGAGGAGCGCCGCGAAGTCCGGGGCCCGCCCGGCGCGGGCGAGCGCCGCGTCCGCCGGGTTGCCGATCGCCGGGTCCCGCGTGGTGTGCAGGGCTACCGTCTTCTCCACGGTGACCGGCCGCCCGGCGCGGACCGGCACGGTCAGCCGCAGCATCGCACGCCCCTCGCCGGCGGCCCGGTCCGCCGCACCCGCCGGTGCGCCCTCCACACGGACGCGGCAGGCCATGGCGACGCCGATGCCCGAGGAGGACGTCCGGCAGCTCAGCGTCACCGTGTCCGGCCCGGGAACGCCCGCCCGCAGGTCGACAAGATGCCGGCCCGCCAGCGCGCGGTACCGCTCGACGCCGTCATTGGCGACGCGTCCGTCCAGGCCCGCCTCGATCTCGACCTCGCCCGCCCAGTCCGCGGTGACCTGCACGCGCTGGGCGGCCAGATGCGGGTCGTGCATGTGGACGATGCGCGTCTCGGTCACCGCGACCTCCCGGCCGTCCGGGCCGCGCAGCCGCATCCGGCGGGTCATGGTGGCCCGGCGCATGTCCACCACCTGCGTGTACGCCGCCACCGCGCACGTGTCGGGGCCGAACCACGGCCCACCTGGCACACGGACCCGCAGCGGCAGCCAGTTCGGCAGGTTGACCATGTCCTCGTTGTCGACCTCGCGGCCCGCCACCTGCGACGAGAGGCGGTTGTAACAGCCCGCCGCATACGTGCCTGGGTAGTGGACGTCGTCCGCGGCCGACTCCGCGGCCGCGCCACGGGTCGCGAAGTAGCCGTTGCCGAGCGTGCACAGCGCCTCACGCAGCCGCTCCCGCGCCGGATCGTAGCCTTCGTAGGCCCAGGTCCACCCGGCCGGCGGGCGGGAGGGCGGGCCGCCGCGGCGCGACCGGCTCACAGCGCCCCGATGCGGCGCCCCGTGACGCGGTCGGGGTGGATACGCACCCACTGCGGGCGGTCGCCGCCGGCCCAGGGCCGGATCAGCTCCTCCTCGGTGAGGTGGCGGGAGCCGGCGGCGCCGACGCGTTCGGCCCGGCCGGTGAGCAGGACGCTCCAGCCCTGGCTGGTCTCGTCGTCGATCCGGTCCACCTCGAACGAGACGACTGTGCCGTCGTCGGGGGCTGCCTCGCCTTCCCGCGCGGTCCGGTAGACGACGGTCTCCGCGTCGACGGCGTAGTTCACCGGGAAGGCGACGGGCGCCGGGTCGGCGGGCAGCACCACGCGGCCCACACCGTGCGGACCCACCCGGTCCCAGCACTCGGTGCCGGTCAGGCGGATGAGCACAGGGCGCTCCCCGGGGCCCGGCTGCCCGGGCGGGATGTCGGTCCGGCCGTCGATCAGGTCCTGGAAGGTCATGCCCAGCGCGGCGGCGACCCGGCGCAGCCCGTCCGGGTCGAAGTCCAGTCCGACCGCGGCCAGTTGGCGCAGGTAGTGCGGCGACATCCGGGCCCGCTTCGCCAGCACCTCGTCGCTGACGCCCAGTTGGCGCTGGCGTTCGGCGATGCGGCGCCGGAGCCGGTCCGGAGCAGGGCCGTGCGCGCCGGAAGCGCTGTGTGCTGCCACGAGCCTTCCTCCTCTCACCGCCCCTGCGGCCCATCGAACTCGCCCGCCGCCAGCGGCGCAGCGGTCCGGTGGTGCCGCCCCGGGGGGCCGGTCGGCCCCCTCCGCAGGGCCGGTCGGCCCTCCGGGGCGGGGGCGGCGGCTCAGGCCGCCTCGGGGATGGCACGCCCGTACGTGGCGAGCGTGACGTCCGCCGGCTCGGGGCCGCCGCGCCGGCCGGTCTCGAGCCCGTCGAGGGCGGCGAGCTGGCCGGCGTCGAGGGAGAAGCCGAAGACGTCGATGTTCTCCGCGATCCGCTCCCGCCGGGTGGACTTCGGGATGACCGAGCGGCCCTGCTGGAGCCCCCAGCGCAGCAGCACCTGGGCCGGGCTCCGGCCGTGCTCCGCGGCGATGCGCGTCACCACCGGGTCCTGGAGGACACTGCGGCGGTCCTCGCCGTAGCCGGGGTAGAACGTGATCCCGCCGATGGGCGACCACGCCTGGTTGACGATGCCGTGCGCGTCGTCGAAGTCCAGCACGGCGCGCTGCTGGAAGTACGGGTGGATCTCCAGCTGGTTCACCGCGGGGACCACCGAGGTCGCCTCGAGCAGCGCGGTCAGGTGCTCGACCATGAAGTTGCTGACGCCGATCGCCCGGACCCGGCCGTCGGCCAGCAGCGTCTCCAGGGCGCGGTAGGCGGCCGTGGTCCGCTCGAAGTCCGACGGCAGGGCCTGGTGCAGGATCAGCAGGTCGATCCGGTCCAGCCCGAGCTTGGCGGCGCTCTTGTCGAAGCCGTGCAGCGTCTCGTCGTAGCCGTAGTCGCTGATCCAGATCTTCGTCTCGACGAACAGCTCCTCGCGCGGCACCCCGGAGTCGCGGAGGGCCTGCCCGACCTCGTTCTCGTTGCCGTAGGCGGCGGCGGTGTCGATGTGGCGGTAGCCGAGGTCGAGCGCGGCGGCGACCGCGGCCCGGGTCTCCTCGGGCGGGGTCTGGAAGACGCCGAGCCCGAGGGCGGGCATCCGGACGCCGTTGTTGAGGGTGAGGTACTCCATCACGCGGTCCTTTCGTCGCGGGCGCCCGGGGTCCGGGGTGGGAGGCGGGGCACGGCGGGGCGGTCTCGGGGCGCGCTCGGTGGTGCCTGCGTGGTGCTCGCGCCGTGCGGGTGCCCCGGACTCCTCCAGCCAACCGCGCACCGGCCCCGGGGCGGGAGTCACTGCTCTTCCAGGTAACGGCAGTACCTCGCAGGGCCCGGGCGCCGGATCTACGGTGGAGGAGCCGGCCGAACCTGCCGAACCGGCCGATACCCGCAGAAACCGACCGTACCGTCGAGGCCGCCAGGTACCGCCGAACCCGCCCACCACGAGGAGACCCGTGCCCAAGGAGAACCTGGCCGCCGAGGTCCGCGAGTTCCTCAGCACCCGCCGCGCCCGGATCACCCCCGCACAGGCCGGGCTGCCGGTCCACGGCGGCGGCACCCGGCGGGTCGCGGGACTGCGCCGGGAGGAGGTCGCGCTGCTCGCCGGAATGAGCGTCGACTACTACGTGCGCCTGGAGCGCGGCAACCTCGGCGGCGTCTCCGACTCCGTACTGGAGGCGCTCGCGCACGCGCTGCGACTCGACGAGGCCGAGCGCGCCCACCTGTACGACCTGGCCCGCGCCGCCACCCCGTCCGGCCGCCGCCCGTCCGCCACCGCCTCGCGCGTCCGCCCCACCATCCTGCGGCTGCTCGACTCGATGACCGGCGTACCGGCGTACGTGCGCAACGCGCGCTTCGACGTCGTCGCCGCCAACGCCCTGGGCCGGGCCCTGTACGCACCGGTCTTCGACTCCCCGCTCTTCGCCCGGTGCGGCCCGGTCAACACCTCGCGCTTCCTGTTCCTCGACCCGGCCGGGCGGGACTTCTGGCCCGACTGGGACAAGGCCGCCGACGACTCCGTGGCCTTCCTGCGCACCGAGACCGGCCGGGCGCCCCACGACCGGGCGCTGACCGACCTGGTCGGCGAACTCACCACCAGGAGCGACGAGTTCGCCCGACGCTGGGCCCGCCACGACGTGAAGTTCCACCGCAGCGGCCTGAAGCGCCTGCACCACCCGCTGGTCGGCGACCTCGCCCTGCCCTACGAGGCGCTGGACCTGCCGTCCGACCCGGGCCTGCGGCTGAACGCCTACACCCCCGAACCGGACTCGCCGGAACAGGAGGCGCTGGGGCTGCTCGCCGCCTGGGCGGGCGCCGGCACCGCCGTCCCGGCCCGGGACACCTGAACCACGAGGAGACCACCCCATGCACTACCGACCGCTCGGCCGCACCGGCGTCCAGGTCAGCCCGCTCTGCCTCGGCGCCATGATGTTCGGCCCCTGGGGCAACGAGGACGAGGCCGACTCCGTCCGGATCATCCACCGCGCCCTGGACGCCGGGATCAACTTCGTCGACACCGCGGACGTCTACTCCGGCGGCGTCTCGGAGGAGATCGTCGGGAAGGCGCTGAAGGACCGCCGTGCGGACGTGGTCCTGGCCACCAAGTTCTTCATGCCGATGAGCCAGGACGACCCCAACCGGCGCGGCGGCTCGCGGCGCTGGATCATCCGCGAGGTGGAGGACTCCCTGCGGCGGCTGGGCACCGACCACATCGACCTCTACCAGGTCCACCGCCCCGGCCCCGACACCGACGTCGCCGAGACGCTGGGCGCGCTGACCGACCTCGTCCGGCAGGGCAAGATCCGCTACCTCGGCTCCTCGTCCTACACCGGCTCGCAGATCGTCGAGGCGCAGTGGGCCTCCCGTGAACGCCGCCTGGAGCGGTTCGTCACCGAGCAGCCGCCGTACTCGATCCTGGTCGTGCGCCGCCACGGCATGGGCACGCTGACCTACAGCCCGCTCGCCGGCGGCTGGCTCTCCGGCCGCTACCGCAAGGACGCCACCTCCGGTCCGGCCTCCGCGGCGCGGCCCGGGGCCCGCTTCGACCTGGCCAGCCCAGCCAACCAGCGCAAGCTCGACGCCGTCGAGCAGCTCGCGCTGCTCGCCGAGTCCAGCGGCCTGACCCTGATCGAGCTGGCCGTCGCCTTCGTGCTCCAGCACCCCGGCGTCACCTCCGCGATCATCGGGCCGCGCACCATGGAGCAGCTCGACGCCTTCCTGCCCGCCGCGGACGCCACCCTGCCCGC
Source organism: Streptomyces sp. CA2R106 (assembly GCF_037034245.1). Taxonomy (NCBI): domain Bacteria; kingdom Bacillati; phylum Actinomycetota; class Actinomycetes; order Kitasatosporales; family Streptomycetaceae; genus Streptomyces; species Streptomyces sp. CA2R106. Next base: position 20,699 of record NZ_JBAGKC010000042.1, read on the forward strand.
CGACGTCCTCGACCGCATCGACGAGATCGTGGCGCCCGGCGTCACCGTCAACCCCGCGGACAACAGCTACGGCGACTTCGACCTGCGCCCCGACCAGCGCCGCCGCTGAGCGCCCCCGGGCCGGCCGCGGCCCGCCGCCGCCCGGTCAGGCGCGGGCGGACTGCTCGAACGTCTCGACCCGGCAGCGGGCCGCGCCGCTGCGCCTCCTCGCCGGTGATCCTCGGCTTGTCGCCCCGGCGGCCGCGGGCCGGTTGGAAGCCGGCCGAGGTGATCTCGTACTCCAGCAGCCCCGGTGCCGTGCGTGTGCCGGCGCGGGCCGCCCGTTCGCGGATCGCGGTTCCTGCCGTGCCGTGATCGAGGAGGACGTGCACGGGGCCGGAGGCGTCGACGGCGATCAACGCTGTTCCCGCCCGTGCCCGAGGGCGTCGAGGACATCGGCCGTACTGAGCGCGGTCATCCCGGATCGTGATCGCGGTCATGCCTTTGTTCTAGCGGAAATGCAGGTGTTCCGGCGGCGGTGCAGGCGAAACGCGGGCACCGGCGGTCGGGGCCGGACTCGTGTCCGGGGTCCGGGGCGGCGGAGCCGGTCGCGGGGTCTCAGGCGGGACGCGAGTGCTGGTCGAGTGGTGCTCCCCGGGGGGTCGGGAGGGTGGAGCGGGCCGCAGGACGCGGCCCGCGGGCCGGCGGGAGTTCCCCCGGCCTCCCCCCGGGACAAGGGAGAACGCGACCATGCCGACGGGTGTTTCGGGGCACGACGCGGCGCCGGGCCGAGCGCCTTGGTGAGCGGCCGGCACACGCGGGTGTGCCTCGTCGGGGCCGGACCGCGCGGGCTGTCCGTACTGGAGCGGCTGTGCGCCCAGGAGCGCAAGTCCCCGCGGTGGGACCGGGTGACCGTGCACGTGGTCGACCCGGAGCCGGCCGGCGCGGGGCGGGTGTGGCGGCCCGCGCAGTCGCCGCACCTGCTGATGAACACCGTGGCCTCGCAGGTCACGGTCTACACCGACCAGAGCGTGCACATGCGCGGTCCGCTGGAGGAGGGGCCGAGCCTGTACGCGTGGGCCAGGGCGCTGGGCCTCGGCACGCTCCCGCCCGGACCGGCCACCCCCACCGCCGCAAGGGTGGTGGCCGAGGCCCGCGCGCTGGACCCGGACACGTATCCCACCCGCGCGCTGTACGGCCACTACCTGGCCTGGGCCTTCCACCGGATCGTGGCGGGCGCCCCCGCGCACGTGGCGATCCGGGTGCACCGGGTGCGCGCGGTGGCCCTGGAGGACGAGCCGGCGGCCTACGGCCCGCCCGCCCCGTACGGGCCGCAGCGCGTGTCGCTGGCGGACGGCACCCGGCTGACGGCGCTGTCCGCGGTGGTTCTCGCCCAGGGCCACGTGCCCGCCGCGCCGGACGGACCGCAGCGCGCCCTGGCGGACTTCGCCGCCCGCAACGGCCTGCTGCACATCGGCCCCGCCAACCCCGCCGACGTGGACCTGTCGGGCGTCGCGCCGGGCGAGCCGGTGCTGCTGCGCGGGCTCGGCCTGAACTTCTTCGACTACATGGCGCTGTTCACCCACGGCCGCGGCGGGCGGTTCGAGCGGGCCGACGGCCGGCTGGTCTACCGGCCCTCGGGCCGGGAGCCGCGGATGTACGCCGGTTCGCGGCGCGGCGTCCCGTACCACGCGCGGGGCGAGAACGAGAAGGGCGCGCACGGCCGGTACACCCCGCGGCTGCTGACCGCCGAACACGTCGCGCGGCTGCGCGCGCCGGGCACGGCACCCTTGCGTTTCGGCACCGACCTGTGGCCGCTGATCTCCAAGGAGGTGCGCGCCGTCTACTACGAGGCGCTGCTCGCCGCGCGGGAGGGTGGGGGTGACGGTGCCCGCGGGGGCGCCGCCGCGGGGTTCGCCGCGGCCTTCCTGCGGGCCGCGCCGGGCGCGGCGGAGGACGCCGTGCTCGACGCCGCCGGGATCGGGCCCGAACAGCGCTGGGACTGGGCGGCGATCACCCGCCCGTACGGGACCCGGGCCTTCGCCGACCTCGCCGACTTCCGCGGCTGGCTGCGCGCGCACCTCGTGCGGGACGTGGCCGAGGCGCGCCGCGGCAATGTGCGCGGGCCACTGAAGGCCGCCCTGGACGTGCTGCGGGACCTGCGCAACGAGATCCGGCTCGCCGTCGACCACGGCGGCCTCGACGGTGCCTCCTACCGCGACGAGCTGGCCGCCTGGTACACGCCCCTGAACGCCTACCTGTCCATCGGCCCGCCCGCCCGCCGGGTGGAGGAGATGATCGCGCTGCTGGACGCCGGCGTGCTCGAACTGACCGGCCCCGGCATGCGGGTGGCGCCCGACCCGGGGGACGGCGTGCGCGGCGCGGGCTTCGTCGCGACCTCGGCCGAGATCCCCGGCGTACGGGTCCGGGCCGCCGCGCTGATCGAGGCCCGGCTGTGCGACGCCGACCTGCGCCGCACCGAGGACCCGCTGCTGCGGGGACTGCTGGCCGCCGGGCAGTGCCGCCCCTACCGCATCCCCGGGCGGGACGGCGGCGACTACGAGACCGGCGGCCTGGCCGTCTCCCCCCGCCCCTACCACCTGCTGCGCGCCGACGGCACCGCGCACCCGCGGCGCTTCGCCTACGGCGTGCCCACCGAGTCCGTGCACTGGGTCACGGCCGCCGGGATACGGCCCGGGGTCGGGTCCGTGACGCTGGAGGACTCCGACGCGATCGCGGCCACCGTCCTCGCGCTGTCCGCACCGCCGGTGCCGCCGGCCGCCGCGCCACCCGTTCCCGCATCGCCCGTTCCCGCGCCGCCCGTCCTGCCGGACCCCGCTGCTCCGGCCGCCGCCCGTACGGAAGAGGTGCACCAGTGAGCACAGCGCGCGCCGGTTCGGCGCACCCCGGCACGGAACCCGCCGCCCCCGTAGCGCCGCGGGAGCAGATCCCCGCTGTGCAGCCGGACTCCGGGCTGCTCTCCCCGGTCCGCGTGGGCACCGCCGTGGAGGCCGCGGTCGGTGACACTGCCTGGCTCCAGGCGATGCTGGACGCGGAAGCCGCACTGGTCAGGGCGCAGGCCCGGTGCGGCACGGTGCCGGCGGCCGCCGCCGAGGCGATCACGGCCGCGGCCCGGGCCGAGCTGTTCGACGTACGCCGGCTCGCCCTGGCCGCACGCGGCACCGCAAACCCGGTGGTCGGCCTGGTGGCCGCGCTGACCGCCGAGGTCGCACGGCGGGCGCCCGAAGCCGCGGAGTACGTGCACCGCGGGTCCACCAGCCAGGACATCCTCGACACCGGCGCGATGCTGGTCTCGGCACGGGCGCTGCGCCTGGTGCTGGCGGACCTGCGGGCCGCGGCCGGCGCGCTGGCGCGGCTGGCGGCCGCGCACCGGGACACCGCGATGCCCGGCCGGACACTCGCCCTGCACGCGGTGCCGACCACCTTCGGGCTGAAGGCCGCGGGGTGGCGGCAGCTCGTGCTGGACTCCGTCGCGCGCCTGGAGGCGGTGGCCGACCACGGGCTGCCGGTCTCCCTGGGCGGTGCGGCCGGCACGCTGGCGGGCTACCTCCAGTACGCGGCCATGGCGCGGGCGGGCGGCGGGGGCGCGGCTGCCGACGGCGGGGGAGCGGCCGCCGACGGCGGCGCCGGCTCGCTCGGCTCCCTGGGCGCCCTCACGGACGCCTTCGCCGCGGAGACGGGTCTCGCGCGGCCGGTGCTGCCCTGGCACGCGCTGCGCACCCCGATCGCCGACCTGGGCGCGGCCCTGGCCCACACCGCGGGCGCGCTGGGCAAGATGGCCGCGGACGTCCAGGTGATGGCGCGCACCGAGGTCGGCGAGGCCACCGAGCCCGGCGGCGCCGGGCGCGGCGCGTCGTCGGCGATGCCGCACAAGGCCAACCCGGTGCTGGCGACGCTCATCCGGTCGGCCGCGGTGCAGGTGCCCGCGCTCAGCTCGGTCCTGGCGCAGTGCATGCCGGCCGAGGACGAGCGCTCGGCCGGGCTGTGGCACGCCGAGTGGCAGCCGCTGCGCGAGTGCCTGCGGCTGACCGGCGGCGCCGCCCGCGCCGCCGCCGAGCTGGCCGCGGGCCTGAGCGTGCACCCGGCGCGGATGCGCGCCAACCTCGACGCCACCGCCGGGCAGATCGTCTCCGAGCGCCTCGCCGCCCACCTCGCGCCGCTGCTCGGCAGGGCCGCCGCCCGGGACCTGCTCACCGCGGCCGCCCTGGCCGCCCGGCGCACCGGACGCCCGCTCGGCGACGTACTGGCCGAACAGCCCGCGGTCGGCGGCGTCCTGACCCGCGGCGAGCTGGCCGGACTGCTCGACCCCGAGCAGTACACCGGCGTCGCCGGCCCCCTGGTCGACCAGGCCCTCCGCCAGTGACCCCGCGGCCCCTGCCACGGCCGAGCCCCCACCCTTCCGCCTGCTCCCGCCCGCCATGCCCTACGACCCGGGCCGGCGCCACCGCGCCCGCCCGCCGCACCTGCCCCATCCCATCGCCCCCGCCGGAGGATTCCATGCCGCCCCTGCCGCCCGCCCGTGTCGTCCGCGCCGTCGAAGGCGTGCGCTCGGCCCTCCAGGGCCTGACCCGCAAGATCGCACCGCCGCCGTTCGCCCTGCTGGAGCTGGTGCAGGGCGCGATGGTCAGTCAGGCCCTCTACGTGGCCGCCGAGTTGCGGGTCGCGGAGGCCCTGACCGGTGGCCCGCTGCGGCCGGAGGAGCTGGCGCGGCGGACCGGCGCCGAAGCCGACACCCTGCACCGGGTGCTGCGGCTGCTGGCGAGCTACGACGTGTTCACCGAGCTGAAGGACGGCCGGTTCGCGCTCACCCCGATGGCGCGGGCCCTGGTCGAGGACGCGCCGATGTCGATGCGCGGCATCGCGCTGCTGATGGGCCACCCCATCCACTGGGAGGACTGGGGCTGCCTGGTCGACGCGGTGCGCACGGGTGAGCCCAGCCTGCCCAAGCTGCGCGGCATGGGCGCGTTCGACTACCTGGAGGCCAACCCGGAGTACGGGGCGGTCTTCACCGCCGGGATGGGGGCGATGTCGGCCACGGAGACCGAACCGCTGCTCGCCGCCTACGACTTCAGCCGCTTCGGCACCGTGGTCGACTTCTGCGGCGGCCGCGGCGACCTGCTCGCCGGGGTGCTGAAGAAGGTGCCCTCGGCGCGCGGCATCCTGTCCGACCCGAGGGTGGGCACCAACGGCGCCGCCGCCTTCCTGGCCGAGCAGGGCCTGTCCGAGCGCTGCGCCGTCGCCGACGGCGGCCTGTTCGACCCGGTGCCGCCGGGCGGTGACGCCTACCTGCTCAAGCACATCGTGCACGACTGGCCCGAGCCGCAGGCCCTGGAGATCCTCACCAACGTGCGCAAGGCGATGAACCCCGGCGGGCGGCTGCTGGTGATGGAGATGGTCGTCCCCGACCGGCGCAACAGCCCGCACGCCGGCAAGCTCACCGACCTGTGGCTGATGCTGCTGGTCGGCGGCAAGGAACGCACCCGCGCCCAGTACGCGGAGCTGCTGGCCAAGGCCGGGTTCACGCTGGAGTGCGTGGTGCAGACCGCGTCGGCGCTGTCGGTGGTGGAGGCGTCCGTACGCTGAGCCCGCACGGCACGCAGCCGGCCCCGCGGCCTCAAGAAGAGGCCGCGGGGCCGGTGCACGTGGTGGACCCGGCCGGGCCTCAGCCCGTGCCGAGCCGGAAGCCGACCCCGCGCACCGTCACCACCCAGCCGCTGCCGCCGAGTTTGCCGCGCAGGCTGCTGACGTGCGTGTCGATGGTGCGGCGCGACCAGGAGTCGCCCCACACCTGCTGGAGCAGCTGCTTGCGCGGGATGACCGTGTCCGGCTGGGACGCCAGCAGGTACAGCAGGTCGAACTCCTTGCGGGTCAGCGCCACCGGCTCCTCGTCCACGCTGACCTCGCGCGAGTCGACGTCGATGTGCAGCCGCCCGTGCCGGATGTCCCGGGCCGCGGCCGGCTCCCACCGGGTGCGCCGCAGCACCGCCTCCATCCGCGCCATCAACTCCCGCAGCCCGTACGGCTTGGTGACGTAGTCGTCGGCGCCCGCGTGCAGCCCGAGCACGCAGTCCAGCTCGGAGCGGCGGGAGGTGACGATGATGATCGGCACCCGGCTGACCGCGCGCAGGGCGCGGCAGACCTCCAGCCCGTCGAGGTCGGGCAGGTCGAGGTCGAGCAGCACCATCTCGACGTCCTCGTACGCGGTGAGGGCGGCGCTGCCGTGGCCGACGCCGACCGGGTCGTGGCCGTGGCGCCGCAGTTGGGCGGTGAGCGACCCGGCGCGGTCGGCGTCCGCGTCCACCACCAGGACGCGCTGCCCGGCGGGTGCGGGAGCCGCCGGCGCGGGCCCGGCCGCCGGTACGGCCACGGGCCCGGCCGCGAGGAGGGGCCCGCGGGGTTCCAGCAGGGCCCGTGACGGTGTCTGACGCATGCCTTCCCCCTGGGGTGTGCTCCGCTGGTCCACTGGTCCGCGGTGGTGCGGCCGGCCCGTCCCGTCGGCCGGGCGGGCGCGGCTACGGACGGGTGGCCGGCTGCGCGGCCGGCTCCGGACGGGAGGCCGACAGCGGCTGCCCGGGGCTCAGGACCCACGCCGAGTCGTGCCGGGTGAAGCCGACCCGCGGGTAGTAGCCGACCGCGGCGGGCGCCGACAGCAGCACCACCTTGGCGTCCGGGGCCTGCCGCCGGGTCTCCTCCATCAGCGCCAGGCCCACTCCGCCGCGCTGGTGGGGGCCCGCGACCGCGATGTCCGACAGGTAGGTGACGTAGGAGAAGTCCGAGACACTGCGGGCGATGCCGATCAGCGCGCCGTCGGCGTCCCGGGCCACCACCACGAGGTTCGCCTGCCGCACCATCGCGGCCATCCGCTCCCGGTCGCCGACCGGCCGCCGCTCGCCCAGGCCCGAGGAGTGGTAGACCGCCAGCACCTCGTCCAGGTCCAGGTCGCGTCCCTCGACCCGCTCGGTCTTCCAGGTCGGTTCAGTCGTCCCGCTCATTCAGCTTCTCCAATCGCCGGCGTATGACGTCATGATGGGTCAGGAAGCGCTCGGGGCGCGGCGCGTCCCGCAGGGTGATGCCCTCCTCGGCCAGGGTGTCGGCGAACGGCCGGCCGGTGGCGGCCGTACGGTTCGCCGCGGCCTGCGCCGAGCGGTAGGCCCGCTCCCGGTCGGCGCCCTCGCCGAGGAGGTCGTAGAGGACCGCGGAGCTGTGGACGAGCCCGCCGGTGCGGTCGACGGCCGCCCGCATCCGGTCGGCGTGCACCTCCAGCCCGGCCACCAGCTCCGCGGCCCGGGTCGCCTGGAAGTGGCCGACCGACAGGCTGTCGGGCAGGATGACCCGCTCCACGGACTGGTGGGCCAGGTCGCGTTCGTGCCACAGGGCGACGTTCTCCAGCGCCGCGGTGGCGTAGCCGCGCAGCAGCCGGGCCAGGCCGCACAGCCGCTCGCTGGTGGTGGGGTTGCGCTTGTGCGGCATGGCGCTGGACCCCTGGTAGGCCGCCGCCCGCTCCTCCTCCACCTCGGCGACCTCGGTGCGCTGCAACAGCCGCAGCTCCAGGGCGATCTGCTCCACGCACGCCCCCAGCGCCGCCACCGCCTGGAGCAGTTGGGCGTGCCGGTCGCGGGCGACGACCTGGCTGGGGGCGGGCTCGATGCCCAGGCCCAGCGCCTGGCAGACGTGGGCCTCCACGGCCGGGTCGATGAGCGCGTAGGTGCCCACCGCCCCGGAGACCGTCCCCACCGCGACGGCCTCCCGGGCCGCGGCCAGCCGCCGCAGCGACCGGTCGACGGCGAAGGCGTGGCCGGCGAGCTTGTGGCCGAAGGTGGTCGGCTCGGCGTGCACCCCGTGGGTGCGGCCGATCATCAGCGTGTCCCAGTGCTCCAGCGCCCGGTCCACCAGCACCCCGCGCAGCCGCCGCCCGGCCGCCGCCAGCAGGTCGGTGGCCCGCGCCAGGGTGTGGCCGAGCGCGGTGTCCACCAGGTCGTAGCTGGTCATGCCGAGGTGCACCCAGCGGGCCGAGGACGCCGGCATGTCCTCGCAGTACGCCGCGAGGAAGGAGAGCACCTCGTGGTCGCGTTCCTTCTCGAACTCCGCGACCCGGTCGGCGCGCGGCACCCGCGCCGCGCGGATGTCCGCCAGCGCGTCCTGCGGCACCCGGCCGAGCCGCACCTGCGCCTCGGTCGCGAGGATCTCGACGCGGACCCAGGTCGCGTACCGGGCCTGGTCGGTGAACAGGTCCGACATCTCGGGCAGGGTGTAACGGGGGATCATGGCACGACCTCGTCTCCGTGGGGCGTCGGGCTCGAACGGCCGGTGGGGTCTTGCAAGGCGGTCTTGCAGGCGGCGTCGCAGGGGCCCTTGGCGGGGGCCTGTGCGGGGGACGTGCGGGCGGGTCAGTACACCTCGAAGTACTCGCGCTGCTCCCACGGCGTGACCTCGTCCCCGGCCGAACCGGTCGCCGCGCACCAGCTGGTGAAGCGCCGCAGCTCGCTCTCCTTGAGCTTGACCAGGCACGCCTTGAGCGGGTCGCCGAGCAGCCGCTCGGCGCGGCCGGCGCGGAAGGCGGCCAGCGACTCGGCCAGCGACTGCGGCACCAGCTCCGGCGCCGCGCCCGCCGCCCGGGGCACGCGCCCGGTGTCGGCCGTGCCGGCCAGCCCCTCCAGGCCCGCGAACAGCTGCCCGGCGATGGCCAGGTACGGGTTGGCGCACGGCTCCGCGCCGCGGTTCTCGATGTGCGCGCCGGCGCCGCCGCCGACCATGCGCAGCATGGCGCTGCGGTCCTCCCGGTTCCAGTCGACCCGGGTGGGCGCCAGGGTATGGCGCGGGCCGAGCCGCCGGTAGCCGTTGACCGTGGGCACCGACAGCAGGAACAGTTCCCGGCTCCAGGCCAGCAGCCCGTCCGCGTACGCCTTGGTCTGCGGCGACAGGTCGCCGGCCGGGCCCTCGGCGGCGAACAGGCCCCGGCCGGTCGCGGTCTCCTGCACGGACTGGTGCAGGTGCCAGCCGCTGGGGTCGAAGGAGTCCAGCAGCGGCAGCGACATGAAGGAGGCGTGGTGGCCGCGCCGCGCGCAGAACCGCTTGGTGGCGGTGCGGAACAGCAGCATCGCGTCGGCGGTGTCGAGCGCGGACATCGGGCTGAAGGTGCACTCGACCTGGCCGGGGCCCGACTCGTGCTCCACCGAGCGCAGCGGCAGCCCCAGTTCGAGCAGGTGCAGCGCGAGCGGGTCGGTGATCGGGGCGACGGAGTCGTAGCGGGCGTCCAGGTTGAACTGGTAACCGGCGTTGACGGCCGCGGCGCGCGGCGCCTCGCCTTGGCGGCCGAACCCGTTGCCCGCGTTGCCCGGGGCGCCGTCGAGCAGGCGGGTGAGGTACCACTCGACCTCCAGCCCGACCACCGGCGCGTACCCCTGCTCGGCGTACGCGGCCTGGGTGCGGCGCAGCACCGCCCGCGAGGACAGCGGGTGCGGGGTGCCGTCGCGCAGGTACTCGTCGCCGATCACCCAGGCCGTGCGCGGACCGTCGCCGGGCAGCAGCTGGAAGGTCAGCGGGTCGGGCACCAGGATGAAGTTGCCCGCGCCGGCGATCTCCGCCACGCCGATGCCGGGCTCGCCGAGGAAGTCCACCGCGACCGCGTGGCCGGTGTCGAAGACGAAGGGCCCGGGGCTGAAGTTCATGCCGTGGCGCAGCACCGAGCGGAAGGCGTCCGCGGTGAGCGTCTTGGACCGGGCCAGGCCGTGCGGGTCGGGGAAGACCAGCCGGACGAGGTCGACCTCCCCGAGGCGGGCCTCGATCCGTTCGGCGACGGCGGACTGCTCATCGCTCCACAGCCCGTGGGCGGCGACGAAGCACGGGCTTCCGACGCTGTCCTCGGCGGACACGGAGCGCCAAGACCGGGTGTACACGGTTCACAGGGTCCTTTCGGTGGCGGCCACCAGCTCGTGCGGCGCGCGGGGCGGGGGCAGCTGCCCGAGGGCCGACTCCAGCCGGCGGGCCGCCGCGATCACCGGCTCGTCGGCCCCGAAGGCGCCGACGAGCTGGACACCGACCGGCAGCCCGGCGCGGGTCAGCCCGGCCGGCAGGGTGAGGGCGGGCTGACCGGTCAGGTTGAACGGGTAGGTGGCCGGCGACCACGCCAGCCACAGCAGGTCACGGGGGTCGGCGGCCCACGTCGGCGCGATGGCGCCCGCCTCGAACGGCTCGACGGGCACCGTGGCCATGGCCAGCAGCTCGTGGCGGGCCATGACCGCGCGCAGCCGGACCCGGGTGCGCTGCCGCACCTCCTCGGCGCGCAGCACCGCCGCGCCGGTCAGGCGGCGCCCGTAGCGGACCACCTCCAGCCGGCCCGGGTCGCACAGCTCCTCGTCCCGCGCCGCCGTGCCGGCCGCCTCGGCGGCGGCCAGGATGTCGACCAGGGCCGGGTACAGGTCGGTGCACCGCACCTCCACCGGCTCGACGCGGTAGCCCAGTTCGGCCAGCGCGGACCGGGCCCGCTCCGCGACCCGGCGGACCTCGTCGCTGGTGCCGTCCCACTCGATCCAGCCGACGCGCCGGGCGGCGCCCCGCGGGGGCGCCTCGATCGAGCCGAGCCCGGAGTCGGGGTCGCCGGGGTGCGGGCCGCCGGCCGCGGCGGCCAGCGCGGCGGCCTCGGCCACGCCGCGGGCCAGCGTGCCCTGGTGGGACAGCCGGTCCGCGCAGCCGGGCACGTAGGGGATCAGCCCGTACGACGGCTTGTAGCCGACCACGCCGCAGAACGCCGCGGGGATGCGGACCGAGCCGGCCCCGTCGGTGCCGAGCGCGCCGTCGCCGAGCCCGGTGGCCACCGCCGCCGCCGCGCCTCCGCTGGAGCCGCCGGCCGTCCGCGCCGGGTCGTACGGGTTGCCGGTCGGCGGCGCGACCCGGCTGACCGTCGACGCGCTCCAGCCGTACTCGGAGGTGGTGGTCTTGCCGATGACGATCGCACCGGCCGCCCGCAGCCGCGCGACGGCCGGGGCGTCGGCGCGCTCCCGCCGGTTGGCCAGGAAGGAGCCGCGGGCGGTGGGCAGGTCGCGGGTCTGGAGCAGGTCCTTCACCGAGACCGTGACGCCCAGCAGCGGCGCCCCCGTCCAGGCGTCGGCGCCGCGCTCGGCGATGCGCAGGTCGGCGGCCTCGGCGGCGCGCAGCGCCTCCTGCCCGGCCACCGCGACGAACGCGCCCAGGGTGTCGCGCTCGTGCGCGGCCGCCAGGACCGAGCCGACGTGCTCCACGACGGTGGTCTCGCCCCTGCGCAGCCGGTCCTTGAGGGCGCCGAACGCCTCGGCGGCGGTCATCGGACCGCGCCCGCGGGGTCGGACAGCGCGGCGCCGCTGCCGGCCGGGCCGGCGATCGTCCGCCAGTGCCACCCGGCGTCGAAGGACGTCACCGCCAACGGCACGCCCTTCGCGACGAGTCGGGCGGCCAGTCCGGTCGCGCGGGCGAGCAGGCCCGACACCCGGTGGGCGACCAGCAGGTCCTCCTCGTCGAACGGGGCGCCCGCGCAGCGCAGCAGCCGCAGGTCGATGAAGCCGTTGAAGACCCGGCCGCCCACCTCGACCGCCTGCGGCGAGCGGATGGAGAAGCGGACCTTGTTGGTGACGTGCCCGTGGTGGTGCTGGTCGGAGAAGAACGCGACGTCGGGAATGGTGGGCGGCACGAAGTGGTCGCGGGCCACCACCGCCGGGTCCCGGGGGAGGTTGCCGGGCACGAAGTGCCAGGAGTTGTACTGCATGCGCGAGGACATCGCCCAGGCCGCGTCCGCGAGCGTCGCGGCCGAGCCGCCGAAGTGGGCGCGGGCCTGCTCCCGCGGCACCACGCAGCAGAAGTAGCGGGTGATGTCCCAGTCGCAGATCTCCGCCCAGCGCTCCTCGCGCATCCGCTCCACGAGGTCCGGCAGCGACCGCATCCCGCGGCTCATCGCGAAGTCGGCACGGAACTCCTCGGCGCAGGCGGCCACCGTCTCGTACAGCAGCGACTCCAGGCCGGTGGCGAAGGAGCCGTGCGGTTCGGCCAGCCACAGCGGGCTCGCCCCGCCGGGCAGGCCCAGCTCGCCGAGGCTCGCGCCGGCCAGCGGCAGCCGCCCGGCCAGGCGGGCGGCCAGCCGCGTGTCGCGCTCGCGCACCGCGTCGGTGTCGGCGCCCACGCGCTCGATCTTGTGCATCAGCGGGCCGTGGATCTCGCGGTAGAGCCGTGCGGTGCCGAGCAGTTGGCGGCGGCGGGCGCCCAGTGCCTCGGCGAGCGCGGCCAGGTCCGCCACCCGGTGCGAGGCGGCCGCGGCGACGGGTGTGCCGCCGGGGACGGCTTCGTACGCCACCCGGACCCGCTCCAGCATCGCCGCGACGTGGTCCAGGCCGAGCTGGGTGCCGTTGGCCTCCTCGACGCGGCCGAAGCCGGCCGAGCGGATCAGCAGCGTCAGCGCGATCAGCATCTGCACGTCGCTGTCCGACCACAGCTCCAGCGGCAGGCCCTTCAGGCCGCTGAGCACGCAGTCGGGGTGGCCCGGCCACAGGGTCTTGCCGGTGATGGTGTTCTGGTCGCGGAAGTTGGTGTACCTGCGGTCGTCCTGGTACAGCACGAACGGGGCGGTGCGCAGGGCCGCCTCCCTCGCCTGCTCGACCAGTTCGTCACGGCCCTTGCCGCCCTGCCGGTCCAGCCAGCCGCGGCAGTCCGCCAGGGTCCGGGCGGTGCGGACGGCGGCCCGGTCCAGCCGGTCCTGGTAGGCGTCGGCGGCCTGCCGCGACCACGGCACCCGCAGCACCCCGCCGACCAGTTCGGAGCGGTCGAGCGGCCCCTGCGCCGGGGCGCGCAGCACCACCCGGCCGCCCTTGGTCAGGCCCAACTCGCCGAGGAAGACCGGCTCGTCGGCGTCGGTGCCGGTGTCGGTCTCCGCGTGGGTGTCGGTGGCGGGGACGGGCGTGGCGTCCGGGGCGTCCGGGTCGGCCGCCCGCCAGGTCAGCCCCCACAGCGCCATGACCGCGGCCTCGTCGGAGGTGCTCAGCGCCCGCAACTGGACGTCCGGCGGCACGTGCCCGTCGAGGCCGAGCAGGACCTCCACCGCCGCCCGCGGGCCGGCCGCCGTCCGCGCCCGCTCCCACACCCGGCCGAGCAGCCCGGGGAAGCCCGCGGCCGCCTCGCGCGTCCGGTCCGGGCCGGCGGCGGCGCCCGCGGGCGTGCCGAGCCGGCTGGGGCGGCGGCTGATCCGCTTCCTCGCGTTGGCCGCGCGGCGGCTGCCGCGCTCCGGCGACCCGCTCACCGGGTCGCCGCGGGGAACTCGACGAGGTTCCACAGGCTGTCGTCGGACGGCTTCCAGTCCTCGTCGACGTAGATGCAGTCCACCGGGCACTCCAGCACGCAGGCGGGGCAGCCCGAGCACAGCTCCGGGATGATCACCACGTCCAGGCCGCGGTCCACGATGGCGCCGAACTCCGCCGGACAGCCGCGCAGACAGCTGTCGCAGGTGATGCACTCGGTGGTCTCGATACGGCGCGGCGGCTTCCGCCAGCTGCTGCTGCGAGTCCGCGCGGCGATCCGCTCGGATCGGGCGGACCGGTCCGCCGGCAGTGCGTTCTCGCTCACGGGCACTCACCCTCCGGGTCACTTCGAGGTGTCCGTCACTGATGTCGACACATGCTTGCGGTGCCGTCTGGACCACGCGCGGAGCTTCGGTGGTGGCGGGCTCGACCGGCGTGTTCAACCGCCGCGGGCGCCGGTTGAACACCGCGGGGCGCGGCTACCGTCGCCGTGGCGGCGCGCCGCGGCGACCGGCCCCGGCCGCGCGCGGCCCGGCCGACCGGCAGGGACCCGACGACGAAGAGGAGCACCCGCGATGCCCCCGACTGCGGCGCCCAAGCTCATGATGTTCCTGGCGTTCAGGAACGACGCCGAGGAAGCCCTCGACTTCTACACCTCGCTGTTCGAGAACTCCGCGGTGCACCGGGTGGTGCGGGCCCGCGCCGGGGAGGCCGGCTGGCCGGAGGGCGTCCTCCAGCACGCGCTGTTCACGCTCGGCGGCCAGTCGTTCATGTGCACCAACATGCCGCCGCCCGGCGCGAACGGCTACGAACTGGCGTCCTGGGACGCGTACGCCTTCTCGCCCGCGACCGCGATCTACGTGCAGTGCGACACCGCGGCGGAGTTCGACCGCTACCACGACGCCCTGGCGGAGAAGGGCGAGGTCATCATGCCGGCCGACGCCTACGAGTTCAGCGCCCGGTTCGCGTGGCTGACCGACCGGTTCGGGGTGTCCTGGCGGCTGAACCTCGCCCCGTCCCGGCGCCCGCGCACCAGCTGACCACCCCCCTGCGCGGCGAGGGCCCGGTCCGCCCCGCGGCGGACCGGGCCCACGTCGTGCCGGGCCGCTCAGCCCCAGTCGCCGGCCACCTGCTTGGTGGTGACGTTCAGGCGGTTGAAGAAGTTGGTCAGCGCGATCATCAGGACCAGGGCGGACAGCCCCTTCTCGTCGAAGTGCTCGGCGGCCGCGTCCCAGATCTCGTCCGGCACCTGGTCGCCGCGGTCCGACAGCCGGGTCGCGTGCTCGGCCAGCGCCAGCGCGGCCCGCTCGGCCTCGGTGAAGTACGGCGTCTCCCGCCAGGCGGCGACCGCGAACAGCCGCTCCTCGGTCTCACCGCCCTTCCGGGCGCCGCGCGAGCCGGAGTCGACGCACGGGCCGCACCCGTTGATCTGGCTGGCCCGCAGGTGCACCAGGTCGAGGGTCGTCTTCGGCACACCGCCGGAGTAGATCGCCTTGTACAGGTCCTGGATGGGCTGTGTGGCGTTGAGGACCACCGCGGGGTTGGTCAGGCGCGCTTCCATGTTCATCCCTTTCTACGGGAACGCAAGCGGCGCACGCTCGGCGGCGTGCGCCACTTCTACGACGAGCGGCGGCGGGCGAGTGTGACAGCGCGGCGGTGGTGGAGCGGGGCCCGTCACACGCGGACGGCCCCGTTCGTCACAGTTGTGCGGGCCCCGGGCGCGAAGATGGACCCGGCGGCGGTCACGCACCGGCGGACGGCGAAGGGGAACGACGGTGGCCATGGACGACAACGACGAGCTCGCGCGCGCCTTCGAGGAGAAGCGCCCCCGGCTGCACGCGGTGGCGCAGCGCATGCTCGGCTCCACCGACGAGGCCGAGGACGCCGTGCAGGAGGCGTGGATCAGGCTGCACCGCAGCGACGCGGACGCGGTGGAGAACCTGGACGGCTGGCTGACCACGGTCGTCGGCCGGGTCTGCCTGGACATGCTGCGGGCCCGCAGCCGCCGCGAGGAGTTCTTCGAGGAGCACACCGAGGCGGCCGCGCCGGTGCCCACCGAGGAGAACGCCGACCCCGAGCAGGAGGCGGTGCTCGCCGACTCGGTCGGCCTGGCGCTGTCGGTGATCCTCGACACGCTCGACCCCGACGAGCGGCTCGCGTTCGTGCTGCACGACATGTTCGCGGTGCCGTTCGCGGACATCGCCCAGGTCATCGGGCGCAGCCCGGGGGCGACCCGGCAGCTGGCCAGCCGGGCCCGGCGGCGGGTGCACGGGGCCTCCCCGATGCACGACCTGCGCCGCCAGCACGAGGTGGTGGACGCCTTCCTGACCGCCGCGCGCAGCGGCGATTTCGACCGGCTGCTGACGCTGCTCGCGCCGGACGTCACCATGCACGCCGACGACACCGCCGTACGGATCGGCGCCGCCCCGATGACGCACGGCGCCCGCGGTGTGGCGGGCATCTTCTCCGGCGGCGCCGAGGCCGCCCGGGTGGCGCTCATCGACACCAGCGTGGGCGCGGTGTGGAAGGCGAAGAAGCGGGTGGTCGTGGCGTTCGACTTCACCATCACCGACGGCCTGATCACCGCCATCGACCTGGTGGGCGACCCCGACCGGCTCCAGGAGCTGGACATCGTGGTGCTGGGCGACTGACACCGCCCGCCGGCCGACCGGCCGGCCGGTCGACTTCGGCTGGGCGGTGCGCCGCTCCCGGGGTCCTACGGGCGCACGGCCCCGCGGTCCTACGGGCGCTGTGCCGCGGCCGGGAGCAGGCACTCCTCGGCGAAGGCCAGCGCCCGCAGGTGGTAGGCGCGGGCCGCCCAGCCCAGGCTGATGTTGTGGCCCGCGCCAGGCTGCCGGTCCACCAGCACCCGCCCGGCCGCGCCGAACGCCGCCGCGAGTTCGGCCAGGTCCGCGTCCTGGTGCCGCCACAGCAGCTCGTGCTCGGCGAAGGTGAAGCGCACCGGCACCCGTACACGCGGCGCCAGCCGCGCCAAGGACGCGGGCCAGCCGGCGAGTTCGGCCGCCTCCCGGGCCGGCATCGGGGCGAGAAGGCCCGCGCAGGCCCGGAAGGTGCCCGGCGGGTAGAGCCGCAGCGGCCCCCAGCTCAGCCGCCGCCCGCCCGGGCCGGTGAACGGCACCGCCGCCCCTCCGGGCGCGGCGTACCGCAGGCCGCAGCCCGAGACGTCCACGCCCAGCAGGCGGTCGCCGTCCTCGGCACCGGCCGCCCACGCCAGCGCCGGCTTGGCGCCGAAGGAGTGGCCCAGCAGCAGCACCCCGGCGCCCACCGGGTGGGTGCGGGCGTAGCCGGCGACGGCCGCCCGCAGCGCCGCGGCCTGCTCGGCCACCCCCATCCCCGCCGGGAGCGCCCCGGCCGACCTGCCGTAGCCGGGCCGGTCCACCGCGAGCACCGCGTACCCCAGGTCCGCCCCGAGCCGCAGCAGCGACAGGCCCGGCCGTACCCGGGTGTCGAAGTAGCCCGCGGTCATGCCGCCGCCGTGCACCGCCACGACCAGCGCCCTGGGGGCGCCGGACGGTTCGCCCAGCAGCCCGGACAGCGTGACCCCGGCGCCTTCCAGGACGACGGGCCGGACCGGGCCGGCCGCGGCCACTACGCGGCGCGCCCGGCGCCGAACCAGCGGCCGAGCGCGGCCGCCAGCCCGTCGGGCGCGCCCTCGCCGGTCCACGCCACGTGCCCGTCCGGGCGGACCAGCACCGCCGCCAGCCCGGCCAGCGGGTCCGCGGTGCCCTCGACCGGTTTGGCGGCGGCGGTCACCACGTCGACGCGGTCGGACCAGGCAGCGGCGGCGGCACGCAGTACGGCGCTGTCGGCCAGGTCGAACAGCACGCCCCGCCCCGGGCGCAGCGGGCGGAAGGTGTCGCTCTCGCCGCCGGCCCCGCTCAGCGGCCGCTTGGGCAGCCGGCGCCCGAGCAGCGGGTGCGGCGGGTGCGCCTCTCCGGTGCCGTCCGCCGCGATGCCGCCGGGGCCGCCGGGGCCGCCGGGATCGTCAGGGGCGTCGCCGAGGTCGTAGCGGATGTCGAGGTGGCTGACGATCCCGGCCAGGTGCTGCCGGACCGCCTCGTGGGCGAGCAGTTCGGTGAACAGCGCGCGCAGCGAGTCCGACTGCTCGCCGCCGAGGAAGACGACGCCCTGTGCGTGGGTGTTCATCATCAGCCGCTCGCCGACCGCGTGCCGCTCGTCGTGGTAGCTGTCGAGCAGGCCGGCCGGCGCGGTGCCGCGGACGGTGGCGGCGAGCTTCCAGCCGAGGTTGGCCGCGTCCTGCACCCCCGTGCTCAACCCCTGGCCGCCGGCCGGGAGATGGACGTGCGCGGCGTCCCCGGCCAGCAGCACCCGGCCGCGCCGGTACTGCCCGGCCAGCCGGCTGGCGTCGCTGAAGGAGCTGACCCACTCGGCGCTGCCGCCGCTGATGTCCTCGCCGGTGATGCGCTGCCAGGCGGCGGCGACCTCGGCGAAGGTGACGTCGTCGGCGCGCTCGCGGGCCGGGGTGCCGTGCGGGCAGACGATGATCCGGTCGACGCCCTCCTTCAGCGGCGCGGCCATCACCATGCCGTGCGGGAGGCGTTCGCCCAAAAACCGGGGGCGCAGCCCGCAGCCGACGACGTCGGCCAGGTACATCGCGCGGGTGGCGGGCAGCCCGGGGAAGTCGAAGCCGGCCGCCTTGCGGACCCGGCTCTGCCCCCCGTCGCAGCCCACGAGGTAGGAGGCGCGCAGCCGGCCGGCGCCCTGCGGGGTGCGGACCAGCGCCTCGACGGTGTCGCCGTCGAGGAAGCCGTCGGCCAGGCCGGTGACCTCCCAGCCGCGCCGGATGTCCGCGCCGAGCGCGCGCGCCCACGCCTCCAGGACGGCCTCGGTCTCGTTCTGGGGGATGCCGCGGGCGCCGAAGTGGGCGCCCGGCAGGGCGGTGTAGTCGAACTGCACGCCGCCGAAGTGCCCCATGGGGCTTGTCGCGAGCGTCTCACCCTGCCCGAAGGCCGGCAGCAGCCCGCGCTGGTCGAACACCTCCATGGCGCGGGCGGTGAAGCCCAGCCCCCGGGACTGGCCGGACGGCTCGGCCAGCTTGTCGATGACGATGACGCGGGCGCCGCCCAGGCGCAGTTCGCCCGCGAGCATCAGCCCTGTCGGTCCGGCGCCGACCACGACGACGTCGGTGTCCACCACGGACTGTGCCATGGCTGTCCTCCCTTTTCTCGTCCGTTCCCGCTCCGGTCGGTGCGGTGCTGGGCCGGGTCCGGCACATCCCGCCCCCATGGCCAGGGGCATGGGAGCGCCCCCGGCCGGCGGGGGCCGGCAGGCACGCTCTCCCCTTGCCTTCGGCGAAAGGTGCCGCCGGCGTTGCTGGCCGTCGGTACGGCCCGCTGCGCTCTGTTCGCCAGAGCCTCGCCTGGGAGGGACCCCCACCCTCCGCCTTGCGGTCGGGGGGTCCTCTCAGGCCGGAGGCCATGGGGGAGCACTCGGGCCCCTTCGGGCGGGACGACGCTAGGTGTCGGACACGGCCCTGCCGGCCGTGCCCGCACGGGGGCGTGTGTGCGGGCGGCGGGGCGCGCCGAACCAGCGGCCGAGCGCGGCGTCCAAGCCGTCGCCGTCCCCGTTGCCGTCGCCGTCCTGTGCGCCGCCGACCCACACGACGTGGCCGTCCGGGCGCACCGCCACGGCCGCGACCCCGTCCCAGGTGCCCTGCTCGTCCCGCGCCGGCGCGGCCGTGACGAGGTCGACCCGGTCGTCCCAGCGCGCCCCGGCGGCCGGCGGCGGCGCCCCCAGGCCGAGCAGCAGTCCCCGCCCGGACCTGAGCAGTTCGAAGGTGGTGCACACGGCGCCGCCGACCCGCAGCCGGGCGTACGGCAGCCGCGCGCCGACCAGCGGATGGCCGCCGCCGCAGGTGGCGTAGCGGATGTCGAGGCCGCTGACCATCCCGGCGAGCCGGGCGCGCGCCGGCTCCTCGGCGAGCAGTTCGGCCAGCACCGCGCGCACCGGCTCCACCTCCGCCCCGCCCAGCAGCAGCGCCACCTGGGCGCGGATGTTGCCGAGCACGGCGGCGCCGACGGCGTGGCGTTCCAGGTGGTAGGTGTCGAGCAGCCCCGCGGGCGCCTCGCCGCGGACGGTGGCGGCGAGTTTCCAGCCGAGGTTGAAAGCGTCCTGGAGGCCGAGGTTGAGGGCCTGCCCACCGGTGGGCATCTGCCGGTGCGCGGCGTCGCCCGCGTACAGCACCCGGCCGTGCCGGTACTGGGCCAGCAGCCTGCTCTCGTCGTCGAAGTGGTTGACCCACAGCGGCTTGCCGCCCCCGATGTCCTCGCCGGTGACCCGCTGCCAGGCCGCGGCGACCTCCTCGTACCGCACCGGGCCGGTGCGGGTGCGGGCCGCGCTGCCGAACTCGTGCACCATCACCCGGGTCACGCGGTCGGCCCGGCGGGCGGCGATGGCCAGGCCGCGCGGCAGCCGCTGGAAGCGCCGGTCGGGGATGTCGAGGCCGTCGACGTCGGCGCGCAGCAGTTCGCGGGCGGCGCCGTGGCCGGGGAAGTCCGCCCCGGTCAGCTGCCGCACGGTGGAGTCCTGCCCGTCGCAGGCGACCAGGTGGCTGCCGCGCAGCCGCACCGGCCGCCCGTCGCGCCCGACGGCCTCCACCTCCACCGCGTCCGGGTCCTGGGCCAGGTCGATCAGCCGCAGCCGGTGCCCGCAGCGGATGTCGGCGCCCAGCGACAGCGCCCACTCCTCCAGCACCGACTCGGTCCTGGTCTGCGGCACCTTCCACTGGCCCGGATACGGCGAGGGCAGCGTCAGGTCCAGCGGCACCCCGCCGAAGTGGCCGCGCGGCTCGTTCGGCGGGGTGCCGAGGTCCGGCAGCAGACCGCGGCTGTCGAGGATCTCCATGGTGCGGGCGTGCAGCGTCGAGGCCCGCGACTCGGTGCTGGGCCGGTGGCGCTGCTCGACGACGGCCACCCGCACGCCGCGCAGGGCCAGTTCGGCGGAGAGCATCAGGCCGGCCGGCCCGGCGCCCACCACGATGACCTCGGTCCGCGTCGTGCGCGGGGCGGCCATCTCAGCTCTTCCGTTCCGCGTAGTCCTTGGCGTGGCCCAGTGTGGCGCGGCTGTTGGTGCTCAGCGCGTCGTGCACGTAGGCCCGGGCGTCCGCGACGGTGGCCTGCGCGCCCAGGATCGCGGCGATGTTGGCGGTGTTGATCGACACCGTGTGCTGCGAGCCGGCCTCGGTGGTGCCCCGGCCGGTGTCGGTGAACGTCCACAGGCCGGTGTGCAGCGTCATCAGCGCGGGCAGCGTGACCTGCTTGTACGCGATCCGGTCCGGTGCGAACGCCACCCGGTAGGACTTGGTGGTGTGCACCGAGCCGTCCTTGGCGCGGGTGTCCATCTCCAGGGTCTGCAACCCCGGGGAGGGCTCGCCGAAGCGGACGGTGGCCACGTGCGGCAGCCGCTCGGGCCACCGGGCGGCGTCGTTGACGAAGTCGAAGACGTCCTTGGCGGCGCCCTCGACCTCGACGGTGTCGGTGAAGGAGAAGACCAGGTCCTGTGCCTCGGCGGCGTGCACCCGCTCGACGTTCTCCTTCAGCGCGGCCAGCTCCGAGGTGCTGTTGGTGTCCACCGCCCGGTCGATCCACCGCAGCGACTCCGGGTCGTCGCCGACCGCCCGGTAGTCGTGCAGCAGCCGGACCCGCGCGGCGGCCCCGTCCAGCGGCTCGACGATCCAGGTGCCGCCCATCGCGGCCACCGGCGGGGTGCTGACCTCCTGCCGGAAGGTGATGCGCAGCGCGTCGGGGTCCAGGGTGCGGCGCGACGTCCAGTTCTTGGCCTCGCCGTTCGCGGTGGCCCAGATGCGGATGCGCTCGGTGCCGTGGCCGGTGTCCTCCTGCTCGACGTGGATGGTGGGCGGGAAGATCTGCGGCCAGTGGCGCACGTCCGCCAGCAGCCGGTAGACGGTGGCCGCGGGCGCGGCGATGGTGGTCTCGTGCTCGACCTCGCGTGTCGTCACGGGCACTGCTCCTTGTCCGGTCCTCGTCCGCTGTCCGGACGGTGGTCAGAAGTTGCCGAGGCCGCCGCAGACGTTGAGCGCCTGCGAGGTGATGGAGGCGGCGGTGTCGGAGGCCAGGTAGCCGATGAGGCCGGCGACCTCCTCGGGGGTGCTGTAGCGGCCGAGCGGGATCTTCGCCTGGAACTTCGCCAGGATCGCCTCCTCGCTGGTGGCGTAGGCGGCGGCGTACCCCTGCCGGACCCGCTGCGCCATGGGCGTCTCCACGTATCCAGGGCAGACCGCGTTGACGGTGATGCCGGTGGGCGCCAGCTCGTTGCCGAGCGCCTTGGTGAAGCCGACGACGCCGTGCTTGGAGGCGGAGTACGGGGCGCCCAGCACGACGCCCTGCTTGCCCGCGGTGGAGGCGACGTTGATGATGCGGCCGTGGCCGCGCTCCCGCATGCCGCCGGTGGTCAGCACCTCGCGGCTCATCCGGAAGACGCTGGTGAGGTTGGTGTCGATGACGTCGTGCCACAGGTCGTCGGCGATCTCCGCGGTGACCCCGCCGCCGGACCGGCCGGCGTTGTTGACCAGCACGTCGATCCGGCCGTAGGTGTCGACCGCGGCCTGTACGAAGGCGGCGACCGAGGCGCCGTCGCGGACGTCGAGCACCTGGCCGGCGGCCTCGCAGCCGTCGGCGCGCAGGGACTTGACGGTCGTCTCGACGTCGGAGCCGGTACGCGCGCCGAGGAACACCCGGTGCCCCTGCGCGGCCAGCAGCCGGGCGGTCGCCAGGCCGATGCCGCTGGTGGCACCCGAGACGAGCGCGACACGGGAAGTGGACTGTGCCATGGCGTTGGTCCTCTCAGGCGGCGCGGCCGGCGGCCAGCAGCTCGTTGACGGTGCTGATCAGCTCGCGGGGGGTCAGGGCGTCGGTGAGGATCTCGTCGTCGAGCGCGATGCCGTACTCGCGCTCGATGCAGCCGCCCGTCTCCAGCAGCGCCAGCGACTCGTAGCCCAGCTCCTCGAAGGTGGTGTCGAGGATGTCCTCGTCCAGGTCGAGGCCCTCCTCGGCGCCGGCGGCCTTCAGGAGGATGTGCTTGAGGTCCTCGAAGGTGAACTGGCGGTCCGTCATGTCGATATGTCTCCTTCGTCTCGGGGTGGCGGGGCCGGCGGCCCGGCCGCTCAGGCCGCGGCGCGCACCACCACGGCGGAGTTGAAGCCGCCGTGGCCGCGGGCCACCACCAGTGCGGTGCGCAGCCGCGCGGCCCGCGGCTGGTGCAGCACCAGGTCCAGGTCGTACTGCGGGCAGGGGTCCACATGGACGGTGGGCGGGATGACCCCGGCGCGGATGGCCAGCAGCGCGCAGGCGACGTCCAGCGGCCCGGCGCCGGAGTACAGCCGGCCGGTCATCGTCTTGGGCACGGTCACCGGGACCGCGCCGGACCCGAAGACCGCGCTGATCGCCTCGGCCTCGGCGCGGTCCAGCTCCGGCACGCCCGCGCCGTCGGCGAAGACCACGTCCACCTCGCCCGGCGCGGTGCCCGCGTCCTGAAGCGCGACACCGATCGCGGTGCGCAGGGTGGGGCCGCGGCCGCTGCCGGGCGGCGGGTCGAACGTCGTGCCGTACCCGGCGATCTCGCCGTACACCCGCGCGCCGCGCGCCGCGGCCGCCGCGGCGGACTCCAGGACCAGGATCGCCCCGCCCTCGCCCGGCACATAGCCGTGCGCGTCGCGGTCGAACGGCGTGTACGCGCGGGTCGGTTCGTCACTGGTGGCCAGCCGCCCGCCGGCCAGCTGCGCCACCCAGCCCCACGGGCACAGCGACGCGTCCACCGCGCCGCTCACCACCAGCGGCGTGCCCTTGCGCACCAGCCGCCTGGCCTGCGCCAGCGCGTCCAGGCCGCCGGCCTGGTCGCTCACCACGACCCCGCTGGGCCCCTTCATCCCGTGCCGGATGGAGATCTGGCCGCTGTTGACCGCGTAGAACCAGGCGAACGACTGGTAGGCCGAGACGAACTGGCTGCCCCGCGACCACAGTTTGCGCAGCTCGCCCTGGCCGAACTCGAAGCCGCCCGCGTGGCTGGCGGTCACCACCCCCATGTCCAGCGGGTCGAACGACGCCGGGTCCACCCCGGCGTCCGCCAGCGCCCAGTCCGCCGCCGCCAGCGACAGCCGGGTGACCCGGTCGGTCTGCGGCAGCAGCCGGCCTGGCAGGTGGTCGGCGGCCTCGAAGCCCGGTATCTCCCCGGCCAGCTGCGCCGGGTAGCCCGACGGGTCGAACCGCGTGATGCGGCCGATGCCGCTCTTCCCGCCGCGGGTGGCCGCCCAGTAGTCCGCGGCGCCCAGCCCGTTCGGGGCGGCGACGCCCATCCCGGTGACCACGACCGACGTCATACGGTGCTCCTTCGCGCGCCGGTGAGCACCATGGCGCTCTGGAACCCGCCGAAGCCGCTGCCCACCGTCAGCACCGAGCCGACCGGCTGCTCGCGTGCCGTCAGCGGCACATAGTCCAGGTCGCACTCCGGGTCGGGGGTGTGCAGGTTGGCGGTGGGCGGCACCACGTCGTGCTCCATCGCCAGCGCGCACGCGGCGATCTCGATGGAGCCGATGGCGCCCAGCGAGTGGCCCACCATCGACTTGATCGAGCTGATCGGCGTGCGGTACGCGTGCGCGCCCAGGCTCTTCTTGAACGCGGCGGTCTCGTGCCGGTCGTTCTGCCGGGTGCCGGAGCCGTGCGCGTTGACGTAGTCGATGTCCTCCGGCGCGGTCCTCGCCTCCTCCAGCGCGACCCGGATCGCCTCGGCCATCTCCGCGCCGTCCTTGCGCAACCCGGTCATGTGGTAGGCGTTGGAGCGGGTGGCGTAGCCGGCGACCTCGGCGTACACGTGCGCGCCGCGCCGCCGGGCGTGCTCCAGCTCCTCCAGCACGAAGAACGCCGAACCCTCGCCGAGCACGAAGCCGTTGCGGGTGCCGTCGAAGGGGCGCGAGGCGTGCTCCGGGTCGTCGTGCCGCGGGGTGGTCGCCTTGATCGCGTCGAAGCACGCCATCGTGATCGGCGAGATCGGGGCGTCCGCGGCCCCGGCCACCATGACGTCCACGGCGCCCTCGCGCACCAGCTCCACGCCGTAGCCCACGGCGTCGATACCCGAGGTGCACCCGGTGGAGACCACCGTCGCCGGCCCCTCGGCGCCCACCGCCCACGCCACCTCGGCGGCGAAGGAACTCGGCGCCAGGTAGTCGTACAGGTGCGGCACGGCGTAGCGGTGGTCGACCAGGTCCAGCCGGCCGCCGTCGCTGACCACGCGGTACTCCTCGTCGAGCCCCATGGTCGCGCCCACCGCGCTGCCGACGACCACCCCGACCCGGTGCGGCGCCAGCGCCGTCGGCTCGGCGCCGCTGTCGGCGACCGCGCCGCGCGCGGTGACCACGGCGAACTGCGCGGCGCGGTCCATCCGCCGCACCTCCTGCGGGCTGAGCCCGTACGCCAGCCCGTCGAAGTCGGCCTCGGCCGCCACCCGGGAGCGGAACGGCGACGGGTCGAAGAAGGTGATGCCGCGGGTGGCGGTGCGCCCCTCGCTGATCAGCGCCCAGAAGTCCGCCCGGCCCAGGCCGCCCGGGGCGAGCACCTCCAGCCCGGTGATGACGACCCGACGCCCCGTCATGCGCCGGCCTGCCAGTGGTAGAAGCGCGTGGCCATGGCGTCGGCGGGGGAGCGCCAGGTCGCCGGGTCGTAGGCGCCGATGAAGGGCTTCAGGTCCGCGCTGATCCCGACGAACCGCGGGTCGTCCTTGGCCGCCTCGATCCGCGGGCCGCCGTCGTCCGACGCGAAGTCCTGGAGGTGGAAGTACAGCCCGCGGTAGGCGAAGAGCTGCCTGCGCCGGGTCCCCATCCGGTGGGGCATGTCGGTCTCGTCGAACTCGCCGAACAGCCGTGCGACATCGCGGCTGGACTCGATGGCCATCCGGGCCACGATCAGCGTGCTGTGCATACCTGGCTCCTTGCGGTCGGCACGGGACGTTCCTGGGCGTTTCTGGGCGTTCACGGGGGTGCGCGGGGGTGCGGGTGGGGTGCGCGGGGTGCGCGGGGCGGGCCGCCGCCGGGACCGGACGGGTGCGGCCCGGTCCCGGCGGGGGAGCGGCGCCGGGGGAGCGGCGCCGGGAAGCGCCGGTGCTACTCGCCGGCCGCGCGCGTCTGCACCACGCGGTAGCCGTTCCAGTCGCTCTCGGTCGTCAGCGCCGCCACGCGCGCCTCGGACTTCAGCCGGGCCTCGGACTTCTCCGCCTCCGGCGCCGCGCGGAACGCGTCGTAGGCGTCCTTGCCGTCCCACTGCGAGTAGACGACGGCGAAGGGACCGTCCAGGAAGCGGGCCCGCAGCCCCTTGAAGACGCTGTGCGAGCGGTAGCCGGGCACGTCGGCCAGCCAGGCGCGGCCCTCGCCCAACTCGGTGACCAGGTCCTCGTGGTCGCCCTCGGCGACCTTGAAGATCTCGATCACGGTGTAGTCGTCGCGGTCGGGCGAGATCTCGGTGGTCGCGCCCTGCGCCGGGTGCCGGTGGGTGTAGACGATCCGGCACTGGAGTAGCCGGATCGAGGTGGTGATCTCCTGGAAGACCGGCATCGTGCGGTGCTTGAACTCCTCGCCCGCGTACCGCTTCTCCAGGTCCTCGCCGCTGCGCCACTGGATGAAGTTGGCGGTGCCGGGGCTCTCCTGCCCGGCGTGCACCGTGGAGGAGATCCAGCCCTCGTAGGCCGCGGCGTTGACGATCTTGCCCATCTCCTGGAGCAGCGTGTCCTGCTTCGCCGGCTCGTCGGTGGAGAACAGGTTCAGCACGGTCAGGTAGTCATCGGCAGGGGAGATTCGGGGCATGGCGTGGTCACTTCCTGGGAGAAGGGAGGAACAGTCGAAGAACGGGGAGGTGCGGGGAGGCGCGGGGAGGCGTGGGCAGGGCCGGCCGGCTCAGGCGCCGGGGCCGAACCAGCGCTCCAGGGACTCGGGCAGCGCGCTGCCGTCCTGGTCGGGCGCGACCCACGCGACGTAGCCGTCCGGCCGCAGCAGCAGGGCCTCGACGTCGGGCAGGTGCGCGGCGCCCTCCGCCCGTACGGTGTCGACGCGGTCCGCCCACGGCTTGGCCGCGGTCGGCAGGGTGCCGTCGCCGCCGAGGTCGAGCAGCACGCCCCGGCCGGAGTGCAGCAGTGCGTGCACGCTCGTCCGCGGCCCGCCGCCGCCCGGTTCGCCGGTCAGCTCGCCGTCCGGGAGCCGCCGGCCGAGCAGCGGGTGGCCGCCCGGCCCGACGTCGTGCCGGATGTCGAGGCCGGTGACCATGCCGACGAGGCTGCGCTGCACCGACTCGAACCGGCTGAGTTCGGCGAAGACGTCGGTCAGCGGGGTGATCTCCTCGCCGCCGAGGTAAAGGGTGCGCTGGGCCAGGGTGTTGGTCAGGATGCGGGCGCC
Organism: Streptomyces sp. CA2R106; assembly: GCF_037034245.1. NCBI lineage: Bacteria > Bacillati > Actinomycetota > Actinomycetes > Kitasatosporales > Streptomycetaceae > Streptomyces > Streptomyces sp. CA2R106. Next base: position 47,387 of record NZ_JBAGKC010000042.1, read on the forward strand.
GACCGGGTGCCGCTCGGCGTGATACGTGTCGAGCAGCCCGTCCGGGGCCTGCCCGGCCAGGACCAGCGCCAGCTTCCAGCCGAGGTTCACCGCGTCCTGGACGCCCGCGCTCATGCCCTGGGCGCCGATCGGCAGGTGGACGTGCGCGGCGTCGCCCGCCACGAACACCCGGCCGCGCCGGTACTGCGCGGCCTGCCGGCTGACGTCGGTGGTCGAGCTGACCCACGACGGCTCGGCCGCGCCGATGTCCTCGCCCGACAGCTTCAGGAAGGCGGCGGCGACCTCCGCGAACGTGATCGGCTCGCGGCTCGCGCGCAGCGGCTCGTCGCGGTCGTAGTAGATGATCCGGCAGCGGTCCGGGCCGAGCGGCAGCACCATGACCATGCCGCCGGGGACACGCTCGCCGGAGAACCGGGGCCGCAGCGGCACCCCGGAGATGTCGGCGAAGCGCAGCTCCACCGTCGGCTCCGTGCCGGGGAAGTCGATCCCGGCGCAGCGGCGTACGGTGCTGCGGGCGCCGTCGCAGCCCACCACGTACCGTGCGCGCAGCCGCCCGCCGTCGAAGGCGCCGCCGCCCGAGGTGTGCACGGTGACGCCGTCCGCGTCCTGCTCCAGGCCGGTGACCTCCACGGAGCGGTGCGTGACCGCGCCCTGTTCGGCCGCCCAGCCCGCGAGCACGGCCTCGGTGCGGGACTGCGGGATGCCGCGCGCACCGTAGGAACCGCCGGGCAGCACCCGGTAGTCGAGCGGGACACCGCCGAAGTGGCCGACCGGGATGACGTCCACCCCGCCGAGCCGGGCCAGCAGTCCGCGCTGCCCGAACTCCTCGATGGTGCGCGCGGAGAAGCCGAGCGCACGTGACTGCCGCATCGGTTCGGCGAGCCGGTCGAGCACGGCCACGGAAATTCCGTGCAGCCCGAGTTCACCGGCGAGCATCAGTCCGGTAGGACCGGCGCCCACGACGATCACGTCCGCGTCATAATTGTCCATCGTCGCCCATCCGCCCTCTTCTGGTTGATGTCCCCATGAGTATGGGGAGCGCCGCATCGGGCGGTAAAGGGAGTTCAGGACAGGTCTTCTGCACGCCACTACAGAATTGCGCCGCCAATGTCAGATCTTCGCAGGCGCACTTGGTCGGACCGGCCACGGCGGACCATCCTCAGGCATGACCTCGACTCACGTGGAGAAATTCGCACCGGAAACCGCCGACGCCGCCGCGGTGGGCGCGCTGCTCGACCGCTACCTGGTGGCGCTCGACAGCGGAGAACTCGACGACCCGTGGGCGCACGGACTGTTCACCGCCGACGCCGTCGTCTCCTTTCCGATGAGCACCTACGAGGGAATCGTGGGACTCGCGGAATGGCACCGGCACGCGCTGGAGAAATTCGCCCGCACCCAGCACCTGAATTCACCGGCGGTGGTGGACTGTTCCGGCGCGCAGGCGACGCTGCGCGCCGCGCTGGTCTCCACCCACGTCCACCACCCCGGCGACGAGCACGCCGCGCTGTTCGTCACCGGCACGTCGGTGGCCGGCCGGGCGCGCCGCACCCCGGCCGGCTGGAAGCTCACCCGCCTGTCGTTCGACCTGGTCTGGCGGCAGGGCAGCCCGGTGCCGCCCGCTCGCTGAGACCGGCGCCGCCCGGCAGGCGGGACGGTTCCCACCTGCCGGGCGCAGCTCAGCAGTTGAGGCTCAGCACCCGGTCCACCGCGATCTCGAGGACCACCCGGCCCGGCGGGGCGGGCGGCGCCGACCAGTAGCGCTCCGCGTAGCGGCGCACCCCCTCGGCGACGCGCTCCGGGGCGTCGAGCACCTGGGCGCTGCCCTCCAGGGTGACCCAGCGGAAGCCGTCCACCTGGCAGAGCCCGACCCGGGCGCCGGGCGCGGCCAGCACGTTCCTGACCTTGCGGGTGGTGCGCACCGTCAGGACGCGGGCGAGCCGCGCCCGAGGGTCCCAGGTGAACCGCACCGGTGCCAGGTGGGGCGAGCCGTCCGGTCTCAGCGTGGTCAGCACGGCCGTGTGCGGCTGTGCGAGGAACGCGTCGACCGCGGACGTCACCGCCGTCGCGCGGCCGCGCCGCGGGGGGAGCGTCATCGTGTGGGATTCCCCTTCCGGTTTGCCGGAGCCCGGCCGTGCCGCGCTCCTCACACCGCTTCCTGCCGGCTCCTGAGCCGCTCGGCGAACTGGCTCCACTCCTTGCTGATGCTCTCGGCGATCGGCGCGATCACCCCGAGCCAGTGCGGCGGCACCGCGCCGATCAGCTCCTGCCACCGGTCCGGGTCGGACGCGTGGAAGGCCATCCACTGGAGGAACTCCTTGCCGCCCTCGGTGTAGCGCACGCACGGGTCGCTGGCCACCTTGGCGGACACCGCCGCCCAGCCCAGCGGGATGCCGGCGGGCTCCCGGCAGCGCTCCCGCGACCCGTCCGGGTCGGGCAGGGCACGCACGAGCGGTACGGCGGCGCGGTCCGGTGCTTCCGCCGGGTCCGCCGGGTGCGGGGCGCCGTCCGCGTAGGGCGCGGCCGACGCGGAATCCGGCGGTCCGGCGGGCGCCCGGCCCCCGTCAGGCTCGGGCGGTGCCCCGCCGCGCAGCCGGGTCCTGACGTCGTGGACGGTGCCGACGGACACGTCCGTCTCGCGGGCGACCTCCCGCAGCGTGGCCTCCGGGTGGGCCCGCAGGTAGGCCGCGGCCCTTCGCCGGCCCTCCCCGGCCACCACCGAGCGCAGCCGCCCGTCCCGGCCGAGCCGCTTGCCGCCGGGCGGCGCGGTGCCGGCCGTCCGGCCGCGCAGCGCCGCGACGGTCTTGCCGCTCAGCCCGGTGAGCCGGGCGATGGCGCGGTCGGACCAGTCGGGGTGGGCGGCCAGCACGCGCGCGGCACCGGCCATGCGGTCCGCGCGCGACAGCGGCAGCCCGTGCGCGCTGTTCGCGCGCATCGCCAGGACCAGCGCCTCGGCGTCGGTGCACTCCACGAAGCACGCGGAGATGCTGCGGTCGCCGCGGAGCTTGGCGGCCTCCAGCCGGTGCAGGCCGTCGATGACGCCCCAGCCGTTCCTGCGCACCAGGATCGGCGGCAGCTCCGCGTGGTCGGCGGCGTCGGCGAGGAGTTGGACGTGCGCGGGGTCCACCCCGCCCTGGCGCAGCCGCAGTTCGGGCGACAGGGCCCGTACCGGCAGCCGCTGCGCCGGCAGGTTCTCGACGGCCGGCAGGTCCGGGCCGCCGGAGCCGGCGCCTTTCGGGCCCGCGGCCGGTACGGCGCCGTGTCCCGCCCCCGCCGGTGCGCGGCCGCCCGCGATCGCCGTAGCCCGCCCGCCGTTGTCAGCCATCCGCACCGGCCCCCTTCTGTCGCAGTCCCCGACGAGCGTGCCAGCGGCGTCTCTAGCGGCGGTCGAGAGCCGGTTGACGGCCCGCCACCTGCGTGGGGCCGGTCATGCACGCGGTGAGGGTGGTGCCGTCGTGGGGGTCGAGCAGGATGAAGGAGCCGGTGCGGCGCGAGGCGGCGTAGGAGTCGAGCGGCAGGGGTTCGGCGGTGTGCAGCACGACCTGGCCGATGTCGTTGGCGGCCAGGCGGCCGGGGGCGGGGTGCGGCGCGAGGTCGTCGAGGCGGAGCCGGGAGGGGATGTCCCGGACGACCGCCTTGACGGTGCGGGTGCCGTGCTTGAGCAGCACCCGCCGGCCGACGGTGAGCGGCCGGTCGGCGACGTGGCAGGCGGTGGCGGTGATGTCCTGGGTGGTGGCCGGGGCGTGGGCGGTCGGCGCGATCAGGTCGCCGCGGGAGACGTCCACGTCGTCGGTGAGCAGCAGCGTCACCGACTGGGGCGCCCACGCGGTGTCCACGGGGGTGCCCAGCAGGTCGATGCCGCGGATACGGGAGGTGCGGCCGGAGGGCAGCACCGTGACCTCCTCGCCGACCGCGAACGCTCCCGAGGCGATCTGCCCGGCGTAGCCGCGGTAGTCGGGGTGCTCGGCGGTCTGCGGGCGGATCACGTACTGCACCGGCAGCCGGGCCGGGCCGGGCGCCGGGTCCTGGAGCACCTGCACGGTCTCCAGGTGCTCCAGGACGGTCGGGCCGCCGTACCAGTCCATGTTCGCCGACGGCTCGACCACGTTGTCCCCGGCGAGGGCGGAGATCGGGATGGCGGTGAT
>NZ_JBAGKC010000043.1:0-48381 GCF_037034245.1 Streptomyces sp. CA2R106
TGCCGGGCGACGCGACGCCGCGGAGATCCAAACGACAGGCCCTAGCTGCGGCCGCGCCACGGCAGCGCCGTACGCTCCAGCCACAGCAGCAGACCGTCGATGACCAGGCCCGAGATGCCGATGACGAAGATGCCGACGATCACCACGGGGGTGTTGTTGTAGTTGGCGGCGTCCTTGACCATGCCGCCGATGCCGGGCAGCCCGTTCACCAACTCGGCCGCCACCAGCGACGAGTACGCGACGCCGACGGCCAGCCGGATACCGGTGAAGGTCTCCGGCAGCGCCGAGGGGATCACGATGTCCCGGACGACCTCCCACCGTGACGCGCCCATCGCCCGGGCCGCTTCGACGAGGCTGCCCGGGACCGCGGCCACCGCGGTCGTGGTGGAGACGGCCACCGGCGGGAACGCCGCCACCGCCAGCAGGGTGATCTTCGGCTGCTCGTTGATGCCCAGCCACACGATGAGCAGCGAGAAGTACGCCAGCGGCGGCAGCGTCCGCAGGAAGGTGACCCACGGCTCGAAGAGCGCGCGTACCCACCCGACGCTCCCCATCAGCAGGCCGAACAGCACGCCGAGCAGGATGCCGCTGCCCGCGCCGATGCCGATCCTCCGCAGGCTGATGACCAGGTGGTCGATGAGCAGCGTGCCGTTGTAGCCGCGTACGCCGTCGTGCGTGGTGGACACGTCGATGAACGCGTCCCACACCTTGGCCGGTGAAGGGACCAGGATGTCGCTCCACCGTCCGCTGGCCGCGGCCACCTGCCACAGCACGAGGAACAACACGAGCGACAGCAGTGGCAGCCCGAGCCGTACGAGCAGCGCCCGGCCGGCCCGGGCGCCGCGGCGGCGGCGCAAGGGTGACGTGGACTGCGGGGGCCGGCTGGAGCCGGTTTCCGGAACAGGCGGTGCGGTGGGCATCGTCGGCCTCCAGGGGACCGGACAGGGCCAGGCCGCGGCGGCCGGCCCGCCGCGGAGGGGACCGGCCGGCAGTCACCGCGGCCGGGCAGGAAGGGGCGGTACGCGCCGCGAGGCGGCCAGGCGTACGACGGGGCAAGGAAGGACCGCGTGGCGCGGTGCCGGAACACCCCGGACCGGCGGCGCCTCGAAGCGGGCGCTACGCCTCAGGGGCGGGAGGTCAGCGACAACACACGACGGGGCAGCGGCACAGGTCGATGACCAGTCGTCGCACCAGGTTCGTCGTCGTCATGCGTCGGGACTATACAGGTCCGTGCGTGACATGCCCAGGACGTGTGTGCCGCTGCCGACGCCCAACATCGTTCCTCCGTACGCGAGTTGCGAGGTGAACCGGGCCCCGCGGGCGGATCGGCGCGCCTCGTCACACTGCGGGCTGCTGTTCCTCCGCCAGCACCCAGGTGATGCCGCGGGAGGCGCCGGCGGCGTCCTCCGCGTGGAGCTGCGCCAGTTCCTCGACGAACAGCCGAATCCGGGGGTCGTGCGCCTTGTCCGGCCGTGTCGCGACGACGGTCGAGCGCAGCAGGGGCAGACCGGGGACCTCCGCGAGGCACAGGGACCCCGCCGCCACCTCCTCGGTCACCGCGGTGACGGGAAGCAGGGCGATCATGCCGTGCCGCAGCACGGACTCCTTCATCACCTGCACGCTGCGGGACTCGACCTGGGGCGCGACGGCCGCTCCCGCCCGCTCCGCCCACCGCCGGACCAGGTCGTAGGAGCGCATGCCGGGGGCGTAGGTCGCGAAGGGGAACGACGAGACGGCGGCGGGCCGTTGCGCCGGGGGCAGCCGCAGCAGGTCGTGGCCCGCGGGGACCACCAGGTGCAGTTCCTCGGTCATTCGGGCCAGCGGGGTCAGTGACGTGTGGGCGGGCGACCGGTCGAAGGCCAGGTCGGCCTTGCCGCCGGCCAGCAGTCCGGCCGAGTCCCTGCGGTCACTGGACTGGCGCAGCCGTACCGCCAGTTCGGGATGGAGCCGCTGGAAGTTGGGCAGCGCCGGGATGAGCACGTACTGGATGAGGTCGGAGGGGGCGACGATCCCCAACTCCGCCTCCCGCGGCGGCTTGTGCAGAGCCTCGAGCTGCGCGGAGAACTCGTCGAGATGCCGGATCGACCGGTCGCAGAAGTCGAGGACGGTCTCCCCGACCGGCGTGAGGGTCACACCGACACCGGAGTGGCGCTCGAACACGGCGGCACCGATGGTGCGCTCCAGGTTCTTGACGCGCTGCGAGATCGCCGGCTGGGTGAGGCAGAGGATCTTCGCCGCCTCGTGGAAGGAGCCGACGCCCGCGATGGTCCGCAGGGTGTGGAGCTGCTCGAAGGTGAGACTGTGCATGAGGTGCTGCGCATCCGGGGAACTCGTGACGGGCGCGGTGGGGCCCGTCTCGGCGGAGGATGGCACGGGCTGCATGATCCGGACTATAACGACCGCCCGATGCCGCGCACACCCGTGTGACCATGAGTTTTCAGCGGGGCCGGACCGGACGGGAGCGCGCGGCCCGCCCCCGGCCGGCCCGCCCCGGCCCGTTCGGTGCCGTCAGAGCGTGAGCGAACCGACTCCGTCCTTGACGGTGATGTCCGTGCCGAAGTCCGCCGAGAGCCGCTGGTAGCGCTCCAGGACGCGCTCGGCGTCCGCACCGGTGGCCGTGAAGGGCCGTCCGTCGGTGAGCGGGTGCTTCCCGCTGCCCACCGACCGGCGCAGGGAGGCCGTCCTGCTCACCTCCCGGCCGAGCTCCACCGGATGCAGCCGCAGCCCGCGCAGCTCGCCCTGCGCCATCTCGACGCTGAGCACGGCCGAGCTCCACCAGGTCTCGCTGCCCTGGGTGAGCCCGGGGTGCAGCGGGTGCGTCGCCGGCGTCAGGGTGCCCAGCCGCTCGACGTCGTGGCCCCAGCTCTCGTAGCCGTCGAAGGGCACCCGGCGGACGAACTCGGACTGGGCGAAGAAGTTGCCGATGCCGTAGATGATCGGCTTGCCCTTGTAGATCTCGATGCCGAGCGTCTTGTGCCAGCCGTGCCCGACGAAGATGTCGGCCCCCTCGTCGATGCACGCGTGCGCGAAGTCCCGTACGAAGCGGGGCGGGGTGTTGCCGCGGGCTCCCTCGGACACGCTGAAGTGGTGGGCGACCATCACGAGGTCGGCCATGGTGGCGGCCTCCGCGACCGCGCGCAGGTTCCCCGCCGTGTCCCACTTGTTGGCGCTGGAGACCACCTCGAAGTGGTCCGAGGGCGTGAAGATGTTCGAGCCGGTGGTGGACTGGTCGTTGGGCATGGCGAGGCTGAACTCGCCGTCCTCGGCGTGCGTGAGCAGTCCGCTGCTGCCCTCGACCCCGCTGCGTGTCTCCCGCAGGATGCCGAGCCGGCGGCCGATGTCCTTCAGCTGGGTGACGGCGTCCTCGTCCACGAGGTAGCGCATGATCGGCCGCAGCGAGTTGACCCCGGGCCGGCCCGGGAGCGTCGCCTTGGGCGGGCTCGCCCACTCGTGCGCCTTGTTGCCGGAGCTGACCGAGACCAGCGCGACCCTGCCGTGCCTCGTCTCCAGGTATGACGGCTCGCGCGCCTCCTCCAGGTCCCGGCCGGTTCCGGCGTGCGCGATGCCCGCGTCCGCGCAGTGCCGGGCCGTGGCCAGCAGGCCGGCGGCGCCGAAGTCCATGCTGTGGTTGTTGGCCAGGGAGGCGATGTCCACGCCGGCCCACCGCAGGTCGCCCGCGACGCGCGGATCGGTCAGGAAGTAGCTGCCTATCTGGTCGCCCCGGGAAGGAGCCTGCACCTCGGAGAACCTGCCGAAGTTGGTCTCCACGTGCGCGTAGGTGAGATCGGCCGAACGCAGCCGGTCCAGTACGCCGACGAATCCCGGTTCGTCGAAGACGGAGAAAGGACGTGTCACCATGCACTCGCCCGCGAGGGTGATGGACATGGGGTTTTCCTTGGGCATGCGGTTACTCGCTTTCGCGTCTCGTTCGCCCGGTGGCTCTCGCGGACGAAGCAGACTGCCGCGAGCCGAACAATGCGGCCCGTACATGGATGCAACACCGGGAGGATAGGCGGCGAACCGCGGCGGCCGTCAACGCGAAAGATCCTTATCGGCCCGTACGCCCGCGCTTATCGCCCGGCACGGGTAAGGCCCGCCGGCACACCGATAAGGCGTTCTTCTCGCCCGGGTAAGCAGCACATGTGTTGACGTTGCGCATACCGCGAGGGTTGAGTGTGCCGTCACGTCGGCGCGTCAGGGGCGCCGGCTTCACACGATCCGGCATCGGGGCCGAAACGGTCACCGGTGCTGTGCATGCACGTGACCGGAAGGCGCACATGGCATGAAGAACCGCACGATCTTCGGGCGTGCACGACAGGGCGTGCTGTTCGCAGGAATGGCGTCACTCCTCGTGGCGGGCTGCGGAACCCACCTGTCGGCGGAATCGAGAGCATGGGCCGCAAAACAGTCGACGAACGGTTCACTCGACACGTTGGCGCGGGCGGCGAAAGCCGAGGGCACCCTCACCATCTTCACTCCGATCGTCTCGTCGGAAATTCTGGAGTGGACCAAGAGCTTCACCGGAGAATACGGGATAAAGGTCGACGTGTTCCGGCAGGCGAGCGGTCCGCTGGCCACGACGTACAAGACCGAGATCGCCGCCGGAAAAGTGCAGGCGGACATCTTTGAAACGAGCAACCTGGACCAGGTCCACGGGTTCGTCGACGACGGGTCGTTCGCCAGGTACCGCCCGCAGGCGGCGGACGAGTATCCGGCCGACCGCACGGTGCCCGGCTACGCGTACCCGCTGTACGAGTCCACCGGCGCCATCGCGTGGAACACCAGGACGGTGCCGGAAAGCACCCAGAAGCTGCTGGCGAAGGACCCCTACCAGGGGCTGCTGGACCCCGCCCTCAAGGGGAAGATCGTCCTGATCGATCCGTCGGTCGGCGGGTCGGGCATGGCGTACTACGCCAACCTCGTCAAGCACCTTCCGGACCGCTACGGCTGGGACTACCTGCGGAAACTGGGCCGGCAGAAACCCGCCGTCGCCACCAGCATCCAGACCATCTCCCAGGAGATCTCGGCCGGCGCCTACAGCGCCACCATCTTCGGCGACGACTCGATCTTCGGACCCCTCGCCCTGTCCGGCGCACCCGTACGGTTCGCCTCGACGTCACCGATGAACGCCACCCTCTTCTACCAGGGGATCGCCGCCGAGGCCCCCCACCCCGCGGCCGCCCGCCTCTTCGCCGAGTGGGCGCAGTCCCACGGCGGACAGGAGGCCATGACGCGGGCCACCGGAGGCAGTTCCGTGATGGCGGGCTGGAGCGACGACCGGGACTTCGCGACGGAACTTCCCTGGTACCGCAGGCCCGAAGAGGTCTGGCTGGACTGGCAGACCGATCCCACGCTCACCGGCAAGGGCCTGGCCGACTTCGTCGCCCAGTGGAAGCAGAGCATCCGGGGGTCGTCATGAGCGTGCTGCAGAACATGGGACCGGCCCGAGTGGCCGGCGCCAGCGGACGGCAGGCGCCCGAGGACCGCGACCACCGCCACCACGCGCTGCTCGTCGCGACCTGGCTGATCCTCGCCCTCCTCGTGGTCGGACCGGCGGTGTACGTCCTCGTCTGCGCCGTCTCCAACGACCCGATCACCTTCGACGACGGCTTCTCCCTGACGGCGGTCAAGGACGTCTTCGCCACCGGCTCGATGCTCTGGCTGCTGGCCAGGTCGGTGCTGTTCGCCCTGGTCATCGGCGCCGTGGCGACAGCCGTCGCCACCGCGCTGGCCTGGTCGACGGTCCGGCTGGACATGAGGGGCGAACGGCTGCGCGAGACGCTGTGCATGGGCACGCTGTACATCTCGCCCTTCGTCACCGCGGTGGCCTGGGTATGGCTCGCGGCACCGCAGACAGGGGTGATCAACCGGTTCCTCGGCGCCGTCGGCGTCCCGGACCAACTCCAGCCCGACGCCCTGTCGACCGGCGGCATGGTCTTCGTCATGGTCGTCCAGTACGTCCCCTACGCCTACCTCTTCGTCTCCGCGGCCATGCGGCGCATCGACACCCGCATGCTGGAGGCGTCGCAACTGTGCGGCCGCGGGCCCCTCTACACGACGTTGCGCGTCATGCTCCCGGTGCTGCGCGCCTCGCTGCTGTCGTCGGTGCTGTTCGTCGGCATCCTCGCCGTGGGCGAGTTCTCGGTCCCGACCATCCTCGGCCAGCAGGGCTCGTTCGAACCGCTGTCGGTGACGGTCTACAACGCCCTCTACAGCGCCAGCCAGAACCTGCCCCTGGCGGCCGCGGTCAGCGCGGAACTCATGGTCGTCTGCCTGGCCGGACTGTTCCTCTACCAGCGCACCCTGCGCAACGGTGAGCGCTTCGTCTCCGTCTCCGGACGCGGGCACCTCAGCACCCGGACCGTCCCGTCGCGGCTCACGGCGACCGCGGTGTGGGTACTGACCGGCCTGTACACGGCCGTCACGTTCCTGCTGCCCCTCGCGGCGATCGTGGTCATGTCGATGTCGAACTTCCTGCCGGCGTCCTTCGGCGACATCCACCTGTCGTTCTCGACGCTGTGGGACGCACTGGACACCGCGGAGGTCCGCTCGGCCACCGTCAACACGGTGCTGCTCGCCATCGGCGTCCCCGTGGTCTCCATCGCCCTCGGCGTGATCGTCGTCTACCTCTCCGACCGGCTGCGGCTGCCCACCGCCGGCGCCCTGTCCTACGTGGCGACGGCCCCGATGGCCATCCCCGGCCTCGTCATGGGCACCGGCCTGCTCCTGCTGCTGATCCGCACCCCGCTGTACGCGTCGCTGCCGCTCATCGGCATCGGCATGGTCGCGGTCTGCCTCACCCACGCGGTGCGGCTGGTCTCCAACGGGGTCCACCAGCTCGACCCGTCCCTGGAGGAGGCGTCCCAGGTCTCCGGCGCGTCCCGGGTGCGCACCGTGTGGTCCGTCCTGCTGCCCCTCATCCGGCCGTCGCTCTACAGCGCGTTCGTCCTCATCTTCGTTCTCGCCATCCGGGAACTGAACGTCGCGGTGGCCCTCTACTCGCCCCACACCCAAGTGCTCTCCGTCGTCGCCTGGAACTACTCCAGCAGCGCCCTCACCAAAGCCGCGGCGGTCGGCCTGCTCCAACTCGCACTGATGTTCCTCGGCATGGGCGTCCTGCGGGCCGTCTTCCGGGCGGACCGCGCGGAACGCGCAGACAGGAGGAAGCGATGACGGCCCTCGGACAGGCACCGGCGCCCGACGCCACCGCCCACGACCGGGACGCGGTCCTCGACGCCCGGCGGATCGTCGCCCACCACGGCAGGAACCGGGTGGTCGACGGCGTCGACCTGCGCATCGAGCCGGGCGAGTTCGTGACCCTCCTGGGGCCGAGCGGCTGCGGCAAGACCACCACCCTGCGCTGCGTCGCGGGCCTGCACCGCATCACCGACGGACGCATCACCCTCGGCGGACGCACGGTCGCCGACGGGCGCAGCCACGTGCGTCCGGAGCGGCGCTCGGTCAACATGGTCTTCCAGTCCTACGCGCTCTGGCCGCACATGACGGTCTTCCAGAACGTCGCCTACGGCCTGCGCGCCCAGAAACTGCCCAGGGACGAGATCGCCGAGCGCACCCACGAGATGCTGGCCATCGTGGGCCTGGACGGCTACGGTTCCCGCTCCGCCACCAGCCTCAGCGGCGGACAGCAGCAGCGCGTCGTCCTGGCGCGCGGCCTGGTCACCCGCTCCGAACTGCTGCTCCTGGACGAGCCGCTGAGCAACCTGGACACCGAACTGCGGGTACGGATGCGCACGGAGATCCACACCCTCCAGCGCCGGCTCGGCCTGACCATGCTCTACGTCACCCACGACCGGACCGAGGCGCTCGCGCTGTCCGACCGCGTCGTGGTGATGCGCAACGGCACCGCCCAGCAGGCCGGAGCGCCCGCCGACCTCTACGCGGCACCCGTGAACCGGTTCGTCGCCGAGGCACTGGGACCGGTCAACGTCCTGCCCGCCGAGATCGTGGCACACGGCACGACGACCGCGGCCGCGCTGACGACGGCGGCGGGCCGGCCCGTGCTGCCGGTGGCGCCGCCCGCCGACGGGCGCAGGGCCTCGGTGGGTGACCAGATCGACGTGCTGGTCCGCCCGGAGTCACTCACCCTCGCTCCGGCGCCGCGCGACGCGTCCGCCGCCGAGGACGGCATCGAGGCCACGGTCCAGCTCGTGGAGTTCCTCGGCAACCGGACCGAGGCCACCTGCGTCAGCGGCGACGCCACCTTCATCGTGGAGATCCCCCGGGCCGTACGCGACCTCCGCCCGGGGGACCGCGTCGTCGCACGCCTCCACGAGGGGCCGGACGAGACGCCGCCCGCCTGGCAGCCGCACGAGACCGACTGAGGCACTTTTGCGACGTCCCGGCGTCAACGACCCGCCCACCTGCGCACGTGGCCGAACGCGGCCGAGCGCGTGGGATGGCCGCGGACGCCGGGGCACCACCAGAAAGGGAATCTCCGTGGACCTTCAACTGGAGCGCCGGACCGCCGTCGTCACCGGCGCGAGCGCCGGCATCGGCCGGGGCATCGCCACGTGTCTCGCACGGGAGGGAGCACGCGTGGCGCTCGTGGCCCGGCGGGCGGACCGGCTCGCCGAACTCGCCGACGAACTGGCCGCGCAGGGCCCGCACCGGCCCGTCGTCGTGCAGGCCGACATCACCGAGGAGGCCGGCAGACGCGCCGCGGCAGCCCAGGCCGAGGAGGCGCTCGGGCCGGTGTCCATCCTCGCCAACAGCGCCGGCGGCAGGCGCCCTTCCGGCCTGACGGCGTCCGACGACGAGTGGGCCGCCGCCATGAACCTCAACTTCGAGTCGATGCGCAGGCTCACCACACTCTTCCTGCCCGGCATGCGCGCGGCGGGCTGGGGCCGCGTCATCAACGTCACGGGCAAGTCCGAACCACCCAGGGTCAGCGGGGAGTTCTGCGCCAAGGCCGCCGCACACGCCTGGGCGAAGGGCCTCTCCCGGGAGCTGGGCCCCGACGGGATCACGGTCAACTCCCTGGCGCCCGGCCGCATCCTGAGCGAACAGATGCTCAGGAACTACACCGACGCCGACCGGGCGGAGCACGTGAAGGAGATCCCCGTCGGGTCCTACGGACACCCCGAGGACATCGGCCGGCTCGCCGCCTTCCTCGCCTCGCCGGGCGCGGCCTACATCACCGGCACGGTCATTCCCGTGGACGGCGGACTGCGGAGGTACCAGTTTTGAACAGCGTCGTCGACCACGCCGCCCCGGGCGTCCGGCGGGAGCCGGCAACCCGCGCCCGAGCGGTGGCAGAAGCGGTCGCCCGGCACGGCTGCCCGGTCGTGTTCGGACTCATGGGTGACGGCAACATGGCCCTGTTCCTCGCCTTGGACACGGCAGGCGTGGACATCGTGGAAGTGCGGCACGAGAGCGCGGCCGTGGCGATGGCCGAGGGGTACGCGTGGACCTCCGGCAGCGTCGGCGTCTGCTCCGTCACGCACGGCCCCGGCCTCACGCACGTGGCGACCTCCCTGGTCGTGGCCGCCCGCAACCACTCACCGGTCGTCCTGATCACAGCCGAGACACCCGCCGGATACGCCGGGGCGCAGAAGTACGGCCAGGAGGCCTTCGCCACCGCCTGCGAGGCCCCCTACCGCCGCCTCGCCGCCGACGAGGACCCCGCAGCGGTCGTCGACGAGGTGATGGCACTCGCGGAGTCCCGCTCGGGGCCCGTCGTCCTGGCCGTCGCGGCCGACCACTTCACCGGGCCGCCGCCGGCCGGCGCCGGCCGCACCCCGCGCGCCGCAGCGGGCCTACCGGCAGACCCTGCGCCGGCCGACCCCGCCGCAGCGCGCACGCTGCTCGACCTGCTCCAGGAGGCGCGGCGGCCGGTCCTGATCGCGGGCCGGGGCGCCATGAACCAAGCCGCGCACTCCCTGCGGGCCATCGCCGACCACCTCGGCGCGGGCCTGGCCACCACGCTCCCCGCCAAGGGCCTGTTCGACGGCCACCGGCTCGACCTGGGCATCGCCGGCGGCCTCTCGCACCCCGCGGCCGAACGCGTCCTGCGGGACGCCGACCTGGTGCTCGCCGCAGGGGCGAGCATGGGCCGCAGCACCACGCAGTCCCGGACACTGTTCGCGGACGCGACCGTGCTGCGTTTGACCCGCGAAGCACCAGGCGGCCTGCACGCCTCGCCCGCCCTCGGCGCCGCGGTGACCGGCGACGCCGAGACCGTCCTGGCCGAGGTGGCCGACGCCCTCACCACCACGGCCCGGCCGCGCACACCCTGGTTCACCCCGGTGGGCAGCTCCGCCGACTGCTGGCGGGAGGACCTCGACGACTACGCGCCCGACCTGCCGCCCGGCACCGTCGACCCCCGAGCCGTGCTCGGCGACATCAGCGCACTGATCCCGCGCGACGCGGCCGTCGTGGTCGGCAACGGGCACTGCTCCGGCTTCGCCTCCGCCTTCCTCGACGTCCCCGCCGACGGGCTGTTCCTCCCCGCCCAGGGCTTCGGGTCCATCGGGCAGGCCATGACCACCGCCATCGGCGCGGCCCGCGGACGGCCCGGCCGCAAGGTGGTGGTCTTCGAGGGGGACGCGGCGTTCATGATGCACGCCCAGGAACTCGACACCGCACGGCGGGCCGGCGTCGACCTGACCGTGTTCGTCCTCAACGACCAGGCCCTCGGCACCGAGTACCAGCGGCTGCGCTGGGACGGTGACGGCGCGGACCTCGCGCTCGTGCCGCCGCCCGACCTCGCCGACCTGGCCCGGTCCCTCGGCGCGCGGGCCTGGGTGGTCGACGACCGTGCCGCAGCCGGCGCCGCCGCCGAGGCCGCTCTCGGCACAGGGCTCGCCCTCGTGGAGATCAGGACGGCGCGGACCGTCCTCAGCAGGCACATGCGGCTGCCCGGGAAGCCTGCCGGGACCGCCGACCGCGGGTCCGCCGGCCCCGGACACTGACCGCGGGCCGGGCGCCCCCTCCCCGGCGCCCGGCCCCCCTCCACCCCTCGGCGGCGGCGCGACCCGAACCCGTCACGCCGGCCCGGACAAGGAAAGGAAGCGAACATGAGTGACGACCGGTCCACAGCGGACGTGTGCGACGAACTGGGGGACGCCGCCCGCACCTGTTCCACGCAACTGCGCCTCTTCGGGGGCCGGCAGAGGTTCACCGGGCCGGTGCGCACCGTGCGCTGCCTGGGCGACAACGTCCTGGTGCGTGAGGCCCTGTCGGGGCCGGGCGCCGGGCGGGTGCTCGTCGTGGACGGCGGCGGCCACCTCGGATGCGCGCTGCTCGGCGACAACATGGCCGGGCTCGGCGCGGAGAACGGCTGGGCGGGCATCGTCGTCAACGGAGCCGTCCGGGACGCCGAACGGCTGGGCGCCCTCGACATCGGTGTGATGGCGCTGGGCACGAACCCCCGGCGCAGCGGAAAGCAGGGCACCGGCCGCACCGGCGAGCCCGTCGCGTTCGGCGGTGCCGTCTTCCGCGACGGGGACGTCCTGCACGCGGACCCGGACGGCATCGTGGTGGTGCCCGCGGCCCCGTAGCGCGCCGAGGGGCCACGATCCCCGGCCCGGTCCGGTCCGGCCCGGCCCGCGGCGCGCGGAACGGCGGCACCCGCACCGGCCGCCCCCGATAGACTCCCGGCCGTGGACGACCAACCTCCGGGCCTGGACTGGGAACTCGTGCGCGAGAGCCCGAAGGCGGCCGGATTCCTGAAAGTGCGCAGCCGTACCTACCGCTACCCCGACGGCCGGCAGGACCAGTGGGACATCCTCTGCGGGCCGCGCACCGTGGCCGTGGTGGCCCTCACCGACGACCGGCGGGGCGTGCTCGCACGGCAGTTCCGCCCGGGACCGGGGCGCGTCCTCGACGAGCTGCCCGGCGGCATCGTGGAGCCCGGTGAGGACGTCGCGGCCGCCGCCGCCCGCGAACTGCTGGAGGAGACCGGCTACCGGGCGGGGCGGGTCGAGGTCGTCATGAAGACCTACCTCGCCTCCTACGCCACCCACCTGCGCCACGCGGTGGTGGCGTGGGACTGCCGCAAGGTGGGCGAACCCGCTCTGGACGCGGCGGAGTTCATCGAGCCGGTCACCCTGCCGGTCGAGGAGTACGTGCGGCACGTGCTGACCGGCGAGCTGACCGACGCCGACATGGGGCTCGCGGGCCTGTTCGCCGCGGGCCTGCTGGTCCCCGCGCCCTGAACGCCAGCCAGTTCCGTGGGCGCCGGTAGTTCCGTGCCGTGCCGGTCAGTTCCGTGCCGGTCGGAGTGCGGCCGGCAGACGGGCGCCGACGGCCGGCTCGGCCTCGACGTACAGCCGGGTGCGCGGTTCGGTGGCCGCGCGGCGCACGGTGATCCGGCCGTGCCCGCCGTCACCGAACACCCAGCGGTCCTCGACGGCGGCGGCATGCCAGCCCGGCAGCAGCCGCGCGACGCGGGCGACGACCTCCTCCGGCTCCAGCGCGACGGTATGGATGTCCTGCCGGTAGGGGTGGTCGCCGCGCAGCGCGGCGACCGCGTCGTCCAGGTCCGCGACGGCGGGGAAGGCGTCGAGGAGCGTGCCGAGCGCGGCGAGGCTGTCGCGTTCGAAGTATCCGGCGCTGTCGGGGCCCGGCCACACCAGGGCCCCGTTGGGCTCGAGCCCCACGGCGGGCCGGGGGTCGCTCCGCCAGGCCGCCACGATGTGCTTGAAGCCGACCGCGGTCTCGGTGACCTCGACGTCCGGCCGGTCCGCCGCCACCGCCCGGGCCACCATCAGTGGGGCGACGGCGGTGGTGATCAGCCTGCGGGCCGGCAGGCCGGCCCGCAGGAGCAGCGCCGCCTGCTCGGCACTGCCGATGAACCGTGACCGGCGGGTGAACAGCGCCAGCCGGTCCCCGTCGCCGTCCACCATGGCCACCAGGCCGCGGCCGGCGTCGGGCAGGCCGGCGAGCACGCGCTCCGCGACGGCTTCGGCCTGCTGACGCAGCGTCGGGTCCGGGGTGGCGCCGGCGAAGAACGGCAGCGGCCGTGCCCGGTGGAAGGCGAGCCCCGGCAGGTGCGGTGCGAGGGCGCCGACCGCGCCGTGGGCGGCGTCGACCACCAGCCGGCCGCCGAAGCGCCGGGTGCCGGCGAGCAGCGCGCGCCCCACCGCCCCCCGCGCGTACGCGGCGGCCGCGTCGACGGCGCGGTGCGCGCGCACCGCGACCCCGGCGGGCTCCGGCGCGGCGCCCGCCTCCACCGCGGCCGGCGGCCACACGACGCCGTACCCGGCGCTGTCGCGGACCTTCAGCCCGAAGAATCCCGGCGGGTTGTGGCTGGCGGTCATGACGACCGCCGCCGCCAGCCCGCCGTCCTCGTGCACCATGCGCCCCAGCGCGGGCGTGGGCGCCGGTCCGGTGGCCAGCCGGCAGGACGTGCCGCGCCCGGCGAGCCAGTCCGCGGCGAGCCCGGCCAGTTCGCGGGAGCCGGCCCGGCCGTCGTGGCCGACGAGTACGTCCGCGCCCCGGTCCTGTCCTGAGAGGAGGGCGGGAAGGACGCCGTGCAGGACGGCGAGCACCTCGCGTTCGCTCCAGCCGGGCCCCGGCAGGCCCCGCCATCCGTCGGTCGTGGTGGGCTGTGACGTCATCGAGGTGTCCGCCTTCCGGTCCGGGGCACCAGCAGGGCGCCGATGCCCAGTGGGGGCGCGCAGCCGGGAGCCGTGGCCAGCCACCCGGTGAGCGTGGTGGGGCGGGCGGGGGCCGGCCGCTTTCCGGCGGCGCCCGCGAACCGGCCCCCGGCCGCGTGCAGGACCATCGCGGCGGCCGCATGGTCCCAGGGGGCCACGGCAGGACTGCCCGGCGCGGGGAGCCGGACGGCGGCCGCGGCCCGGCCCAGCGCCACCAGCACCAGTTTCACGCTGGTGGTGGGTACTTCACGGACCGTGTAGCGGCCCGGCGCGGTCCGCTCCAGCAGGGCCTGGAGCGGCCCCGAGCGCCCGGGCCCGGTCAGCACGGCACGCGGCCCGTACCAGGGGAGTGCCTGCGGGGAGCCGCTGACGCGCAGCACACCGGGGGCCGCGGCCAACCGCAGCCCGTAGCCGGGCAGGTCGACCAGGGACTGCGCGGGGCGGCCCGCGTCGACCTGGCAGATGGCGATGGAATAGGTGGCCGAGCCGTGCAGGAAGGGCACCGTCCCGTCCAGCGGATCGATCAGGAAGCAGCGGTCCGGTACGGCGCCCAGCCGCAGCCGGTTCTCCTCCGCGACGACCCTCCTGGCGGGCCGGGCGCGGCGCGCGGCGTCCTCCAGGATCGCCTGGAGCCGCAGGTCGAGATCGCAGACCGGCTCCGGCCTGCCGTACACGTTCGTCTTCACCCGGGCCGGGGTGGGAGCGCGCCGGAACTCCCGGACCGCGAGGCGGCAGCGGTCCAGCGCACTGCCGAACAGCGCGTCGAGCCCCGGGTCGAGGCCGCCCCCCGCCGGTCCCGGTACCGGTGGGACGGCCCGGCCCGCACCGCCCGCACTGCCCGCACCGCCCGCACCGCCAGCACTGCCCGCCCCGGACCGCGCCCCGGCCATCACGCGCCCCCGCTGCCGCCGGCGGGCAGCCCCCCGGCGCGGGCGGACGGCCCGCGCGGTGCCGCGTCGACATGGGTGGGCAGCGCGCCCGCCAGCCGCGCCAGCACGTCCGGGCGGTCTCGCCAGACGCCGGCCAGCCGCAGCAGCGCCGCGAGGTTGTCGCCGGCGGTGTGGCAGCGCACGGACGTCCACGGGGCGCGGGCCGCGAGGCGGTCCAGCAGCCGGCCGCGCAGCCCCTCGGCGGCGGTCAGCAGCGAGCCGGCGAGCACCAGGCCGTACGGGGTCCCCGGGCCGATGCCGGCGGCCCGGGTGACGGCCAGGACGCCGGCGGACAACTCCTCGGCCGCCGCCTCGACGAGAGCGGCCGCGACGTGGTCGCCGTCCTGCGCCCACCGCAGGACGTACGGGGCGAAGTCGGCGACCTCGGCCTTGGAACGGGCCGCGTGCACCGCCGCGAAGAGGGCCTCGCCCAGCGGCGCGTCCGCCCGCGGCCCGCCCGCTCGCCCGCACCACTCGCGCGCGGCCCCGGTGAGCGCGGTGCGCGGGCCCCGGCCGTCCACGGCGCGCACCGCCGCGCGCAGCCCAGACACCGCCAGGTCGTAGCCGCCGCCTTCGTCGCCGAGCAGCCACTCCAGCCCCGAGGCCCGCGCCCACCGCTGCCCGTTGCCCGCCGCGAAGCCCGTCCCGGTGCCGGCCACCACGGCGCACACGGCTGCGGCGGGGCCGTCCGCGAGCAGCAGCGGGGCGATGTCGTTGGTCACCAGGACCGGCGCCGCCCCCAGGCCCGCGAGTTCGCAGGCGTGCCGGACCAGGGAGGCGAACTGCCGGGCGCAGACGGCGGTGGACGCCGCGCCGTGCGCCGCGACCACCCCCCGCACCGACCCGCCCGGCACGGCCACGGCGGGCCGCAGCGCGGCGAGCAGCGTGCCGAGGCCGTCCAGGGCGGGGCCCGCCCCGACCGAGCGGGGATTGGTCGAGGAGCCCTCGGCCGCCGCGCGTTCACGGCCGTCGCGGGACAGCGCCGCCCAGGTCCTGCTGCCGCCGCCTTCCAGCAGGACCCACTCGCCGTCCGGCGCCGTCATGGCCGGCACCGGCGGTCGAGGTGGCGCAGCGCCCGGTCGAACGCCTCCCGGGTCACCTCGTCGACCACGGTGCAGTGCCCCGGCGCGGCCGGGACCACCAGGTGCAGGTGCCCGTTGCGTACGCGGCGCACCGCCTCCAACGCGTCCCAGACGTCCGCCCGCAGGGGTGCGGGGACGGTGGTGGGCAGCCGGTGCCCGGACAGCACGGCCAGGATGCGGTCGTGGTCGCCGCGGGTGCAGTGGCCGCCGTGCAGGCTCAGGGCGGTGGCCACGGCCAGCCCCGCGGCCACCGCCTCACCGTGCAGGACGCGGAACCCCGCGGCTGCCTCGTAGGGGTGCCCCACGCAGTGGCCGAGGTTGAGCAGCCGGCGCAGGTCGGCCTGTTCGAACGGATCGGGAGCCAGCAGGAGCAGCTTCGCGGTGATCGCGGCCCGGATGATCGCGTCCCACGGCCAGGTGGCGGCCCCGCGCCCCACGGACCGCTCCAGGACGGCGAAGAGTCCGGGGTCGGCGATCAGCGCCACCTTGACCACCTCGGCCAGGCCGTTGCGGATGTGCTGGTCGGGGAGGGTGCGGATCAGCTCGGGGTCGACGAAGACCGCCGCCGGGTGCTGGAAGGCGCCGACCAGGTTCTTCGTCCCGTCGTAGTTGATCCCGCCCTTCCCGCCGATCGCCGCGTCGACCTGGGCCAGCAGCGTCGTGGGCACCAGCGCGTACGGCACCCCGCGCATGTACGTCGCCGCCGCGGCCGTGGTGAGGTCGCACACCATGCCCCCGCCGACGCCCAGCACGAGGGTGCGCCGCGTCGCCTTCACCCGCTGGAGCGAGCGCCACAGGCCCTGGAGGCCCGACTGCGACTTGGTGGCCTCGCCCTCGGCGACCAGCACCACGTCGAAGGGCACCCCGACCCGGGCCAGCACGGCGGACACCGAGGACAGGTGGTGCGCCGCGACCACGGTGTCCATGGTCAGCACGATGCGGTGGGCGTCGAGCGCCGCCACCAACTCCCGCAGGTGGTCGGCGAGACGGTCCGTCAGCCCGTTCTCCAGGTGGATGCGGTAGCGGTCGGCGCGGCGTGCGGTCACGTCGAACCCGCCGTCCGCGCCGTGCGCGACCTCCAGGCGCGAGGCGGTGGCGGTCACAGCAACTCCTTGGCGATACGGTCGGCCACGGCCCGGGCGGTCAGCCCCGCGGCCTCGTACAGCGCCTCCTGCGGCCAGCCGGCCGCGCCGTACCCGTCGGCGCCCAGCGCCAGGCCGCCGGGGGGCAGGAAGCGGCCGAGGACCGTCGAAGGCGCGTTGTGGACGCAGGCGGCCGCGGTGCCCGGTGGCAGGTGGCGCTCCCGTCCGGCGGCGGCCAGGCGGGCGAACCTGGTGGTGCTGACGACCTCGACGACGCGCACGGCGCGGTGCCGCTCCTCGGTGAGCAGGTCGGCGGCCCGCACCGCGGCCTCGCGCATCGCCCCGGCCGTGAGCACGACCAGGTCGGGGCTGGGGTGGTCGCGCAGGGTCAGCACACCGTCCTGGAGCGGGGCCGCGCCCAGTTCGGCGAAGGTGTGGCGCACGGGCACCGCCTCGTGCGGCAGCCGCAGGTAGGCGGGCCGGCCGTCGGCGAGCGCCTGCACGGCGAGGTACTTCGCCGTGTTGACGTCCGCCGCCTCGAACATCTCCAGGCCGGGCAGGGCGCCGAGGGCGGCCAGGCAGCCGTCGGACTGGACCATCGGCCCCAGCGGGTCGCCCAGGCCGCCGGAGGTCCCCACCAGCAGCACCGGCAGCTGCGGGAAGACGATCGACTCCCGGATCTGGTCGAGCATGCGCCAGTAGAAGCCCTCCATCGAGAACAGCACGGGGCGCAGCCCGGCGCCGGCGGCGCCGCCGGCCAGCGAGGCCGCGTCCTGCTCGGCGATCGCGCACTGGAGCACGTCGGATGCGCGGTTCTGCCAGCTCCAGGAGCCGGTGCTCGCCATGCGGGGCAGCAGCCCCGAGTTGCGGATCGCGTCGGGGGCCATCCACAGCAGCGGCAACCCGGCCAGAGCGTCGGCCAGCTCGGGGCCCAAGGTCTTCTTGGCCACCGGCGCCCGGCCGACCGGCGTCTCGGCGACCCGGCGCAGCAGCGCGGGGCCGTCGGCCCACGCGGGGCGGCACGCCGGCGCCGGCGCGGTGGGGGCCGGCGCCGTCCGCCGCGCGGCGGCGGCCGCGGTGTACGTGTCGACCACCGCGAGCGCGCGGTCCAGCAGCCGGCCGGTGTCGAGGTCGGGGAGGTGCCGGGGGGCGGCCTCCGCGCCGAGCGTGTTGCCGCCCTCCACCTCCGCCGCGAGGCCCCGGCCCTTGACCGTGTGCAGGATCAGGGCCGTCGGCCGGTCGGCCGGGGCCTCCCGCAGGTGCTCGGTCACGGCCGCGACGTCGTGGCCGTCCACCTCCCTGGTACGCCAGCCGAAACCCGACCAGCGGGCGGCCCAGTCGTCCGCGGGCAGCCGGATGACGCTCCCGGACCCGTTCGCGTCCACCAGCGCGACCAGGTTGCGCAGGCCGAGCGCGGCGGCGGTCATGGCCGCCTCCCACACCTGCCCCTCGGTGCACTCGCCGTCGCCGAGCAGGACGAAGGTGCGGCGGCCCAGGTTGCCGCGCCGGTCGGCCAGGGCGAGCCCCGCGCCGAAGCTGAGCCCCTGCCCCAGGGCGCCGGTGCTCATGTGCACGCCGGGCAGCTGGCCGCGGCGCGGCATACGGCCGAGGCGGTGGCCGACCTGCCCGAAGCCGGCCAGCTCCTGCCAGGACATGCCCGGGACCGCGCCCAGGGCCCACAGCGCGGCGTACCAGGGGGCGACCGCGTGGCCCTTGGAGTACACCAGCCGGTCGCCCTCCTCGCCGCTGCCGGGGCCGAGCGTCGTGGCGCCGGAGAAGTACAGCGCGGTGACGGCCTCCACCGCCGAGGAACTGCCGCCCGGGTGCTTGTTGGCGGCGAGGACGAAGGCCCGGATGCCGGCGGCTACGGTGCGCAGTTCGTCCGTCGTCGGAACGGGACGCGGTACGTGGGTCATTGCGGCTCTCCTCACGAGGGTCCGCCCCTGCCCGCAGGCCGGGACGCGGTCGGTTCCGTTGAGTGCGTGTGCGCACCGCGCGCGGCCCCGCGCGGTGTCCGGTGCGGGGAGCAGGGTGCCGGCCGGAGCGCGCCGCCCCCGGTGCGGGCGGCGGCCGGCGTTCACCGCCGGTCCGCCATGAGGAGCCGGCGCAGGTGGCGCCTGCGGTCGGTGAAGGCGTTGCGGGCGTGCATCATGCGCCAGTTGTCCCAGACCAGGACGCCGCTCTCCTCGATCCGCACGGCGAGGCGGTGCTCGGCGAAGTAGCGCCGGCCCGCCGCGAGATAGCCGGCCATCAGCGCGTCGTAGTCGCGGCAGCGGTCGTCGCAGGGGAACCGGACCACCAGGGCCCCGTGCCGGTCCTCCACGAGCGGATGGCGGCACCGGTAGCTGACCCCGGAGCGGGCGAGCGCCGCGGTCGGCGTCCAGGTGTAGGACCTGGCGCGCAGCCGCGCGAGCTGTTCCGGCGGCAGGCCCGCGACGAAGTCGTAGGAGTCGGCAAGGGTGGTCTCCCCGCCCGGCCCTTCGGCCTGCGTCACGCACCACAGCGCCTGGTAGCGCGGAGGGGGCCCCGGGAACTCGAACCACTCGGTGTGGGCCCGCAGTTCGCGGGTGTTGGACGGCAGGTACACGCTGTTGTCCACCGCCGGGTCCGGTCGGACGTCCCGCACCACCACGCCGTCGAACTGCGGGACGGCCGGCCCCAGCCGGGTCAGCTGGGCGACGTGGTCGAAGCCGTCGGGGACGCGCCGCAGGTACACGTGCCCGGTGGCCGCCAGGGCCGCGCGGACCCGGTCCACGTCGAGTTCCAGGCCCCCAAAGGCCCGCTGGTCCAGGGTGCTGACGAGGCGCGGCATCACGCCCTCGGTCCGGTCATCGCTTCCACCTCCGGGAGGACCGCGCTCGCGAGCAGTTCCAGATGGGCCAGGTCGGCGAGGTCGACCAGTTGGCAGTAGACGCGGCTCACGCCGAGGGCCGCGTAGCCGGCGAGTTCCGCGACCACCTGGGACGGCGTGCCCGTCACGGTGCCGGGCGCCCGGCCCGCGCCCGCCCGTGCTGCGCGCTCGCGCGCCTGGTCCTCGGTGGCGCCGCAGCACACCCGCAGCAGCGCCGAGTGCCGCAGGGACGCCGGATCGCGCCCGATCGCCCGGCACTCCGCCCTGCCGCGCGCGATCGCGGCGGCGGCCGCCTCCGGCGAGGGCCTGGCCAGGTTGTGCTCGTCCGCGAAGCGCGCGGCGATCCGCGGTGTGCGGACCCGTCCCCGGCCGCCGACGGTGATCCGCGGCCGGGGACGGCCAGACCCGGTCCGCGGCCCGGGGTTCGCCTGGAGGCGGTGGTGCGCTCCGGCGAAGCCGAACGGCCGCTGCGCACTTGCCTCCCACAGCCCGCGGATGATCGCGAGCTGCTCCTCCAGCGCGGCGAACCGCTCGGCCGGGGAGCGGAAGGGCACGCCCATCGCGTGGTGCTCGCGCGCGAACCAGCCTGCCCCCAGGCCCAGTTCCACCCGGCCGCCGCTCATCTCGTCCAGTTGCGCCACCACCGTGGCCAGGAGCGCGGGCGACCGGAAAGGGGCCGCGCTGAGCAGGCTGCCCAGGCGGACCCGCCGGGTCTCACGGCTCAGCCCCGCGAGCGTCGTCCACACCTCCGTGGGGCTGCCGGGCGAGGCGCCGGGCGCCCAGCCCAGGAAGTGGTCGGAGCGGAACACCCCGCCGAAACCGAGGCGTTCGGCGGCCCGGGCCACCGCGAGCTGCTGCTCGTACGTCGCGCGGTGGGCCTCCATACTGACGAAGAGCTCCATGCCGGCTCCCTCCTCCTTCGAGACCCGCGGTGTCATCGTGCTCCGCCCGCCGCGCCGACGAGCCGGTCCGCCCGGCCGGCCGTGTCGGGCCGCAGCAGCGCGCCGTCGAGATGGTGGGCCGTACCGAACACCGAGCCCGACAGCAGGCTGTACGGGGGGACCTCCGCGCCCGGCAGGACCACGGAGGAGACGATGGAGGTGTGCGCGCCGATCACCGCGCCCCGCCCGAGGACCGCCGGGCCGTAGATCCGCGCGCTGGGGTGGGCGGTGACGTCGGGGGCGATCAGCACCGGCCCGCGCACGACGGTGGCTCCGCCGCGCGGTGCGGCCGGGCTCGGCCCGGGCAGGTAGCGGCTGGCCGGGGAACTCCCGCTGACCGCCTCGATGTTGCCCTGCCAGTAGCGCTGGGGGACACCGACGTCGCGCTGGTAGACCACCCCCGCGTCGTAGGCGCCCAACGACCTGCCCGCGCCCGGCAGGCCCGGCAGGACCTGCGCGGAGAAGTCGCAGAAGCCCGTGCGGGGGATCAGGGGGACGACGTCGGGGCGCACCACCCACGCACCGGTCGAGCCGAGGGTGGTCGGAGCGCCGGCGCCGGGTTTGAAGAGGTACTCCGTCACCACCGGGCCGTCGGTGACCAGGAAGTCGCCGTCCCACCGGGCCGGGTCCTGCCGGGCCACCGCCACCGTGACGGACGCCGGGTGCGCGAGGTGCTGCCGCACCAGGGCCCGGATGTCGACCCCCGCGATGATGTCCGCGGGCACCACCACGATCGGCTCGCCCTCCATGTAGCCGAGGTGGTCGCGCAGCGCGCCGCCGGTCCCGGTGCGCCGGCGCTCCCACAGGCAGCGCACCGGGCAGGCCGGACCGCCCAGGGGCTCGACGAACTCGGCGATGGCCCGGGTCCGCGGGCCGACCGTGACGGCGATCTCCTCGACGCCCGCCTCGCGCAGACTCTGGATGACGTACCAGATCACGGGCCGGTTGGCGACGGGCAGCAGTGCTTTCGGGGCGGCCAGGGACAGCGGGCCGAGACGGTCGGCGCGTCCGTTGGCGAGTATGAGCGCTTTCATCCGAACCTGCCTCCACGGGTGCGGTCGGCCGGGCTACACGGTGGCGGAGACGAGGAGCCGCCGCAGGTGCCGCACCTCGTCGGTGAAGGCGTTGCGGGCGTGCATCATGCGCCAGTTGTCCCACACCAGGACGGCCCGCTCCTCGATCTTGACCGCGACGTGGTGGGCCGCGAAGTACTCCCGGCCCGCGGTCAGGAAGCGCTCCATCAGGTCGTCGAAGCGCGCGCACCGGTCGTCGCAGGGGAAGCGCACGATGACGTCGCCGCCGTGTCGTTCCAGCAGCGGGTGGTCGGCGTGGAAGTCGATGCCGAGCTTGCGCAGCACCGCGCTGGGCTGCCACGGGTAGACCGAGGACAGCAGGTGCTCGCGGTCCCGCGCGGTGAGGGTCCGCACGAAGGAGTAGGCGTCCGCCAGCGTGGTCTCCCCGCCCGGGCCCTCGGTCTGCCGCACGCACCACAGGGCCACGTAGCGCGGCGGGTGGCCCGGGTACTCGAACCACTCGGTGTGCGGCATGAGTTCGCGGGTGTTGGACGCGGAGAAGACGGTGTTGTCCACGGTCGGCTCCGGCCGCACCTCGCGCACGATGGCCCCGTCGAACTGGGCGGCGGGCGCCCCGAGCCGGCTCAGCTGGCCGACGTAGTCGAAGTCCTCGGGCACGTCCCTGACGTAGGCGTACCCCTCTCGCGCGAGCGACGCGCGCACCCGGCCGAGGTCGAGCTCCCCCGCGGGGCCGTCGGCCAGGCTGATCGAGATCACCGGTACGGTCATTCTCCACTCCGTTCACTCGTGCGGTGGTGGTCGCGGCGGGCGGTGCGCGCACGGCGCGCCGCCCGCAGCAGGTGCAGGACGCGCAGGGGGACGAACCGGATGGCCAGCCTGAACCGGTGG
This sequence comes from Streptomyces sp. CA2R106, assembly GCF_037034245.1. Classification (NCBI taxonomy): domain Bacteria; kingdom Bacillati; phylum Actinomycetota; class Actinomycetes; order Kitasatosporales; family Streptomycetaceae; genus Streptomyces; species Streptomyces sp. CA2R106. The sequence continues at coordinate 22,427 of NZ_JBAGKC010000043.1, forward strand.
AACCACCCGTACTGGAGGGCGATCAGCCCGCCGAGGTACTCCGGGACGGTGAAGACGCGCTCCGCTCCCGGGAGCAGCCGGGCGCGGACCGCGCCGGCGACGGAACCGACGGACGCGTACATCGCCGCCGCCCGGCGGTAGTCCTGCCCGAGCTCGCCGTCGGGGCGGTCGGGCGCGTAGGTGTCCCGCAGCAGGCGGTGGTGGTAGTTGAGCCAGCCGAGCAGGTTGCCGGTCTCGGCGAACCACGTGCGGTCCCCGTCGGCCCGGTCGTCCCGCCTCGGTGCGCCGGCCGCGAGCGCCCGCAGGCTGCTCGACACGTCCAGCAGCCTGCGCCGCAGATGGACGTCGCTGTCGGGCAGGTGCGCCTGAAGGGCGCGCAGGAACCCCGGTGTCAGCAGCCGGCTCAGGAGCTTCATGCCGGGGACGAGGGCCATGTGCTCCAGCACCCTGCCCTCGGTCTCCATCAGCACGCGGGCCGCGGCGGGCGCTGCTGCCCCGCGGCGGTGCCGGTGCAGCCAGACGTACGCGGGGAGCAGCCGGCCCTGCACCCACAGGCAGGCCCCGATGCGCTCGGCCCGGTGCACGGGGTCGATGCCCGCGGGCAGCGCGCCCCGCGACCAGACCCGCCGCAGTTCTCCCCAACGGCCCTTCTCCCACAGCAGTTCGGAGAGCGCCCACCGCGCCTGCGCGGGTGGCACCGCGAAGTGCGTGGCCTCCTCGGCGAGCATGGCCCCGACCTCGCCGACCAGGCCGAGCGCCCGGTACAGGGCCAGCCGCGCGGCGATCCGCTCGGCGTGCGAGACCGGCACGTCGGGGCACCACGTCGTCCGGCGGCCGGGCGCGGCCAGGGCCGGCAGCGACCAGGCCGCGGCGAGCGCCGCGAAGAAGTCGGCGGTCGGTCCGCAGACCACCGCCACCTCCGCGCCGGCGGCCCGCAGCAGCCCGGCCATGGCAGGCTGCCGACCGCGCGGCACCTGGTGCCAGTCCGCCCCGCGGTCGGTGTGCACACCGTGGTTGACCCATGTCACCCGCTGCCCCCGCAGGGCGTCCGCGGGGAGGGCGGCGAGCAGGTCGTCGACGTCGAAGAAGTCGCTGCCGCTGTAACCCGCGACGACCACGGCCGGGGCCCGCCTCAGCGCCCGGGTCAGCCGCCGTGCCTCGTCCGCGGCGAAGCCGGCCTCGATCCGGGCGAGCGTGGCGCCCAGTGTGCCCAGACGGGGGTCGTCGCGTACCGAGCCGTGGAAGTGCAGCAGCCGTCCCGGTCCGGGCGGCGCGGCGAAGGCGCCCTCGTGGGCGCGCTCGACGCAGTCGTCGAAGTTGGCGGTGACGTGCCTGCCGCCGGCCCGCAGGTGGTGGGCGAAGAAGCGGTGCAGCCGGTTGGGCGGAGCCGTCCGCAGATCGGCCAGCAGGCGCAGCGCCCGGTGGTCGTCGCCCAGGACGCGGTCGGCGACGCCGAGCACGGTCTCCAGCCGCGGCAGCCGTGCCGTCCCGGGGCGGGCCGCGCCCGCGGACCGGTCGCAGATCTGCGGGGCCGTCCAGCCGAGCGAGCGGTGATGGGCCATCACGGTGCCGAAGCTGTCGGTGTCCGGGCCGCTGTCGAAGTACAGCGCGAAGGCCCGCCGGGTCAGTGCCTCCGCCGCCGGCAGGCAGGACGGGGCGTCCAGCGACACGCCGGCGCCGGTCCAGCAGGTCACCTCGGCCGGTCCCAGCGCCGCCAGCGGGCGGACGATGTCGTCGAGCGGGGACATGGGTGGGCTCCTCTCCCGCGCCGCGGGGGATGTCGTCGGTGCCGGGGCGGCCCGGTCAGTGGAGGGGCGAACGGCCGGCCGGGTCCTGGCCGGCGCCGGGGGCCGGGGCCGGGTCCGCCGGTCGGACCTGCTCGGGCACCGCCGCCTCCCAGATCGCGTCGAAGCGCCCGGACCAGTAGTCGAACCACCTCGGCGAGTCGCGGCGGTGGATCGTGATGTGCATGCGCTCGGCGATGCTGTCGTCGCGGAAGCCGTGCGTCTCGACGATCAGGTAGCCGTCGGGGGACTGGGCGTCGACCACGATCAGGCTGAACCCCGGATTGAAGTCCAGCAGCCGGTAGTCGAACCCCGCGGCGCCCGCGAGCCTGCGCAGACCGCCCAGCGTCGACTGGAGGGTCTGGCCGAGATCGAGGCTGGTGTCCAACTGCGCCGCGGTCCGCGCGAGTTGGCCGGGCTCGGGCGACTGCACGACGATCCTGAAGGTGCCGCCGCGCTGGAGCACCTCGCGCCGGATCTCCGCGGTGTTGACGACGACGTTGACGGCCGTCGGCCCGTACACGCGGATGTCGCGGGCGTCGCGCAGCAGCACCCCGAACTGCGTGAAGGAGGTGCGGTCCTGGAGCACTTCGTCCACCGGGAGCCGGGCCGGCGCCGGTTCGGTGTGCAGCACGAGGAACGCCACCGTCGCCAGCACCATGCTCTGCACGACGCGCGTTCCGACGACGTCGAACAGGCCCAGCGCGGTGAGCGTGGTGCTCAGGCCGAAGATCCCGTACGTCTCCAGCCGCCGGCCGTGCAGGATGTCGTCGGCTCCCCGGCGCAGCCCGCGGGGCAACCGACCGGCTCCGAACCGCCTCAAGGCGCCCATGGTGAGACCTCCGCTGCCGTCGATCGGATGAGTCGGATGGGGATGCGCGCCCTCCCGAATCCGGCCGGAGCCGGGGGCGGCGCGGCCGCGCGTGGGAGAATCGGGCCGCAGTCCGCGCGCCGGGAGGCGTGCGTTTCGATGCTGCCAGGGCGCCCCGGCCCCGCCCAGGCCGGCGGTGGTGCCGGGGTGGTGCCGATGTGGTGCCGCACCACCCCCGAACGACGGGAGGGCCCAGGCCATGCGAGAGCAACCGGACTTCCGAGAGCAACCGGACTTCGCCGCCCTCCTGCGGCATCTGCGGCAGCAGCGCGGCTGGTCGCTGCGCGCCCTGGGCCGGAAGATCCACCTCGACCACAGCGTGCTCAGCCGGTACGAGAACCGGCTGCGCGTCCCCGACCCGCAGGAGGCCGCCCGGCTCGACACCGCCCTCGGCGCCGACGGGGCCCTGCACGCGCTGGCCGGGGCCGCCGCCCGGGCGGCGGCCCCGGCACCCTCCCCGGTCCCCGTGCGGGGAAGCGGCGCCGTACCGGTCTCCGGACTGCCCCCGGCCGTCGGGCACTTCCGGGGCCGCGACGAGGAGATCGCCGCCCTGACGGCGACGCTCACCGCCGCCGGCCCGGCGGGCGCGACGACGACGGTGTACAAGGTCGACGGCCCGCCCGGCAGCGGCAAGACCGCGCTGGTGACCGAGGTCGCCCGGCGCACCCGCGCCGGCTACGCGGACGGCTGCCTCTTCCTCGACCTGCACGGCTACAGCGAGGGCGCCGAGCCGCTGCCGCCCGCCGACGCCCTGGGCAGGATGCTGCGCCGGCTCGGCGTCCCGGCCCAGGCCCTACCCGACGAACTCGACGAGCGCGCCGCCCTCTTCCGCGACCGGACCCGCGAGCTGTCCCTGCTGCTCGTGCTCGACAACGCCCGCTCCAGCCGCCAGGTGCGCCACCTGCTGCCGGCCGGGCCGCGCTGCGCGACGCTCGTCACCAGCCGCAACCGGCTGGCCGCCCTGGACGACGCGGAACACCTCACACTGAGCGGGCTGACGCCGGCGGCGGCCACCGCACTGCTCCACGAGGTCTCCGGGCTCCCCGACACACCGGCGACCCGCGGCGCGTGCGCGGAGATCGTCCGGCGGTGCGGCCACCTGCCGCTCGCCGTACGGATAGCCGCCGCGCGGATGCGGGGCGAGACGCCGCTCGACCCGCGCCGGCTGGCCGGCCAACTCGCCGACGAGCAGCGCCGGCTGGCCGCGCTCGACGACGGGGACCGCAGCGTCCGCGCCGCCCTCGAGCTCTCCCGCGCCGCCCTGGACCCGGCGGAGAGCGAGCTGTTCGTCCTCCTTGGGCTCTACCCGCACGAGTCCCTGGACGCCCAGACCGCCGCCGCGGTCTCCCGCACCTCTCCCGCGACCGCCGGACACCTGCTGGAGCGCCTCTACGACGCCGGGCTGCTGCTGCGCGCGGACCCGGACCGCTACCGGTTCCACGACGTCACCCGCACCTACTGCCGGGCCGTCGGCCGCGCCGAACTCTCCCCCGACCAGGTCGCAGTGGCCCTGCGCGCGCTGCTGGACCATGTGCTGCGCAGCTGCGCGAACGCCGAACTCCGGCTCAACCCGCACCGCTACCGCTTCCCGTCCGCCGCCGACCCCGACGGCCCGCCGGCCCGCGAGTTCGCCGGCCACGCCGACGCGCTGGCCTGGCTGAACGACGAGCTGCCCGCTCTCGTCCTGCTGTGCCGGACCGCCGGCGAGCAGGGCTTCCTCGCGCACTGCTGGCAGCTCGCCCACATGCTGCGCGGCGTCTTCTTCCTCGGCCGGTACTGGGACGAGTGGGAGCGGACCCACCGCTGGGCACTGGCCGCCGCACGCCGGGCCGGGGACGCGGCCGCCGAGTCGGCGACCCTGAGCAACGCGGCCCTCGCCCACTCCACCAGGAACCGCCTCGACGAGGCGACCGGCCTGCTGGACGAGGCGATCCGGGTGGCCCGCGCGGCCGGCGACCGCCACGCCGAGTACACCGCGCTGGGCCATTTGGCCTGGGTCCACCACCTGGCCGGACGCCACGAGCAGGCCCTGGCCCAGGAGTTGGACGTGCTCGACTTCCACCGCGCCGAGGGCGCGCCGCGCAAGGTCGGGATCGCCCTGCGCGACGCCGCCGCCGTCGAGCGGGTGCTCGGCCTCCACCCGGCCGCCACGGCCCACCTGCTCGAAGCGCTCGACCTGTTCTCGCAGCTGGGGCTGCTGCTCGACGGCGCCATGGCACTCAACTGCCTCGGGCAGGTGGCGGCGGACCGCGACGCTCCCGACGACGCGGCGGGCTACTTCCGGCGCGCGCTCGCGGCAGCGCGCGCCTGCGGCAGCCGCTACGAGCGCGCCCGCGCCCACCTCGGTCTGGGGCTGCTGGCTGCCGCCGAGCGGTCCGCGGTGCGTGCCGGGTGCCATCTCGCACTGGCCGAGCGGGAGTTCACCGCACTGGGCGCCCTCGCCGAGTCCGCCGCCGCACGCAGCGCCCGGTCCGCCCTCACGCCCCCGCATGGAGATAGCCGGCCCAGTGCACCGGGGCCGACGGCATGACGTCGCGCACCGACCGGGCCGCGGACACGATCACCTCCGCGGCCCGGTCGACCCGCAGCCGGCCCTCGGCGTCCTTGAGACCGGTGTAGAAGCGGGTGGCGATCCGGACGGCGCCCTCGTCGCCCACCGGCCAGAACGTCCCGATCACATGCGTGAACCCGATGAGCTGGAACGCCGAGGTGATGTGGACGGACTCGTCGGCCAGCCGCGGCGCCGCCTGCGTCGTGGAGCAGGCCGACAGGTAGCACAGCGCGCCGTGCGGGCTCGACACCCGGGCGATCCGGCCGATGGTCAGCGGTGTGACCAGATGGTCCGACAGCAGCACCCTGCTCTCGGAGGGGACGTCCCGGTCGGCGACGGCGTGGCAGGCGAAGTGCGCCATGGAGCGGTTCTCCAGCGCGCCCACCACTGCGTCGTACCCGGCCTGCGGCCCGCTCAGCACGTCGGCACCCGGCAGCAGGCCCCGCAGCGCCTGCGCCTCCCCCTCGGCGCCGGGCAGGGGAGTGGCGCCGGGCGGGTCGGGCACGCAGACCACCAGGGCGCCGGCCGGGTCCGCGGTGCGCGGGGCGGGAGTGCGCCGGGCGTAGGACAGGGCGTAGAGCGTCGGCGTGTAGGAGGAGACGACGCGGTCCATCACGCTGCGGCCCGCGCGCTCGCGGTGGCGGCCCGCGGCATGCAGGGGAAGGTGCGCCATGACACCGACCGGGCACCACCACAGGCGGGCGGGCAATCCGCCTCCGGAACCCGCGACGGCGTCCAGCACGGGTTCGGCCACCGCGTCCCACAGCCACTCCAGGACCGCGTTCATCTCCCGCCCCGCGCGCAGGCGCCCGCCGTAGGTGCCGGCCGTCAGCGCCTCACCCACCGCGGCACGCAGGGCGTCGGCCTGCCGGGCCGCCTCCCGCACTCCCGGTACCGCGCCGCGGACCGGCAGCGGGGGACCGCCGTCGGCGGGCACCACGAGCGCCCCGCAGCCTTCGTCGGCGGCGTAGACGTAGACCACGGGGCCCTCGGCCGACCGGCCGCGCAGGTCCGCCAGCGGCACCGGGTCGAGGAAGGAGCGCAGGCCCGGCAGGGCCCGCACCGCGGCGACCATCGCCTGCCACCGCTCGTCGAGGCCCGCCCGGCGCCCGGCGAGGTGCGCGGCCGCCGCCGCGGCCGCCTGGTGCCCGCCGCCGGCCTCCGCCGCGCCCACCGGATCGGTCGCCGCGTCGGCGAGGAACTCCTGCTGCAACCGGACGAACTCGTCGGCGAGGCCGGGCGCGCGCTCGCGCAGCCGCGCCAGGTCCGCGGAGCGCTCCAGCATCCCTTCCGCGAGCAGCAGGCCCCGGGCCCGTTCGAGCAGCTCGACACCGCGCTGCGGGCGGCCGGCCGCGACGGCCACGGCGACGGCCTGCGCCGCGAGCCCGCTGACGCGGCCGAGGGCGTGCTCCCGGTCGGCCCGCTCCAGGCGCCGGCCGGCCAGCCGCGGCAGCAGGGCCACCGCCGCCTCCACCGCGGCCATCGCGGCGTCGTGGCCGGCCCGGGCGGCCGCGAGCCGGGCCCGCTCGCGGTGGGCCCAGATCCGCATCACCGTGGAGGCGCCGGTGTCCTGTGCCGCCTGGGCGAAGAGGTCCTCCGCCTCGTGCGCCGTCCGGGCGTCGCCGCGCAGCGTGCCGAGAGCGGCCAGCGACAGGCCGAGGTTGGCCCGCACCGCCGGCAGGTGGCCGTGACCCGCCGGCAGCAGGCCGACGGCCTCCCGGCCCGCCGCCACCGCCTCGGCCGGCGCCGACGGATCACCGGTCCGCGCGTGCAGCAGGCGCAGGATGATCATCAGGTTCGACAGCCGCCCCGGCCGGTCCGGGTCGTGCGCGCGGGTCCCCGCGGCGACGTCCCTGCTGATCGCGGCCGCCTCGCGCAGCGCGCCGAGGTCGTCCGCGGCCGCCGCGTACGCCCGCAGCAGCAGGCTCAGGGTGGACCGCACCGCCGGGCGGTCGGGTGCCCTGCGCCGGGCGGCGGCCAGCGCCTCCCGGCAGGCCGCGACCCCCTCCGCCAGCAGCCGCGCGTCACCGGTGCGTTCGCCGATGCTGCGCAGCACGATGCCGAGGTTGGACAGCCGCCCCATCCGGTCGGGGTGCCCGGCAGCGGTCAGCTCGGCGGCCTGGCGGGCCCGTGCGACGGCCTCCTGGAGCAGCGCGGTGTCACCGGTGATCTGGTAGGAGAGGTGCAGGGACAGGCTGAGGTTGGCCGCCGCGGCAGCGGTGTGCGCCGGCGCGAGCGGTCCGGCGACGGCGAGCCGGCCCACGGCGACGGACTCCGCCAGCACGTCGGGGTCGGCGCGGTACTCGTACCGCGCCCGCAGGACCAGGCCCAAACTCGACAGCAGGGCGTTGCGCGTCGGCGCGTCCAGGCCCGGGAACCCGACGGCCGCCCGCAGCAGCGCCACGGACTCGTCGAGCGCCTCCGGGTCCGCGGCGCGCTCGTGGCGGGCGAGCAGGCACACGGCGAGGTTGCCCGACGGGACCGCACGGGCGCGGTCGGACGGCGGCAGCAGACCGAGGGCGGTACGCCCGGCCGTGATCGCCTCCCGCAGTACGGCGGCGCTCCTGGTACGGGTGTGCAGGGCGCTCAGGGCGCCGGCGTGGTTCGCCCACAGCCGGGGGTCGTCCTGCGGCCCGTCCGCGGTGGGCGCGACGGAACCGCGGGTGGCGGCGACGGCCTCGGTGAGCAGCCGCAGCGTGCCGGTGCGCTCGTAGAGGTCCTGGAGCGCGGCGCCCAGACCGCTCAGCCGCCGGCGGCGCGCCGCGTCCGTACGGCTCAGGTCGAGCGCCGTGCGCGCGGTCGCCACCGCCTCGCGCAGCAGGCCGGTGCCGGCCCGGCCGCGGCCCACCGCGGACAGCGCCAGGGCGAGGTTGGCCAGCCGGCCGGCCCGGGCGTCGCCGCCGCTGTCTGCGATGCCGTCGCCGCCGTCCGCGGTGAGCGCGACCGCCCGGCGGCACACCGCCAGGGCCTCGTCGAGGGTGGACGGGTCGCCGGTGGCGTCGGCGACCATCTGGAGCGCCGCTCCCAGGTCGGACCAGGCGCCCGCCTCCTGCGCCGTGCCCCGGGCCGACCGCGCCGCCGCGCGGAACAGGCCGACCGCTTCCCGCAGCGGCGCCAGGTCGCCGCTCGCCGCGTGGGCGGCGATCCGGGCCCGGGCCGCGCTCGCGGCGTCGGTGCGCGCGGCGGGTGCGGCGGGTACCGCGGGTGCGGCGGGCTGGTCCGGAGACGGGGAAGCGGCGCCACGGGCCAGAGCGGCGCGCAGGTGCGGGGGCACGAGTTCGGGGGCGGTGCGCGCGAGGGGGAGCAGCAGGTCGGCCGCCGCCGCGAACTCCGGTCCGCCGCCCTCCTCCGCCAGCACCACGTGCCGCAGCCAGTGCAGCACGCCGAGTGCGTAGCGGGCCTCCTGGTCGGCGTCGAGATCGGTGGCGGCCCGCAGGCCGGATGCCGCTGCCACCGCGTCGGCGCCGCTGAGCAGGGCGGCGTCACGGGTCCGGCCGAACCCCGCGATGCGTTCCCTCACCTCGGCCAGCAGCAGGTCCCTGGAGCGGGCGATAGGCTCGGTCATGGCATCAACCCACCCTTTTCCGTAGGGAGTTGCGCGGCGGGAGCAGCGCCTCCGCCTGGCCCCCTGCTTACCACCAGCCCGCCCCCGAGCGCCGGGAGAAGCCCATGGCCGCCGTCGACCCCCTGCCCGAGGTGGCGCTCCTGCTCGCCGACGGAGGCGGCAGGTGGCTGGACGCGACCCCGGGGGACTTCGCCCTGGGATCGATCGCCCTGCGCGGGTGGCAGGTGCACCCGGTCCGTCCGGTCCCCCCGGGGTTCGCCGGGCAGCAGGCGTGCCTGGTCAAGATCAACTACGACCTGCGGCTGGAGCCCGACGCGCCCGGGCCCAGCTGGTTCGAGGTCGGCCTGGCCCTCTCGTGCCGCGAGAGCGGCACCGTCTCGGTGGCGGACGCCGTGCCCCGTACGGTGCTCGACCCGCAGCCGCCCGCGTCCTACCGCGTCGACGGCTTCCTCAACCTCGCGACGGCCGCGGGGGGCGACGGCGCGGTGCACCTGCCCGCGGTCCACCCGCTGGTCGACGTGTTCGGCGTGGGCGGGCCGGAGGTCCGCTGGCGGCACTCGGCCCGGCGCGGCGAGCAGACACGGCCGGGGTCGTACACCCACTGGCTGGTCCTGCTGGCGCCCGCGGACTGCCCCGAGGTCGCGGTGGAGGTCTCCGCGCGGTTCGACCTGCCCCCCGACGACGCCCTTGGCAACCTGCCGGCGACCGAGGGCGCGGCGTTCACGCTGCGGCTCGCCGAAGACCGTCCCGCGGTCGCGGCGGCACCCGACCCGGCCGCGGCCCCCACCGCGCCCGCCCCCGGAACACCGCACGCCCCCCGGGTGTTCGTGTCCTACGCGCACGACGACGAGCCGCACGTCGAGGCCGTGCGGGTGTTCAGCGAGTTCCTCGCCAGGGACTGCGGGTTCGACGTCCACATGGACCGGTGGGACCTCGACCGGCGCAGGGACTGGTACCTGTGGGCGACGCACCAGATCACGGCGGCCGACTTCGTCCTGGTCATCGCCTCGCCGATGTGCCGGACGGTGGGCGACGGCCGGATGGCCGACAAGAGCCACCGGGGCCTCCAGTCCGAGATGGGCATCCTGCGCGAACTGCTGCACAGCGACCGGGCGGTCTGGTCGGCCAAGCTGCTGCCCGTGGTGCTGTCCGGGCGGACGCCTGCCGAGATCCCGCTCTTCCTCCAGCCGCAGAGCGCCGACCACTACGTGGTGGCGGACCTCAGCCCGGCCGGGGCCGAGGACCTGGTGCGCGCGATCACCGGCCGCCCGCCGTACTTCCGGCCGCAGGCGGCGGCCCGCACCGCCGCCCCCGGCAGCCCCCGCCGGCTTCCCTGACACCGCGACCGAGACGGCCGGCGCACCGCGACCGCCCGCAGGGCCGCGCACTGCCGGTGCCGAGGCGCCGTCAGCTCTCAGTAGCCCACGGTGAACCGGGTGTTGAGGTGGCGTCCGTGCTCGATCTCGTCGACGACCGCGACGGCGAAGTCCTCGGCGGAGATCCGGCTCGTGCCGTCCTCACCCACGAGGAGGTCGTCGAGGGCGCTGCGGTACGTACCGGTCCGGGAGCCGGGACCGACCAGCGCGGACGGGCTGATCACGGTCCAGCGGACGTCGCCGACGGTCCGGAGGTGATCCAGCGCCGCTCCGTGTGCGTGCATGATCTGCACCAAGGGCTCCGGCAGCCCCTCGGTGTCCCACAGCAGCCTGCCGTCGGAGGTCCGCAGCGCCCCGGCTCCGCCGACCACGATCAGACGCGGGGCGACGTTGCCGCCGCCGAGGGAGCGCAGTCCCGCCACGAGCGACCTCGCGGAGGGCTCGGCGGTGGCGCGATGTCCGGCGCCGTCGCCGTGCCCACCGCCGACGGCGCTCACCACGACGTCCCGGCCGCCGGCCGCGCCGGCGACCGACGCCGGATCGAGGACGTCTCCTGCGACGATCCGCAGCGCCGCATGGGTCCGGGTCAGCTTCGAGGGGTCGCGGACCACGGCCAGGACGTCATGGCCACGATCGAGCGCCTCGCCGAGGACGCGGCTCCCGATCATCCCGGTGGCGCCGAACAGCGTGATGCTTGCCATCAGTGTCTCCTCGAAGGTGAAGGCGTCTTCCGTGCGGGAGGTGCGTCCCCGCGGCGCGCGTCCCCGGCGTGAGCCGAGCGTAGTCGGATCGCCGGTCCGTCACCGCGGGACCGCGGCTCACTGCGCGCGGATCACGGCGGCCGGTGGTGTACGCAGGGCCCGGCGGGTGGGCAGTTCGACGGTGAGGAAGGCCGTGGCGGTGACCAGGAGGGCGAGGGCGGGCAGCAGCCACGCCGGGCCCGCGGGCCACGGCCGGTCGAGGAAGCCCTGGCCGAGGAGGGCGAGCGGGACCGCGGACAGCAGCAGGGCCGCGGCCAGGGCGGTGGCGGCGGCCACCGCGGCCTCGCGGCGCATCATCGCGCGGACCTGCCGCGGCGTCGTGCCGCCCAGACGCAGCGCGGCCATCTCGACCCGGCGCTGCGCGGTGGCGGCGACCAGCTTGGTGGCGATGCCGAGCAGGAGGTACGCGAGCAGCACGACGATGGTGACGAGGTTGATCCACACCTCCGGCGGGGCGTCCTTCAGGCCGGTCGCGGCGGCGGGGCGGGCGTCCTCGAGCGCCAGACCGGGGCGGGCCGCGACGAGGGCCGTGAGGGCCTGCCGGGCCGCCGGGGTGCCGTCGGTGCGCACCAGGATGCTCTGGTCGAGCGTGGCCGTGGTGTGGCCGGCGGCCAGATCGTGCGACAGGACCAGCGAGCCGAAGCCGAGCCCGCGGGAGTAGACGGCGACCACGGTGGCGGTGACATGCGCGCCGTCCCCGAGGACCAGGCCGATCCGGTGGCCCACCTCGGCCGAACGCGAGCGGGCCGCGTCGCTGCTGACGGCGACGGTGGCACCGGTCAGACGGGCCAGGCTGCCCCCGCGGACCCCGAGGTCGAGGACGCCCGCCGCGCCGGGAGTGAGGATCATCGCAGGGTCCGACTCGGTGTCCGTGTCGCCGAACTGCCGGTACGGCCACACCACGGTGGTCGTGCCGACCGGTGCCGCCGCCCGTACGCCGGGCGAGTCCCGTACGGCGCTCAGCACGCCGTCGGGCAGACCGCCCAGGCCCGGAGCGGTCAGCCGCTGCTGGGCGAGGGTCCCGGTGCGGGTGTCCTGAGCGGTGGCGGCCAGCACGGTGGTCTGGGTGAAGGTGTAGGTCAGGACGAAGACCACGGCCATCGCCAGGCTGCTGACGATCCCCGCGTTGCGCAGGGCGTACGCGCGGACGTTGGACATCGCCAGCCAGGCCGGCGCGGAGGAGCCGGCGACCGTACGGCGGGACGCGGCGGTGCCGATGGCCCGCATCAGCGCCGGACCCGCGAGGGCCAGCCCGATCGCGCCGAGGACACCCGCGAGAGACGTGGCGGTGGCGCCGGCGACGGTGCGGGCGAACAGCGGCGCGACCGACAGCCCGGTGGCCGCGACGACGAGCAGCAGGCCCGCGCGGGTGCGGGCCTTCGACGGGGTACGGGGCTCGCTGCGGGACTCGGCGACCGCCTCGACGGCCGGCCGGCGGGAGGTGCGCCAGGCCGCGCCCCGAGCGGCGAGCTGCACGCACAGGACCGTCAGCAGGACGGTTGCGAGCGCGGGCAAGGGGCTTACCGTCAGGGGCAGTTCGGACGGTATGACACCCAGGTCGGCCAGCAGCCGCCGGAACCGGTCGGCCAGCAGGTAGCCCGCGGCCACGCCGGGTACCAGGGCCACGCCTGCGACCACGGTGGCCTGCGCGGCGGCGAACCGCCGGATCTGCCGGGGAGTCGCGCCGATGGCCCGCATCAGGGCCAGGTCGCGGCGCTGCCCGTCCACCGACACGGTCAGCGCGCTCGCCGTCACGAACCCGGTGATCAGCAGGACCACCCCGGCCAGTGAGCCCGCGAGCAGCAGCAGCAGCGAGCGGGACGCGCCGGCCCCGGGCGAGACCAGGTCCCCGCGGGCGGCACCGGTGACGGCCACCAGTCCGCTGCCCTTCAGCTTCGTACGGACCTCGGCGGCGACCCGGTCCCGTGCGCCCGGCGCGGTCCGCAGCCCGACGAGGTCGACGGTGCCGGCCCGGGGGCCGCTGTCGCGGCCGGACAGCCGTACGGCGGTCGGGTCGTCGAAGAGGATGCCCGCGTCCGGAGCGTCGACCACCGCCGAGACGCGGTAGCCGGCGGCGGGGCGGCCGCCGGCCACCACCTGGACCCGGTCGCCCACGCGTACGCCCGCCGCGACGGCGACGGCGCTGTCCACCGCGACCTCGCCCGATCCGGCCGGTGCTCGGCCGGCCAGGTGCGCGGCGGCGAGCAGCCGTGCCGACGACCAGCCGTGTCCGGCCGTCGCCGGGTCGCTGCTCCCGGCCACGACCGCGCCGCGGCCGTTCAGCACCGCCGCGGGGAAGCCGATGTCGCCGGCCGCCGCCGTCACCCCCGGCAGCCCGGACAGTTCGGCGGTCAACCGGGCCGGTATGCCGCGGCGTTCGGGAAGCGCGATCGGCAGGTCGCCGCTCGGGTGGTACTCCTGGGAAGCGGCGACCACGACGTCCGCGCCGGCCAGGCGGCCGGCCGGCAGATGGGACCGCAGTCCGGACTCGGCCAGCACCCCGGTGCCGGTGACCAGGGCGGCGCTGCCGAGCACCGCGCAGGCCACGGCGGCCGGCGCCGTGAGCCGCTGCCCCGCCAGGCGGGCCGCCAGACGGAACATGCCGTTCACGCCGCTCACACCTCTCCCAACTCGACGAGACGGCGGGCCAGCGCGGGGGCGGTCGGCTCGTCGACGGCCTCGACCACCCGGCCGTCGGCCATCACCAGCGCCCGGTGCGCCCGAGCCGCGGCGGCCGGGTCGTGGGTGACCATCACGACCGTCTGGGCCAGGTCGTCGACGAGTTCCCGCAGCAGGCCCAGGACCTCGTGGGCGCTGCGCAGATCCAGCGCGCCGGTCGGCTCGTCGGCGAACACGACGGCGGGCCTTGCCACCAGGGCCCGGACGACGGCGGCCCGTTGCTGCTGCCCGCCGGACAGTTCGGCGGGCCGGTGCGCCAGCCGGTCGGCCAGCCCCACCCGCGCCACCAGCGTCCGCAGCCAGTCCCGGTCCGGGGCGCGGCCCGCCAGCCGCAGCGGCAGCGTGATGTTGTCCTCGACACTGAGGGAGGGGATCAGGTTGTACGCCTGGAACACGAACCCCACCCGCTCGCGGCGCAGTTCGGTACGGCGGGTCTCATTGAGCCCGCTGATCTCCCGGCCGTCGATGCGGATGCTCCCCGAGGTCGGGGCGTCGAGTCCGGCGGCACAGTGCATCAGCGTGCTCTTGCCGGAGCCCGAGGGCCCCATCACGGCGAGGAAGGTGCCCCGCGCCACGGTCAGCGACACGTCGTCGAGGGCGCGTACGCCTGCCGCGTACTCCTTGCTGACGTGCGCGAGGGCGATGGCGTTCACCGGCGTCCCCGCTGGTGGGCCACGACGAGGGTGACGCCGCAGACCACGGTGACGGCTCCGCAGGCCAGGTGCACCCAGGTGTGCGCGGCGCCGTAGGAGGCGGCCATGTTGACGACGGCACTGAGCACGGCCAGCGTCCACAGCATCGGGCGGAGGACGTCGCCGCGGGCGAGGCGGCCGGGTTCGGTCGGTGGGTTCGGCATGGGGGCTGCTCCGGGGGTCTCGTGCGGTCCGCGCTGTCGTCACCGACGCTAGGGACCAGCACCCCTGCCTGCCGATCCCGCAGGGTGCCCGGCAGGAGGTACAGCCTGCTGTACTTCCCACCGCCGCGGCCGCCCCGCGCACCGGCGGACGGCTAGGGTCGTCCGGGACGAAGCACGGACCGAGCAGGCAGCGCACGGGCCGGGAAAGAGGCCGGATGGACACCCCGCAGCACCCCGCGGCCGCCCACCGGGGCGATGGCCTGCGGGACACCGCCCTGCGGGCGCTGCGCACCGCGGGCACCTCGATCGGCCGGCTCGTCTCCGGGCTCGGCACGGCGCTGCCGGCCCTGCTGGTGCTGCTCTGGGCGGCCGTCACCGCCGTGACGAGCCTGGCCGGGGTGGGCCTGCTCATGGCACCCGCCGTGCTGCGCGCGCTGCACGCCCTGGCCGGGCGGGAACGCAAGCGGCTCGGCCGCTGGGGGCCGGAGGTCATCGCTCCCGACCCGCCGCCGACGCGGCTGCGGCTCGCGCTGGCCGACCCCACCACCCGGCGCGAGCTGCGCTGGCTGGTCCGGCACGCCACCCTGGGGCTCCTGCTGGGGCTGTTCGGTGTCTTCCTGCCGATCTCCGCGGTCCGGGACACCGCCTTCCCGCTCTACTGGCGGTTGGCTCCCACCGACGCCACCGCAACCTCCCTCGGGATCGGCGTCGCGCACTCGTGGCCGGACGCCCTCGCCGTGGGCCTGCTGGGGCTGGGCTGGATCACCATCCTCCTCGGTCTCGGCCCCGGGATGGCCCGGCTCCAGGCCCGGCCCGGACGGCAGCTCCTCACCGCCGGGCCCGACGTCGATCTCTCGCTGCGCGTGGCGGAGTTGACGGCCACCCGGGCCGCCGCCCTGGACGCCCACGCCGCCGAACTGCGCCGCATCGAGCGGTCCCTGCACGACGGCACGCAGAACCGTATCGTCAGCGTCACCGTCCTGGTCGGTGCCGCCCGCCGCATGGTGGCCCGCGACCCGGCCGGCGCCGGCGAACTCCTGGAGCGCGCCCAGTCCGCCGCCGAACAGGCCCTCGCGGAACTGCGTACGGTCGCCCGGAGCATCCTGCCCCCGGTGCTGGCCGACCGCGGCCTGGCCAGCTCGCTGGCCGGACTCGCGGCGAACTGCGCGGTGCCGTGCCGGATCGACATCGACGTACCCGAACGGTGCGCCGCCTCCGTCGAGGCGACCGCCTACTTCGTCGTCGCCGAGGCACTCACCAACGTCGCCAAGCACAGCGATGCCCGGCAGGCCACCGTCACGGCCCGCAGCCGCGGGGGACGGCTGCGCGTGCGCGTCGAGGACGACGGCCACGGTGGCGCCGAGGGCCCCTCGCCCGCCGGCCCGCGGGGCGAGGGCGGCGGCTCCGGGCTCAGGGGCATCCGCAGCCGCGTCGCGGCACTTGACGGTAGCCTCCTGCTGACCAGCCCGCCCGGCGGCCCGACAACCCTCGAAGTGGACCTTCCCTGTGGATCGTGACCTGCGGATCGTGATAGCCGAGGACGACCCGTTGCTCCGCGAGGGCCTGGCCCTGCTGCTGCGCGCCGAGGGCCTGGACGTGGTGGCCACCGCCGGCACCCCCGACGGGGCGCTGGCGGCCATCGACGAGCACCAGCCGCACGTCGCCATCCTCGATGTGCGCATGCCGCCGACCCACACCGACGAGGGCATCGTCGCCGCGGTCGAGGCCCGGCGCAGGCGGCCCGGCCTGGCCGTCCTCGTGCTGTCCGCGTACGTCGAGCAGAGCTTCGCGACCGAGTTGCTCGTCGGCGGCGCCGGCGGCCTCGGGTACCTGCTCAAGGAACGCGTGGGCCGGGTGGAGGAGTTCCTGGACGCCCTGCACCGGGTGGCGTCCGGCGGCACCGCCATCGACCCGGAGGTCGTCGCGCAGCTCTTCACCCGCTCCCGCCAGGACTCCCGGCTGGAACGCCTCAGCCCCCGCGAGCGCGAGGTGCTCGCCCTGATGGCCGAGGGGCTGGGCAACAGCGGCATCGCGGCACGGCTCGTCGTCACGGACGGCGCGGTCCACAAGCACATCCGCAGCATCTTCGCCAAGCTCGACCTGTCGCCGGCCGACCAGGTCGATCGCAGGGTCGCCGCGGTCCTGCACTACCTGGAGGGCGCCGGCCGCCTGGCCTGAGCACACCGTCTGGCCTGGGCCCGCCCTGCCGTCCCGTCGGGGACGACGTGTGCGGGGCCGGGTCAGCAGGCGCTCACCGGCCCCGTCCGACCGCGCGGCGCAGATCGTCGGCGTAGGCCCGGGGCTGCTCCCAGGCGGCGAAGTGCCCTCCGGCGGGGTGTTCCACGTAGTCGAGGACGTTGAGGAACACCTCGGCGTAGCTGCGTGGCTCCGGCTTGGTGTCGTGCGCGAAGACGGAGAGCACCGTCGGCGTGTCGATCCGGTCGGGGAGGGCGACCGGTTCGGCGTAGGTGCCGAGGGACGTGCCGATCGTGCCGGTGACCCAGTAGGCGGTGACCCAGGTGAGCAGTTCGTCCGGTGTGAACGCGGACCCGTCGGACCAGGACCGCAGTTTCTCGACGATCCAGGCCGCGAGCCCGGCGGGGGAGTCACCGAGGGCGACGGCGAGCGTGTTGGGCTTCGTCGACTGCTGCGCGATGTAGCCGCCTTCGGCCCGGAACCACTGTGCCGACCTGCGGAGGTAGGCGGCCGCGTCCGGGGCGAGACCGGCGGGGTCCGCCGTGACGGCGCGCTGCGGGGCGACGTTCGTGAGGTGCAGGGCGGCCACCCGGTCCGGATGCCGGGCCGCGAGGAGCTCGGCGACGGTGCCGCCCACGTCCCCACCGGACACCGTGTACCGCCGGTGCCCGAGTTCCTCCAGGGCGTCTGCCACGACCCCGGCGATCTGGCCGGCCGACATGCCCGGACCGGTGACCGGGGCGGCGAACGGGAACCCCGGCAGCGCGGGAACCACCACGTGCATGTCGCTCAGGAGGGGCAGCACGCGCTCGAACCGCAGCACCGAGTCCGGCCAGCCGTGCAGCAGCACCACGACCGGGGCGCCGGGGTCCGCGGACCGTTGGTGGATCACGCGCAGGTCGGTGCCGCCCGCCCGCACCGTCACCCACGGATACGCGTCGATGCGGCGCTCGTGCCTGCCCCAGTCGTAGCCGTCCGCCCAGTACTCCAGCAGTTCGTCGAGTTCGGTGCGGGTGATGCCCCGAGCAGCGTCGTCATCCCAGGGGGTCGCGACCCGCCGCGTCCGCCGGAGCCGGTCCCGTATCTCGTCATCCATGTGTATCAGCGTACACATGGGATGTGTATGGTGGTGCACATGAGGGTGCGAGACGCGGCCGCCACCAAGCGGAGAATCCTGGAGCACGCGAGACGGCAGTTCGCGCAGCACGGGTACACGGCCGCCACGGTCAAGGGCGTGGCCGACGCGGCCGGAGTGTCGCCCAACCTCATCACCCGCTACTTCGGCGGCAAGGAGGGCCTCTTCCTCGCGGCGACGCGGGTGGAGATCCCGGTCTCCGGCTCCTTCGACGGCGACCGGTCCACACTGGGCGCGCGCCTGGCGGCCAGCATCGTCGCACGCTGGTCCGGCCCGCCCGGGGAGGACCCGCTGCTCGTGCTGCAACGCGCCTCCGGCGAACGTCCGGAGGCCGCCGAAGCACTGGCCGCCTTCCTCGACGCGAACTCGCTGGAACCGCTGTACCGCTATCTGCGCGACAGCGGTCTGGACGACGCGGACGCCCGCGGCCGCGCCGCGGCGATCGACGCCTTCGTGCTCGGCGTCTCGACCCGCCGCCGGGTCCTGCGCCGCGACATCGGCGATCCGGCGGACCTCCAGGCATGGCTGGCCGCCACCATCCAGCGCCTGGCCGACGGGCGGTGAGAACCGGCCCCGAGGCGGAGCCGGGTGGGTGTCCTGGTCCCGGGGCGCCCGGGCGAACGCCCGGCAGCAGCTGAGTGGGTCCGGGTCC
Organism: Streptomyces sp. CA2R106; assembly: GCF_037034245.1. NCBI lineage: Bacteria > Bacillati > Actinomycetota > Actinomycetes > Kitasatosporales > Streptomycetaceae > Streptomyces > Streptomyces sp. CA2R106. Next base: position 40,853 of record NZ_JBAGKC010000043.1, read on the forward strand.
GTCAGAAGCGGGCGACCGTGTAGCGGTCGACGGCGGCGTCGTCGAGTTCGAAGCCCAGGCCGGGTCCGGTGGGGACGGTGAGGGCTCCGTCGCGGAACGCCGGCGGGTTGCGCAGGATCTGTTCACGGATGGGGTTGGGGAGCCGGTTGTACTCGTAGGTGCGCAGGTTGGGGATGGCGGCGCACAGTTGGAGCGCCGCGCACAGGCTGACCCCCGAGCCGACGCCATGTGGCGCGATGTCGACGTGGAAGGCGGAGGCGAGGGCAGCGAGCCGGGTGGCCTCGGTGATGCCGCCGCTACGGGCGACGTTCGGCATGAAGACGTCGATGGCGCGGTGCACCAGGGAGTCGCGCAGGTCGAACCGGGTGAAGTGGGTCTCGCCGTTGACGATGGTCAGGCCCGTGCGACGCCGCAGTTCGGCGAGGTTGGCCAGGTCGTCGACCTGGAGGGGTTCCTCGTACCAGGAGATGTCGAGGTCGCGCAGGACGGAGCCCACACGGGTCGCCTCGTCGAGGTCGTACGCGCAGTTGGCGTCGGTGAGGATGCCGATGTCCTCACCGACCGCGGCGCGGACCGCGTGCAGGTGGGCGCGGTCGGTGCGGGCACCGCGGCCGATCTTGACCTTGAGGGTCCGGAAACCCGCGTCGACGAAACCGCGTGCCTGAAGCGCCGAGTCCTGCGGATCGGCGTGCAGCGCGACGGGGCTCGCGTAGCACTCGACCCGTTCCCGGACCGGGCCACCGAGCAGGCGGTGGACGGGCACTCCGGCGTGCTTGCCCCGCAGATCCCACAGGGCCAGGTCGACTCCGGCGACGGCTTCGAGGTAGAACCCGCGGTTGTGGCCGCCCGCCGCCTGCCCCTGGAAGAGCCGTTCCCATACCGCGGTGGTGGCCAGGCCGTCCTGGCCGACCAGCAGCGGGGCCAGGACGGTGGCGACGACGGTGGCGGTGACCTCGGGGGAGGGCAGGCCGTAGCACTCCCCGATGCCGACGCTGCCGTCCTCGGCACGCACCTTGACCAGGGTGGCGTACTGGCCGTGCCGGGGCAGGACCCGGTGGCTGGACGCCGGGTAGCGCAGCCAGTCGGGGACGTCGTCGGGCGAGTCGTAGAGGTCGTCGAAGCTGGCCGACAGCGCCAGGACCTCGACTTCGGCGATACGAAGGGGGGCGTTGCTCACGGGGTTCTCCACGTGGTCGATGGCTGCTCGGGCAGATGCGCGGCCGTGCTCATGCGTTGATGGCGCCGAGAGCCCGGCTCTCCTCCTGGGAGGTCTCCCGGCCGGTGAAGACCGCGATCCGGGTCACGGCGCAGGTGCGGCGGGCGGAATCGGCCGCGCCGTCGCCGCCCGGCTCGCGGCGGACGGCCTGCGCGTGGCGGGGATCGACCTCGCGGACCCGCGGCTCCCGGGCGTCTCCTACCACCGCGCGGACGTGACCCGATCCGACGAGGTGGCGACCGCGGTGCGCGGGGCGGCCCGGGAGCACGGCGGGGTGGACGTCCTCGTCACCTGCGCGGGCGTGACCGAGGGCCGGCCGCTGCACCTCACCACCGAGCAGGAGTGGCACGCGGTACTGGCCGCCAACCTCACCTCGGTGTTCCTGTGCGTCCGCGAGGTACTGCCGGCCATGATCGAGGCGGGCGCCGGCGCGGTGGTGACCGTCGGCTCGGTGCTGCATCGCACGGCGGCGCCCGGCCTACCCGCCTACGCCGCGGCCAAGGGCGCGCTGGCCGCCCTCACCCGGCAGCTCGCGGTGGACTACGGGCCCCACGGAATCTCCTTCGTCACGGTCTCCCCGGGCTGGGTCCGCACCCCGGCCACCGAGTCGCGCCTCGACGGTGCGGAGGACCTCGGCAGGCTGCGCGAAAGCAATCCCATGCGCCTGCTCGCCACGCCCGAGCAGGTCGCGTCCGCGGTGGCCTTCGCCGCCTCGCCCGACGCGGTCCTGCTGGCGGGCGGTGAACTGGTCCTGGACGGCGGCGCGTCCGCGGTCAGTCCCGCCAGCCTGCTGAGGGACGGGCACCGGGAGCGGATGGGGCTGCCTCCGCTGCCCGGCGAGCCGTGACCGGCACGCGGCCGGGTCCACTGCGGAGAAGGCCCTTTTCCGGACTAAGAAGGCCGGGCCCCCGCTTGAGTACCGCGACGGGGAGCACCGGCGTCAGGTGTTCGTGAGCAGCGCCATGAAGCGGCTGTCTCCGTGACTACATCCGTTTCGTCCCCGAGTTCTGCGGCAGTGAGCCCTCCGCCTTGTCGTGGGGAGAACCGGTATGGTCCATCTGCCTCCAGGCCGGGAAGATCACCGGGCACAGCGTGGCGAGCAGATACGCACCGCCGACCGCCAGCAGCGAGAAGGGCTGGCCGGCCGAATCCACGAGGAAGCCCGCGACCAGTCCACCCAGCGGGGTGACCAGCTGGACCGAGACCGTGGTCGCGCTCAGCACGCGGCTGCGCAGGTCCTCCGGCACCGCCTCATAGGTCACGGTGGCCATGATGGGGTTGAGGACACCGAAGGCGAGACCCTCAACCGCCATGATCACGGCCAGCGGGGTGAAGGTATCGGTGAAGGCGGCCACCACAAAGCGCGGCAAACCCCCGATGAGAAAGGCGATCGTGAACACGGGCCACCGCCGAAAGCGGCTGCCCACCGCCCCATAAACCAGCGCCCCCGTGAGAGCGCAAACCCCGAACGCCGCGTTCAGCAGACCGAGATCGACGGCACCATCTAGCTCCTCACGGGCATGCACGGGCAGGAGCACGGCGCTCCATCCCTGGTCGAGGCCCCTGGTGACCAGCGTCATCAGGCACGGGCCCAGCAGCAGCGGCGTGGCCGCCACGAAGCGGTACCCTTCCGTGAGGTCACGACGGTAGGCACGCAGCGACGTCGGCTCGGCCCGTCGTTCGGCCTGCGCCTCGGGCAGGCCGCGCACTCCGAACGCGAACAGTGGCGCCGCCACGGCGAAAGTCGCGGCATCCACCAGCAGGACATTCTCGGCTCCGAGTACGGCGATCAGCACACCTCCGAGAGCGGATGCCGTCAGCGCCGCACAGCGTGCCGCACCGTCGTACAGCCCGGCAGCCCTGGTCAGCGGCATACCGGCGCGTTCAGCGAGCGTGGGCAACAGGACGCCGCGAGCGGTTTCACCGGGCGCACGGAACAGCCCTGTCATCGCCATCAGCACGCACAGCATCCAGAACTGCAGGATGCCGGCGAACTGCAGAAGCGGGATCGCCGCAACGGCGACCCCGCAGGCGAGATCCGAGGCGACACTCACCCGCCGTCGGCCCATCTGGTCGATGACCGGACCGCTGACGAGCGCGGCGAGCACTGCGGGCAGCAGTGTGCAGAACGCGACGATCCCGGCCTTGGCGGCGCTGCCCGTGCTCTGCAGCACGAACCACGGCACGCCCATGTATGTGAGGCAATTCCCTGCGATCGAGACGAGGTTGGCGGCAAGGACCGTTGCCAGAGGACGGCGATCAACCGTCCCGAAGTCTTCGGACACTACGGTGGTCTCCCACAAGAGGAAGCGCCCACCGTGAACGAAGCAGGTCAGCCGGTGGGCGAAGCGAAGTGGTCAGCGTCTGGCGCGCATGGCGAGGCGCACCGCGGTGCGGTGTTCACAAGCAGCGCCTCCAACACTTCGCCGGGATGACCACCCGGCATCTCCACGCATTGTGACCTCGGGCAGCAGCCCTCCGCAACGACGATCCGTCGCGATGGGCGAGCTCGATCTGCTGACCATCTGGATCTCGGAGAGCCGTGCTTCAACGCGCTAGGAAGAAAAACACCTACTCATCTGGCTGAGGCGGTGGTGCGTCGTCAGTGAAGACGGGCATGCCGAGGCCAACCAGTTGAGGGCGTCCGTCGGTGGGGGTGTTCTTGAGGCTCTTGAGTTTGGCCATCGCGGCGTCGAAGCTGACCAGAAGTCCCTCGACCTCGCCGAGCCAGCCGTTGGCGCGGGCCTCGCGGATGCGTTGACGGAGGTTCTGGATGATCTCGGTGAGGCGGGATTTCTGGCGGGGGTCCATCTGGAGGACTGGGCAGCGGATGCAGGCGTGCTCATGCTTGCAGGGGGTTCCGTAGGGACGCCCGCAAGTGCCGAGCGAGACCTTGCGGAGTTCGAAGTGCTGCTGGAAGTCGCGCCACTCCTGCGCGGTGGGCTCCCGGTATGCCTCGACGGGGCGTTCGGCCCGGCGGCGGTCGAGGAAGCCGCGGTAGGTGCGGATCAGGTCGTCCTGGAAGACCGCGAGGTATGCCTGAGTGGTCGTCAGGGTCTTGTGTCCGAGGATGCGGGCGGCGATGTGGACGGGCAGCCCGCCGGTCACGGCCTCTGGCCCATGACCTGCGCCTGCCGGTAATGGCGGCGCTGGAAGAGGTGCGGCAGCAGCGGCCCGGTGACGCGTTCGTGGTCGTCGTAGCGGGCGGTGAGCGGGATCTTGCCGCCGTTGGCGTCCCGGAGGCGTTTGATGATCGTGGCCAGGACGCTGGCCGGTTCCGGGCGGACCAGCAGCAGCCGTTCCTCGTTGCTCTTGGACGGCACGATCTGCAACAGCGGGACGATCTCGCCGGTGTCGGGGAGCTTGTAGGAGACCAGCGCGAGGTGCGTGATCTCGGTGAGTTCCTCGACGCGTACTCCGGTGTGCCGCAGGGCCTCGATGACAGCCCAAGCCCAGAACGCCTCGTCCTCGGCCATGCTCTGGTTGATCCGCTTCGCGCTGCCCTCCGCCTGGATGTAGACGTGCGGGGTGACGTGGTCGGGGCGGCTGGTGACCTTGTGGGCGGCGGGCAGAACCCGCAGATAGCGGGCGCCCTCGTGCTCGAAGTACGTATCGAACTCGGCGGCCTTCGCGGCCGCCAGCAGCGCGGCGGTCTCGTCCCGCTCACGCTCAGCGGCTACGACCAGGCGCCCGAGGTGGGGGAGGCGCTCGCGGACCCGCTGGTGCATGTGCGCCTGCGTCTGGGCCACGGCCTTGAGGTTGCCCGCGCCGTCGCCCCGGCGGATCGGGCTGGGACAGGCCCACTGGACCTAGAACGGATCTTCGTGTGCCCATTCCTGAATGTCGAGGGAGAAGCCGCGGATGCGCATCATGACGTCGTAGCGGGAGCGGCGCTCCACCACCTCGCCGCTCTTGTTGACGGGCCAGGCCGACGAAGGTGCCGTAGTCGACATCGGGAGGGCGTTCTTCGAGGTAGCGGACCAGCAGGTTGCGCACGGGCGTGCACTGAAGGTTGTGGAAGTCGACCAGTTCGGCGGTGGGGCGCTGGCTGTGCCGCAGCGCGTCCTTGAGGGTGACCTTGGAGTGGATCGCCCCGGCGCCGCGGAGCAGATCCCAGGCGCTGTGGGTGCCGTCGTAGGAGTAGCCGATGGCCCGCCGTCCCCAGGCCCGCCTCGAAGGCGTCCTCGGCGGTGAGCTGGTCGGGGTCGCGGCCGGTGTGCAGGATCATCTTGGAGAGCACGCGCAGGCCCTCGTCGAGGTGTCGGCCCGTCATGCCCGGCCCGCTTCCGTGGCGGCGCATCTGCTCCGGCGTCCCGGCCCGGAACATGTGCTGGACGTCCTTGAACGGCGCCATGGCCTTGTAGCCGCGCAGGAACTCGTAGTCGGGCAGCACGACGCGGCTGATGAACATGCTGTTCAGGCCGCTCAGCAGCGCCGAGCGGCGACCCTGGTAGCTGTGACCGTTGTCGGTCCGGGCGAGCAGCTGCTCGATCCAGTCCTTGCCGCGATCGGCGTCTGCCGCCCTCCAGCGGGCCTGCCAGCCGTCCCCGGGGTGCGTCAGGAGCCCGTCGAGGACCTGCCCGGCCCCGATCACCCGGTTGCGGCCCAGCATCCGGCCGTTGGTGTAGTCCTGCGCCGGCCAGACCGGGCAGAGGGGCAGCAGGGCCAGGACGTCGTCGCGTTCCAGGTGCTCGTGGGGGCCGGATGCTCCTGAACACGACGGATGACCTGGGCTTCCTCCTCCACCAGGTAGACATCCGCCGTGGTGGACAGGTGGGCGTGACCAAGGATCGTCTGCATGTCCCGCAGCGACAGACTCTCGTCGCGCGCCATGCGCAGGGCGGCCGTGTGACGCAGGTCGTGCATCGACCAGTTCGTGCCCAGCAGCGCGTTGACCCGGCGGAACACCGCCCGAAGCGCCTCGTAATCCATGACCTGGTAGGCCAGCCCGCTGCCGTGGTCACGGCGGCGCAGGGTCCACCGCAGCGGGGCCTGCGGGTCCAGCGGCGGTCCTTCGGCCAGGTAGAGGCGAATCCAGATGAACGCCTCCGGGCTGGCGGGCAGCCACCGCTCGGCGAGCGTGCCCTTGCGCACGACCTTCACGAGCTGGTCACCCCAGTCGAGATCGACCCCGCGCACGCCCAGCAGTTCCGAGGCGCGGGCGCCGTTGCTGACGGCCAGGGCCAGGATCACCCGGTCCCGGTTCGAGCGCAGAGCCGCGAACAGCTCGTTCCACCGCTCGTCGGGCATCGGCCGCGGGCGCCGCTTGGGGAACTGCGGGTTGTCGCGCAGCCGTCCCTCGCCCCGGTAGGGCTCCAGCGGATTGTGGTCGGCATGCGGTCGGCGCCGGTCCGACCGCGTCAGCGGCACCGGGTTGACCACCGGCCGCCGCCGGTCTCGATCCAGAAGTCGTAGCAGCTGCGCAGCACCGCGTTGCTGTGCCGGATCGTCCGCGGCTTGTAGAGGTCGTCCAGGTACGTCTTCTTCGTGATCGGCGTGTCTCCCGTTAGTCCGGTCAACGTCCCGGAGAACAGGCCGGCGTTCCGAGCGGCCGGGCGGATATCGCATACGATGAACGCATGGCGGAGAACAGCTGGGCCGTGCGGCTGCCCACGGTGAAGAGCAAGGCCGACCTGGTCTACGACACCTTGCGTCAGGCCATCGTCACCGGGGATCTGCGGTCCGGCGAGCGCGTCAACATGGACGAGCTCGCACGGAACCTGGGCGTCAGCAAGATCCCCATCCGCGAAGCCGTCAAGCGCCTGGAATCCGACGGCCTGCTCACTTCCCACCTGCACGCGGGCGTCACCGTCGCCGAGATCGACAAGACCGAGATGCGAGGCGTCTTCCTCGCCCGTGAGGCGATCGAGACCCTCGTCGCCCGGCTCGCCGCGGAGCGGGTGGACGACGAACTGCTGACCGGGCTGGCACAGGCCCAGGCCGCGATGCGCACCGAGCTCGACCAGGGCGCGATCGAGCGCCTGCCCGAACTCAACTCCGACTTCCACCGGCTCCTGTCCGAGGCCAGCGGCTACCGCATCCTCGCCGAACTCACCGAGCAGTTGCTGATGACCATCCGCCGTTACCGCATCACCATGCCCCGTGACGCGCAGAACTGGCAGGCGGTCCTCGAGGAGCACGAGGCCATCATCGCGGCGCTGCGCCAGGGCGACCCGGAAGCAGCCGCGGCCGCCGCCCGGCACCACACAGCCTCCCAGGCCGGCCACGAAGTCGCCGACGGCAACTGACTTCCCGGGGCGGGCCGGTAGAACGTTCGGTGCCAGCCCTGAGGGCCCGGCGGATGCTGGTCCGC
>NZ_JBAGKC010000044.1:0-40235 GCF_037034245.1 Streptomyces sp. CA2R106
GACTCGGACAGCTCCGCCACCAACTCCTCAGCCCCAGGCGCCGAACGCCCCCGCCGCGACACCAGCACCAGATCCCGCACCCCGTGCACCGCCACCAGATGCCGCGCCAACACCCCACCCAGACCGCCCGTACCACCCGTGACCAGAACCGTGCCCCCACCCACCAGCTCCTGACGCACCGTCAGCACAATCTTGCCGACATGCTTCGCCTGACTCATGAACCGGAACGCCTCCGGCGCCTGCCGCACCTCCCACTCCACGGTCGGCAGCGGCTCGATCGCGCCCGCCTCGAACAGCCCGGCCAGTTCGCGCAGCATCTGCTGGACCCGGTCGGGTCCGGCCTGCACCAGGTCGTAGGTGTGGTAACTGACGCCCGGGTAGGCGGACTCGACCTGCTCGTCCGTCCGCAGGTCGGCCTTGCCCATCTCGACGAACCGGCCGCCGCCCGGCATCAGCCGCATCGACGCGTCGATGAACTCACCGGTCAGCGAGTTCAGTACGACGTCCACGCCCCGGCCGCCGGTGACCCGCCGGAAGGCGTCCTCAAAGTCCAGGGTGCGCGAGGACGCCAAGTGGGCGGTGTCGACGCCGCGTTCGCGCAGCGCGGGCCACTTGCCCTCGCTCGCCGTCGTGAAGACCTCGGCGCCCAGGTGGCGGGCCAGTTGCAGCGCGGCCATGCCGACGCCGCCCGCACCCGCGTGGACGAGGACGCGCTCGCCCGGCCGGAGCCCGGCCAGGTCCACCAGGCCGTAGTACGCGGTGAGGAACACCGTCGGCACCGACGCGGCCGTGGTGAAGGACCAGCCCGCCGGGATCGGCGCGACCAGCCGCCGGTCGGTGACGGCCACGGAGCCGAGCCCGCCGTCGCTCAGGCCCATCACGCGGTCGCCGACCCGCAGGTCCGCCACGTCGGCGCCCACCTCGGTGACGACACCGGCCACTTCGCCGCCGAGCGGGCCCGCCTCGCCCGGGTACATGCCCAGCGCGTTGAGGACGTCGCGGAAGTTCAACCCCGCCGCCCGCACCTCGATCCTGATCTCGCCCCCGGCCAGCGGCCGTTCGGCCGCCGGGAAGGGCACCAGCCGCAGGTTCTCCAGCGTGCCCTTGGCGGTGGAGTCCAGGTGCCAGGCACCGCCGCCCTCCGGAACGGCCAGCCCGGTGTCCGCCCGCGACAGCCGCGCCGCGTGCAAGGTGCCCGCGCGGAGGGCCAGTTGGGGTTCGCCGGTGCCGCGTACGGCGGCGAGCAGCCCGGCCGTCAGACCGGTGGCGGCGTCGGTATCGACCAGGGTGATCCGGCCCGGCTGCTCCGCCTGCGCCGAACGCACCAGGCCCCACACGGCCGCGGCGCCCAGGTCCGCCACCCTCTCGCCGGGAGCGGCGGCGACCGCGCCCGAGGTCACCACGACCAGCTCCCGGCCGCCGGACTGCCATGTCCGGAGCTGCTCCAGCATCCACCCGGTCGCCTCGTGCGCGCCGCGCACCGGGTCCGCGCCGCCGGCCACCGCGACCACCAGCGGCAGCGCCGCGTCCGCCTGCGGGTCCACCAGGCCGGCGTGCGCGTACGGTGCCGCGCCCGGCAGCAGGTCCGCGGCCACACCGGGCCCGGCCACCACCCCGGCGGCCACGCTCTCCCAGTCCGCCGCCTGCGGCTCCCGGACCTCCAACGGCTGCCATTCCAGGGCGAGTACGGCCTCGTCGCCGCCGCCCGCGGACGTCAGCGCCTGCGGGGTCAGCGGGCGGACGACCAGCGACCCCAGTGACAGCACCGCGTCACCGGACTCGTCGGCGACCGCGATCGACAGCGCGTCGGGGCCGGTCCTGGTCAGGCAGGCCCGGACCCGGCTCGCGCCGGAGGCGTGCAGCGCCACGTCGCCGAAGCTGAACGGCAGCCGCCCGTACTCCGCCGGCTCCAGGTCCACGAATGCCAGCGCGTGCATCACCGCGTCCAGCAGCGCCGGGTGCAGGCCGAAGCCGTCCGCCCGGCCCGACTGCGGTTCGGGCAGGGCCACTTCGGCGAAGACATGCCCGTCGTGCCGCCACGCCCGCGCCAGCCCCTGGAACGACGGGCCGTACACGAAGCCCTGCTCGGCGATCCGCTGGTAGATCCCCTCGGTCGCCAACTCCTCGGCGCCGGGCGGCGGCCACACCCCGGCCAGCACCTCGAAGCCGGCCGCGGCCGCGCCCGCCGCGCTGTCCACGGCGCCGCTGGCGTGCCGCACCCACGGCCGGTCGGCGCCGTCGTCGGGGCGCGCGTACACGGTGACCGGGCGCTGCCCCTCCTCGGCCTCCCCGACGACGACCTGCACCTGGACGCCGCCGCGCGCGGGCAGCACCAGCGGCGCCTCCACGATCACCTCGCGGACCCGGCCGCAGCCGACCGCGTCCGCGGCGTGCACCGCCAGCTCCACGAAGCCGGTGCCGGGGAAGAGCACCGCCCCCTGCACGGCGTGGTCGGCCAGCCACGGCTGCGCGGCCACCGACAGCCGCGACGTGAACACCACGCCGCCGCCCTCGGGCGAGGGCACCACCGCGCCCAGCAGCGGGTGGGCGACCGCCGCCAGCCCGGCGGCCGCCACGTCCGCCGCTCCCGTGCCGCCCTCGGGCCAGTACCGCCGCCGCTGGAAGGCGTACGTCGGCAGGTCCACCCGGCGCCGCCCGGCCCCGCCGACCAGGCGGTCCCACCCGACCGGCACCCCTTCGGCGAACAGCCGCGCCAGCGCCAGCAGTACGGTACGGCCGCCGGCCCGGTCTCGGCGCTGCAACGCCACCGCGGTGGCGTCCTCCCGCTCCACCAGCCCGGCCAGCACCGCGTCGGGGCCCGCCTCGACGAAGGTGTCCACGCCCTGCCCGGCCAGCCACGCCAGCCCGTCCGCGAAGCGGACCGCCGAACGCACCTGCTGCGCCCAGTACGTGGGGGACGTCATGTCCGCGGGCTCACCCGTCAGGTTCGACACCACGGGGACACGGGGCTCGGCGAACGTCACGTCGGCGATCGCCGCGGTGAAGTCCGCCAGCATCGGGTCCATGAGCGCCGAGTGGAACGCGTGCGAGACCCGCAGACGCGTCGTCTTCACGCCCAGCGCCTTGAAGTGCTCCCGCACGGCGAGGACAGCGGCTTCGTGGCCCGAAACGACCACCGAGCCGGGCGCGTTGACCGCCGCGAGGGACACCTCGTCGGACAGATGCGGCCGTACGTCCTCCTCCGGCGCGGCAATCGCCACCATCGCCCCACCCGCCGGAAGCGCCTGCATCAAACGCGCCCGCGCCGCCACGAGCCGGCAGGCGTCCGCCAGGTCGAAGACCCCCGCCACATGAGCCGCCGCCACCTCACCAATGGAATGGCCGAGCAGATAGTCCGCCCGCACCCCGAAGGACTCCAGCAACCGGAACAACGCCACCTCAACCGCGAACAACGCCGGCTGCGCCCACCCCGTCGCGTTCAGCACCTCCGCATCCTCACCCCACACCACCTCCCGCAGCGGCACATCGAGGTGCCGGTCCAACTCGGCCACGACCTCGTCGAAGGCCGCAGCGAACACCCCCGACTCCTCGTACAGCTCCCGCCCCATCCCGAGGCGTTGCGCACCCTGGCCGGTGAACAGCACCGCCACCCGGCGCCCGTTGCGCGCCACGCCCTGCGCCACACCCGCAGCCGACTCACCGGCCGCCAACGCCCGTAGTCCGGCCGTCAGTTCATCGGCATCGGCGCCGACCACCACCGCGCGGTGGTCGAAGAGGGAGCGGGACCGCAGCAGCGAGTACGCCACGTCGGCCGGGTCCGGACCGCCGTCCTGCGCGACGCGCGCCAGCAGCCGTTCGGCCTGCGCGGCCACGGCGTCGGCCGACCGCCCGGAGACGACCCACACGGTCTGCGTGCCGATCGCGGTGCCCGGCTCGGCTTCCACCGGGGGCTCGGCTTCCACCGGGGGCGCGGCCTCCAGCGGGGGCGCGGCCTCCAGCGGGGGCGCGGCCTCCAGGATCACGTGCGCGTTGGTGCCGGACACGCCGAAGGAGGAGACGCCCGCGCGGCGCGGGCGCCCGGTCTCCGGCCACGGCTGCTGCTCGGTGAGCAGCCGCACCCGGCCTGCGGTCCAGTCCACATGGGTGCTCGGCTCGTCCACGTTCAAGGTGGGCGGCAGCGCGCCGTGCCGGATGGCCTGCACCATCTTGATGGCCCCGGCGGCGCCGGCGGCGGCCTGCGCGTGGCCGATGTTGGACTTGATGGTGCCCAGCCACAGCGGCCGGTCGTCGGGGCGGCCCTGCCCGTAGGTCGCGAGCAGCGCCTGCGCCTCGATCGGGTCGCCCAGCGTCGTGCCGGTACCGTGCGCCTCCACCACGTCCACTTCGGAGGGCGACAGCGAGCCGGCGGCCAGCGCCTGGCGGATGACGCGCTGCTGGGAGGGGCCGTTGGGCGCGGTCAGGCCGTTGGACGCGCCGTCTTGGTTGACGGCACTGGAGCGGACGACCGCCAGCACCTCGTGGCCGTTGCGCCGCGCGTCGGACAGCCGCTCCAGGACGAGGATGCCCGCGCCCTCCGACCAGCTGGTGCCGTCGGCGGCCTCGGCGAACGCCTTGACCCGCCCGTCGGGGGCCAGCCCGCCCTGGCGGCTGAACTCGGTGAACCCGACCGGGCTGACCAGCACGTTGACGCCGCCGGCCAGCGCGAGCGAGCACTCGCCGGAGCGCAGCGCCTGCCCGGCCCAGTGCATCGCCACCAGCGAGGAGGAGCACGCGGTGTCCACGGTGACGGCCGGTCCCTCCAGCCCGAGCACGTACGACAGCCGGCCGGAGATGACGGAGAGCAGCCCGCTGGTCATGCGGTGGCTCTCGGTCTCGGGCAGGTCGTCGATGGCCTCCAGGTAGCCGGAGGCGGCGGCGCCGACGAAGACGCCGGTGGCGCTCCCGGCCAGGGTGGCCGGGTCGATCCCGGCGTGCTCCAGCGACTCCCAGGCCACCTCCAGCAGCAGCCGCTGCTGCGGGTCCATCGCCAGCGCCTCGCGCGGCGAGATCCCGAAGAAGCCCGCGTCGAACTCCGTGGCGGAGTCGACGAATCCGCCTTCGCGGGTGATCGAGGCGCCGGGGCGGTAGCCGGCGGGGTCGTGGAGCGCGTCGAGGTCCCAGCCGCGGTCGCCGGGGAAGCCCGAGACGGCGTCCGTGCCGGAGGCGACCAGCTGCCACAGCTCGTCGGGGCCGGTGACGCCGCCGGGGAAGCGGCAGGCCACGCCGACCACGGCGATCGGGTCGTCGGTGAGCTGCTGGGGTACGGGCAGGGCGGTGCGGTCCTGCTCGGCCGCGTCGCCGAACCGCTCGGCGAGGTGGCCGGCCAGCCGGGCGGCGCTGGGGTAGTCGAAGACCAGGGTGGCGGGCAGGCTGGTGCCGGTCGCGGTCTGGAGCCGGTTGCGCAGTTCGACGGCGGTCAGGGAGTCGAAGCCGACCTCGCGGAAGGCCTGGCCGGGGTCGATCTCGTCGCCGCCGCTGTGTCCCAGGACGGCGGCGGCGTGGTCGCGGACCAGGGTGGTGAGGTAGGCGCGCCGTTCGGCGGCGGGCATGGCGGAGACCCGGGCGGCGAAGCCGTCTCCGTCGTCCTCGGACGGCTCGCCGGCGGCCGGGGCCGCCTCGGGGAGCAGAGCGAAGAGGTTGCTCGGGCGGGCCAGGGTGAAGGCGGGGACGAACTTCGCCCAGTCCATGTCGGAGACGGTGAGCACGGTCTCGTCCTGCTCCAGGACGCGCTGCATGGCCGCGATCGCGAGGTCCGGCTGCATGGCGAGCACACCCATGCGCCGCAGGTAGTCCACGAACTGGGCGTCGATGTCGGTCAGTCCGGGCCCGGCCCAGCCGCCCCAGGCGATCGACGTGGCGGTCCGCCCCTGGGCGCGGCGGTACTCGGCAAGGCTGTCCAGGCAGGCGTTGCCCGCCGCGTAACCGCCCTGCCCCGCGCCGCCCCACGAGGCCGCGCCGGAGGAGAACAGCACGAACGCGTCCAGCTCCATGCCGGCGGTCAGCTCGTCCAGCAGCAGGGCGCCTTCGCCCTTGACCCGCAGTTCGAACGCGAGCTGGTCGGGCGTGAGGTCCGCCACCGGTGTCAGTGCGCTGCCGACGCCCGCGGCGTGCACGACCGTGCGCAGCGGCATGTCGTGCGGTATCGCGGCGAGGACGGCGGTCATGGCCGCCCGGTCGGCGACGTCGCAGGCGTGCACGCTGACGCGTACGCCGGACTGCTCCAGTTCGGTGCGCAGTTCGGCCGCGCCGGGCGCGTCCGGGCCGCGGCGGGAGAGCAGCACCAGGTGCTCGGCGCCGCGTTCGGCGAGCCAGCGGGCGACGTGGGCGCCGAGGCCGCCGGTGCCGCCGGTGACCAGGGCGGTGCCGCTGGTCGTCCACGCTTCGGCGGTGCCGTGCACCGCGGCGCGTGTCAGCCGGCGGGCGAGCACCCCGAAGGCGCGTACGGCGAGTTGGTCCTCGCCGTGGCCGCCGGTGAGCACACCGCCGAGGCGGGCCGCGGCGGCCGGGTCGTAGGTCGCGGGCAGGTCGGCCAACCCGCCCCACAGGTCGGGCAGTTCGAGGGCGGCGACCCGGCCCAGGCCCCAGACGGCGCCCTGCCACATGCCGGCGGTGGCCTCGCCGGGGCGGGTGGTGGCGGCGCCGCGGGTGAGGACCCACAGCGGTGCCGCAAGGCCGGCCGCGCGCAGCGCCTGGACCAGCAGGAGGGTGGCCGCGGGGCCGTCTTCGCCGGTGGGCGGCAGCCAGGCGACGCCGTCGTACCGCTGCCCGGCGAGGTGTTCGTCGGTGGCGTCGGCGGGGGTGAGGACGGCGGTGTCCGGGCCGAGGGCGGTGGCGACGCCGGCGGTCCAGGGGTCGGCGGGGTCGGCGGCGACCACGAGCCAGCGGCCGCCGGGCGGGCCCTGGCGCAGGCCGTCGACCGGCACCCAGGTCGGGCGGTAGGTCCAGTCGTCGGCGGCGGCTTCCCGCGTGCGGCGCTCGCGCCAGTCCAGCAGGGCCGGGGCCAGTTCGGCGGCGACCTCGTCGGCCACGCCGAGCGCACCGGCCAGCCGTCCGCCTTCGACGTCGGCCCAGAACAGCGCGTCCAGCGGGTCGCGGCCCGCGGCCGGTTCCGGCGCCGCGTTCCAGAACCGGCGGTGCTGGAAGGCGTACGTGGGCAGGTCGACGCGGCGCGGGGTGTGCCCGGTGAACAGGCCGTCCCAGACGACGGGCACGCCGTGCGTGAACAGGTGGGCGGCCGAGGCCAGCATCCGGGCGGGGCCGCCCTCGTTGCGGCGCAGGGTGCCGGTGACGGCCGCGTCGGCGGCGAGGTCGGGGTAGTGGGTGTCGAGGGTCTCCTGGAGCGGCACCGTCAGGACCGGGTGGGCGCTGGTCTCGACGAACGCGCCGAAGCCGTCCTCGACCATGGCGCGGGTGGTCTGCTCGAACAGCACCGGCGAGCGCAGGTTGCGGTACCAGTACTCGGCGTCGAGCGTGGCGGTGTCGACGAGGGCGGCGTCGACGGTGGAGTACATCGGGATGGTGCCGGCCCGGGGCCGGACGAAGGACAGTTCGTCGAGCAGCCGTGTCCGCAGCGGCTCCAGGGCGGGCGAGTGGGAGGCGGCCTCGCCGAGGATGCGGGCGGGCACGCCGGCGGCGGCGCACTCGGCGAGGTAGGCGGTGACGTCGGCCATGCTGCCGGAGACGGTGACCGCGGAGCCGGAGTTGACGCCCGAGACGTACAGCTCGGCGTACTTGGCGATCTGCTCCTCTACGGCGGCCTGGCCGAGTTTGACGGTGGCGATGGCGCCGGTGCCGAACAGGACGTTCTCGAAGATGTTGCCGCGTACGAGCACCACGCGGTAGGCGTCGGTCAGTGAGAGCGCGCCGGCCACGTGGGCGGCGGCGACCTCGCCCTGGGAGTGCCCGACGACGGCGGCCGGCTCCACGCCCATGGCGCGCCAGACCTCGGTGAGGGCGACCATCATCGTGAAGAAGACCGGGTGGTAGACGTCGATGCGCTTGAGCAGGTCCGCGGACTGCTCGGGGTGGCGCAGCACGTCCAGCAGCGACCAGTCGACCAGCGGGTCCAGCGCCTCGGCGCACTCCTCGACCTTCGCGGCGAACACCGGTGAGCTGGCGAGGAGTTCGGTGGCCATGCCGGCCCACTGGGAGCCCTGGCCGGGGTAGACGAAAACGGCTCGGCCGCCGGTGCGGGCGGCGCCGGTGACGGCGTTTGCGGCCGGCTCCCCGGCGGCGAGTGCGGCCAGGCCCGCGACCAGCTCGTCCCGGTCGGCGCCGACGACGACGGCGCGGTGGTCGAAGAGGGCGCGGGTGTGCAGCAGCGACCAGCCGACGTCGGCGGGGTCGAGGCCGGGGTCGTCCTGGACGCGTGCCAGCAGGCGGCCCGCCTGTCCGGCGAGGGCCTTGGCACTGCGGGCGGACAGCGTCCAGGCCATGCTGGTGCGGGGCGCGAACAGGCCGGGGCCGGCGGCGTCTACGACGTCTACGGGTGCGGCTGCGGACTCCGCCGGGGCATCGGCTTCGAGGATGACGTGGGCGTTGGTGCCGGACACGCCGAAGGAGGAGACGGCCGCGCGGCGCGGGTGCCCGGTCCGCGGCCAGGGCCGGTGGTCCGTCAGCAGCCGCACCTGGCCGGAGGTCCAGTCGACGTGCGAGGTGGGCTGGTCGGCGTGGAGGGTGGGGGGCAGCGCGCCGTGGCGCATCGCCTCGATCATCTTGATGACCCCGGCGACGCCGGCGGCGGCCTGGGTGTGGCCGATGTTGGACTTGATGGAGCCGAGCCACAGCGGCTGGTCGACGGGGCGGCCCTGCCCGTAGGTGGCCAGCAGCGCCTGTGCCTCGATGGGGTCGCCGAGCGTGGTGCCGGTGCCGTGGGCCTCGACGGCGTCCACGTCGGCCGGCGTGAGGCCCGCGGCGGCCAGTGCCTGGCGGATGACGCGCTGCTGGGCGGGGCCGTTGGGCGCGGTGAGACCGTTGGAGGCGCCGTCCTGGTTGACGGCGCTGGAGCGGACGACCGCCAGCACCTCGTGGCCGTTGCGCCGGGCGTCGGACAGCCGCTCCAGCACGAGGACGCCGACGCCCTCGCTGAAGCCGGTGCCGTCGGCGGTCTCGGCGAAGGCCCGGCAGCGGCCGTCGGGTGAGACGGCGCCGCCCTGCCGGCTGAACTCCACGTAGGTGCTGGGGGTCGCCATCACGGTCACGCCGCCGGCCAGGGCGAGGGTGCACTCGCCGGAGCGCAGCGCCTGCCCGGCCCAGTGCATCGCCACCAGCGACGAGGAGCAGGCGGTGTCCACGGTGACGGCCGGGCCCTCCAGGCCCAGGACGTAGGAGACGCGGCCGGAGGCGACGGCGCCGTTGGCGCCCAGGCCCGCCGAGCCGGTGCCCTCGGTGGCGTCGGGCTGGTCGGAGGCCGGGTAGTCGTGGTACATCAGGCCGGTGAAGACGCCGGTGGACGAGCCGGCGAGGGTGCGCGGGTCGATCCCGGCGTGCTCCAGGGCCTCCCAGGACACCTCCAGCAGCAGCCGCTGCTGCGGGTCCATCGCCAGCGCCTCGCGGGGGGAGATGCCGAAGAACCCGGCGTCGAAGTCCGCGGCGGCGGTGAGGAATCCGCCCTCGCGGGTGAGGGAGGTGTTCGGGCGCTGCCCGGTGGGGTCGTGCAGCTGCTCGACGTCCCAGCCGCGGTCGGCGGGGAAGACCGAGACCGCGTCGGTGCCGGAGGCGACCAGCCGCCACAGGTCGTCGGGGCCGGTCACCCCGCCGGGGAAGCGGCAGGCCATGCCGACGACGGCGAGCGGTTCCCGGGATTTCGACTCGAGTTCCGAGAGCCGGTTCCGGGTTCGCTTGAGCTCCGAAGTCACTTTCTTCAGATACTCGAAGGACTTGTCGTCACTCACTATCGCTCCCACGGCCCCGAGCCGGTCGACGTCCGATACACGGTCGGCATATCAGGAAAACGAGAAGCCGCCGGAAGAAACCGTCCTGACGGTCCGTCGAGAACCGTCGCGGATTCTCCGTGTGCTCCGTGCCAGGCGTACGCGGCATCTCGTTTCCCGGTAGGCTACCCAGGCTCCCGACCGCCCCGGTCCCCCTATCCGCCCCCTAGGAACGGGATGCGGGCGCCGGCTTTGCGGCGGGGTCCCTTTCTTACCCTCGGTAGCGTCGCGGGGTGCCGCGGCCGGGCCCGCGGGAGTGCGCGTCGGGCGTTGCGCGGTACCGCCGCACCCCGCTTGAGCTGGCCGGGAAGGGGCAGTTGGCGGCGGTGGGGCGTTAGGGGTGAGGCGCGGGCTAGGGGTGACGGCCGGGCCCGGAGTTAGGGGTTCCGGCCGTGGCGGCGGGCACGGGATGATCCGTTGCGCCGTACTGAACAGTAGCCGCCGCGCCGCCGGGCCACTATTGCCCCCGGCCCCGCGGAAATAGGCGGCACCCATGACCGGTCGGCGCTTCTCCGGACGTCTTCGGGGACGAATGTTAGGGGTGTCGGGCCACTTGCCCGCTCCCGTAAATTCGTCCTTGTCGTCCTGCACGCCAGGAATTTCGTCCGGCCCGAGGTGAGGCTACATGGAACCCATGACCGAGGCAGTTCTCCGGGGTGCCGACCCGGACGAGTTGAGCCGCTTGCCGGTGCCCGAGGAATACCTCGCGGCGCATCTGCGGCAGGAGGACGCGGGCGTGTTCATGGGCATGGACAGTGCCGCCAAGGACGTCCGCCAGGCGGTGCGCGTGGGCCGGGTGCCGATGCCGGAACTGGCGCCCGACGAGGTGCTGGTGGCGGTGATGGCCAGCTCCGTCAACTACAACACCGTGTGGTCGGCGATGTTCGAGCCGATCTCCACCTTCGACGCGCTCAAGCGGCTGGCCAAGGGCGGCGGTTGGGACGCCCGGCACGACCAGCCCTACCACGTGCTCGGCTCCGACGCCGCGGGCGTGATCGTCCGCACCGGCTCCGGGGTGCGCCGCTGGCACGTCGGCGACCACGTCTCCGTCTCCCCCGTGCTCGCCGACGCCGAAGACCCCAGGACGCACGCCGACAGCCTGCTCTCCGACATGCAGGCGTGGGGCTACGAGACCAACTTCGGCGGCATGGCGCACTACGCGGTGGTCCGCGCCGGTCAGCTCATGCCCAAGCCCGGCCACCTCAGCTGGGAGGAGGCCGCCTGCATCCCGCTGTGCGGCGGCACCGCCTACCGGATGCTGATCGGCGAGCACGGCGCCCGGATGAAGCAGGGCGACGTGGTGCTGATCTGGGGCGCGACCGGCGGGCTCGGCTCGTTCGCCGTGCAGATGGTCAAGAACGGCGGCGGCGTGCCCGTCGGCGTGGTCAGCTCCGAGCCCAAGGCGGAACTCGCCCGCCGGCTCGGCTGCGACGTGGTGATCAACCGCCAGGAGATCGGCATCGGCTCCCAGCCGGAACCCGGGGCCGCCACGGTGAAGCTCGCCAAGCGGCTGGGCCGCGCGATCCGCCAGGAGGTCGGCGAGGACCCGCACATCGTCTTCGACTACATCGGCCGGGCCACCTTCGGCATGTCGGTGATCGTGGCCCGCCGCGGCGGCGCCGTCGTCACCTGCGGTTCCAGCTCCGGCTACGAGCACCACTACGACAACCGCTACCTGTGGATGAACCTCAAGCGCATCATCGGCAGCCACGGCATGAACCTCGCCGAGGCCACCGAGGCGATGCGGCTGAGCCGGCTCGGCAAGCTCTCCCCGGTGCTGTCCGCGGTGTACCCGCTGGCCGAAGCGGGCGAGGCGACCCGGCTGGTGCAGACGAACGGGCACACCGGCAAGGTCGGTGTGCTGTGCATGGCCCCCGAGGAGGGCCTCGGCGTCACCGACCCGCAACTGCGCGCCCGGCTGGGTGAGCACACGCTCAACCCGCTCCGGTCCGCGTAGGGCGGGCCCGCAACAGGAGGTGTGCCCCACGTGACCGCCATGGAACTCGCCTTACCGGCCGAGGTCGCCCGCACCCTGCCCGAGGCACTGCGGGCCAGGAGCGAGCAGCAGCCCGACGCCGTCGCGTACGTCTTCCTGCGCGACGGCGAGAACCCCGAGCAGACCCTGACCTACGGCGCGCTGGACCGGGCGGCCCGCGCCCGGGCGGCCGCCCTGGAGGCGGCCGGGCTCGCCGGCGGCACCGCGCTGCTGCTCTACCCGTCCGGCCTGGAGTTCGTCGCCGCCCTGCTCGGCTGCATGTACGCCGGGACCGCGGGCGCGCCCGTGCAGGTGCCGACCCGCCGCCGCGGCATGGAGCGGGCCCGCCGGATCGCCGAGGACGCGGGCGCCAAGACGATCCTCACCACCCCTGCGGTCAAACGGGAGTTGGAGGAGCGCTTCGGCGACCTGCTGACCGGCCTGACCCTGATCGACACCACCGCGCTGCCGGACGCCCCGCCCGCCGGGTGGACTCCGCGGCCGCCCGCCCCGGACGACCTGGCGCTGCTCCAGTACACCTCCGGCTCCACCGGCGACCCCAAGGGCGTCGAGGTCACCCACGCCAACTTCCGCGCCAACGTCGCGGAGACCGTGGCGCTGTGGCCGGTGGGGTCGGACGGGACCGTCGTGAACTGGCTGCCGCTCTTCCATGACATGGGCCTGCTCTTCGGCGTGGTGCTGCCGCTGTTCACCGGCGTCCCGGCCTACCTGATGGCGCCCCAGGCGTTCATCCGGCGGCCCGCGCGCTGGCTGGAGGCGATCTCCCGCTTCCGCGGCACCCACGCCGCCGCGCCCAGCTTCGCCTACGAGCTGTGCGCGCGTGTCGCCGCGGACACCGTGGCGGCCGGCCTCGACCTGTCGTCCTGGCGGGTCGCGGTCAACGGCGCCGAGCCGGTGCGCTGGGCGACCGCACGGGACTTCACCGCCGCCTACGCGCCCGCCGGGTTCCGGCCGCAGGCCATGTGCCCGGGGTACGGCCTGGCCGAGAACACCCTCAAGCTCAGCGGCAGTCCGGCCGACCGGGTGCCCACGCTGCTGCGGGTCGACGCCGGGGCGCTCCAGGACGGCCGGGTGGTGCCGCTGACCGGCGCGGCGGCCGGGGACGGCGTGCCGCTGATGGGGTGCGGTGCGCCCGCGCCGACCACGCGGGTGGCCGTGGTGGACCCCGAGCGCGGCAGCGAGCAGCCGCCCGGGCGGGTCGGCGAGTTGTGGATCAACGGCCCCTGCGTCGCCCGCGGTTACCACGGCCGCCCGGCCGAGAGCGCCGCCGCCTTCGGCGCGGTGCTCGCCGGACGCGGCGCGGACGGCACCTGGTTGCGGACCGGCGACCTGGGGTTCGTGCACGACGGGGAGGTCTTCGTCGCCGGGCGGCTGAAGGACGTGGTCATCCACCAGGGCCGCAACTTCTACCCGCAGGACATCGAGCTGTCGGCCGAACTCGGCGACCAGGCACTGCGCCCCAACTGCGCGGCGGCCTTCGCCCTGGACGACGGGAGCACCGAGCGGCTCGTCCTGCTGGTGGAGGCCGACGGGCGGGCGCTGCGCAACGGCGGCGCCGACGCGCTGCGGGCCCGGGTGCGCGCGTCCGTCTGGGACCGGCAGCGGCTGAAGGTCGACGAGGTGGTGGTGCTGCGCCGCGGGGCGCTGCCGAAGACCTCCAGCGGCAAGGTGCAGCGCCGGCTGGCCCGCAGCCGCTACCTGGACGGCGAGTTCGGCCCGGTGACGGCGGCGGCGCCCCGGCGGGCGGCCGCACCGGAAGCCGCACCCGCACCCGAACCCACACCAACACCAACACCGGCACCGGCACGGGAGGCGTGATGGCAGGCACGGTCACCCCGCTGGGTACGGCCACCTCGGCGGCCGGCTCGCGCATCCTGGGCGTCGGCGCCTACCGGCCCGGCCGGGTGGTGCCGAACGACGAACTCGTCCCGCTGATCGACTCCAGCGACGAGTGGATCAGGCGGCACTCCGGGATCGTCACCCGCCGCTTCGCCGACGCGGAGGAGACCGTCGTCGCGATGGCGGTCGCCGCGTCGCTCAAGGCGCTCGCCCAGTCCGGGGTGGCCGCCGAGGACATCGACCTGGTGCTGCTGGCCACCATGTCCCACCTGGAGCAGTCGCCCGCCGCCGCACCGCAGGTCGCGCACCAGGCCGGCGCCGCGGCGGCCGCGGCGATGGACGTGAGCGCGGCCTGCGCCGGCTTCGTGCACTCCCTCGCCCTGGCCGACGGGCTGATCAGGACCGGGGCCTGCCGGCACGTGCTGGTGGCCGGCTCGGAGCGGATGAGCGACATCGTGGACCCGCGCGACCGGGCCACCGCGTTCCTGTTCGGCGACGGCGCCGGCGCGGCGGTGGTCGGCCGGTCCGACACCCCCGGGATCGGCCCGGTGGTGTGGGGCGCCGACGGCGGGCAGAAGGAGACGATCACGCACTCCGCGTCGTGGCTGGAGCTGCGGGACGGCGCCACGCCCTGGCCGACGCTGCGGATGAACGGCCCTGCCGTCTACCGGTGGGCGATCGGGCTGGTCCCCGACCTGTGCCGCCGGGCGCTGGCCGCGGCCGGCACCTCCCCGTCGCAGCTGGGCGCCTTCATCCCGCACCAGGCCAACCTGCGGATCGTCGAGTCGGCGGCGGCCGCGCTCGGCCTGCCACCACACGTGGCGGTGGCCCGCGACGTGGTGGACACCGGCAACACCTCGGCGGCGTCGATCCCGATGGCGATGGAGCGCATGTTGGCGCAGGGCCGCGCCGGCAGCGGCGACCTCGCGCTGCTCGCGGGCTTCGGCGCCGGGCTCAACCACGGCGCCCTGGTGGTCGCCCTGCCCTGAGCGGGCCCGGCGGACGGCGCCGGCCGCATGCCCGCGGCCGGCGCCGAAACCATTCCTGTGAACATGGCGTTTTGTCATGGCACACCTCTGGCCAGGGCCTCACATGTGCGTATACCGTTGCGAATGATTTCGCCGGAATACGGCCACGGAACCCTGAAGCACAATTACCGTCAGGGATGCGTATAAATCACTTCAACGGGCGCGCTCTTCCCAAATGCGGACCAGGGGCAGCAGAAAGCCAGCGACCCGGCATCCGCCGCCAAGGCCGCAGCGGTCAGCATGGACCACTGCCCGGAACGCGGCCAAGAGAAAGTCAAGAACACGCCATCACCCCGCAAAGACAGGCGCCCTTGACAGGCGATACACGGCCTGACGTATGCTCTGCGCACGAACGTCTGACAATTCACATTCACGCACCGGATATACTCGAAATCCACTCCCTATTCGCACGCGTTTTCGTGGGGGAAGCATTGGACATCGGGATTCTCGGGCCACTGGTCGTCGGCGCCAACGACCAGGACGCGGCGCCGAGCGCACCGAAGCCCCGGCAGCTGCTGGCGCTCCTGGCGGTCCGGGCCGACCGCGTGGTCCCGGTCGACGTGCTGGTCGACGAGTTGTGGGAGAGCGCTCCACCGCCCAGCGCGCTCACCACGGTGCAGACCTACATCGTGCTGCTGCGCCGGCTGCTGGCGGCCGCGTTACGGGTCAGCGGCGCGGTGGTGGCGCAGCAGGTACTGACGTACACCGGTTGGGGATACCAGTTGTCGGCGGGCGAGGGCGCCCACGACGCCAGCGACTTCACCCGGCACGCCGCCCTCGGCCGCCGGGCGCTGGCCGCCGGGGACAACAGCCGGGCCTCGGCCGCCCTGCGCCAGGCGCTCGCCTGCTGGCGCGGACCGGCGCTGGTGGACGTGCGCACCGGCCCGCAACTGCTGGCCCACCGCGTCTCCCTGGAGGAACAGCGCATGGGCACCCTGGAGCAGCGCATTGAGGCCGACCTGCGGCTGGGCCGGCACCACGAGGTCATCGGAGAACTCTCCGGCCTGGTGGTCCAGCACCCGCTGCACGAGAATATCCACTCCCTTTTGATGGTGGCGCTGTACCGCTCGGGCCGCCCCGGCCAGGCGCTGGAGACTTTCCAGACGCTCCACCAGAACCTGCGCGACGAATTGGGAATGGAACCGTCGCCGCGTATACGGACGGTCCAGCAGGGAATTCTGCGCCGGGACTCGTCGCTGGAGGCCGACCAGGAGTCCAAGCTGTTCCTCCAGCAACTGACGCCCTGCCACCCCGCGAGCTGACCGCCGTCAGAAGCCGCACGCGGCGGAAAGCCGCCGCACCGCAGGTGCTCCCGGCCGGCGCCGGACCGGCCTGCGGCGGAGCGCCGGGCGCCGAGCGGCGCGTACGGCGGCGCCGCGGGCCGGATGTATTCTCCCGGCGGGGAACAGCGGCGGGGAACAGCGGAACTCAACGAGGCGGTCGCAGTGGCGCAGGACCGGAAGTCGGGGCGGGCGGGGCGGAGCGCGGTGCAGCAGGGCATCCGCCAGGCGCTCGCGGCCGGGGACATGGTGCCCGGCCAGCGGCTGGTGGAGCAGGAGCTGTCGGACGGCTTCGGCGTCACCCGCAGTTCGGTCCGCGAGGCCCTCCAGGAGCTGGCCGCCGAGGGGCTGGTGGAGTTGGTCCCCAACCGGGGCGCGCGGGTGCGCGTGGTGTCGGTGGAGGACGCCGTGCTGATCACGGAGTGCCGCTCGGCGCTGGAGGTCCTGTGCGCGCGGCGCGCGGCCGTGCACGCCACCGACGACCAGCGGCGCGCGCTCGAGGAGATCGGGGAGCGCATGCGCGCGGCCGTCGCCGAGGGGGCGCTGGACACGTATTCCGCGCTCAACCGCCGCCTGCACGACCTGGTGGCGGCCGCGAGCGGCCAGACGGTGGCCGAGTCGCTGCTCGACCGGCTCAACGGCCAGATGGTGCGCCACCAGTTCCGGCTGGCCGCCCGCGCCGGCCGCCCCGCCCAGTCGCTGCCGCAGCACCTGGCGATCATCGAGGCCGTCGCGGGCGGCGACGCGGACGCGGCGGAGAAGGCGACGCGGGCCCATCTCGACAGCGTGCTGGCGCAGTTGCGCGCCACCGCCGACAGCGGCCTGGGCGCGCTGTGAGGCGCGGCCAGGCCGGGCGGGCGGTGGCGCGCGGCCGGTTCACCAGGGCTGCGCCCCGCGGCCGGTCCACGCGGCGGTGACGCCGGGCGGTGTCACGCGGAAGTGACGTGCGGCGGTGTCACGCGGCGGTGGTGAACCCGGCGTCGAGCTCGGCGTTCAGCCGGACCCGGTCGATCGCGTTCTCCCACTTGCCGACCACCAGCGTGGCCACGCAGTTGCCCGCGATGTTGGTGAAGACGAAGGCCGCCGACAGGATGCTGTGGATGCCCAGCACCAGCGCGATGCTGTCCACCGGGATCTTGTGGGTGGAGCTGAGTGTCAGTGCCAGGACCGCGATCGCCGAGCCGGAGACCCCCGCGCCGCCCTTGGAGGTGAGCAGCAGGATCAGCAGCAGGCCGAGTTGGGCCTGCCAGCCCAGGTCGGTGCCGGTGGCCTGGGCGAGGAAGACGCTCACCGAGGCGAAGTACAGGCAGGTGCCGTCGTGGTTGAAGCTGTAGGCGGTGGGCAGCACCAGGCCGACCACCGACTCGTCGACGCCGAGCCGCTCCAGCTTCGAGGTGAGCTGCGGGAAGACGCTCTCCGAGGAGCTGGTGCCCAGCACCAGCAGCAGTTCGGCGCGGAAGTAGCGCAGCACCTTCAGCAGGCTGACGCCGGCGTACCGGGAGACCGGCCACAGCACCAGCAGGAAGAACAGCAGCACGATCAGGTAGAAGACGCCGATCAGCTTGCCCAGTGAGGTGAGCGTGCCCAGCCCGTACTTGGAGACGGTGTAGCCGATCGCGCCGAACGCGGCCAGCGGCGCGATCCGCATCACCTTGCCGATGATCCAGAACAGCGTGCGCTGCACGGTGCCGACCAGCTCCAGCACCGGGGCGCTGCGCTCGCCCAGCGAGGCCAGGCCGCAGGCGAACAGCACGGAGAAGACCAGCACCTGGAGGATGTCGCCCTGGGCGAACGCCTGCACCGCGGAGGTGGGGACCAGGCCGACGAGGAAGTCGTCGAAGCCCTCGGACTTGGCGGGTGCCGTGCCGGTGCCGCCCTGGTGCGACAGGTCGATGTGCACGCCGGAGCCGGGGTGCAGCACGTTGACCACGACCAGGCCGATGATCAGCGCGGCGGTGGTGATCACCTCGAAGTACACCAGGGCCCGGACGGCTATCCGGCCGACCTTCCCCAGGTCGCGCACGCTGGCGATGCCGTGGGTGACCGTGCAGAAGATGATCAGGCCGACGACCATCTGGATCAGGTGGATGAAGATGTCGCCGAGGAACTGCGTGTGCCGCCCCACCGCGGGGGCGTAGTTGCCCACGACGACGCCCAGCGCGACGCCTGCGAGGACCTGGACGGCCAGGTCCCGGTAGAACGGGGTAGGGGGTTTGGGCGCCGCGGGCGGCGCTCCCAGTGTGGCGGTCTCGCTCATCGTGGTATCCGGATTCTCCGTTGAAGGCCGGGTGGTCGGGTCTCGTCCGTGCGCCTCGGCGGACCCGTTGACGTCCCGACTGAATCCCACGTCGATCAGATTGTCAATAATCTTGCCGAAGATATGGTCGCCCGAAGCGCCCGCAATTCCGTACCGGCCGCGCGGCGCCACGACCTGCGCCGCTACCAGCCGTTCAGCCCGGTCGGCGGCTCGCTCGCCCGCAACTGCTCGATCACGCCCGCGAGTTGGGCCTCCGCCGCCGCGTCGGCCGCGTCCGGGTCGCCGGCCAGGACGGCGTCCACGATGGCCAGCAGCTGCGGCAGCGACTCCTGCGGGCGGCCGGGCCGCATGGCCAGGCGGAACTGGAAGCGCACCATCTGCGTGTTCAGCCGCTCCAGCTGGCGCCGGGCGACGGCCTGGCCGCTGAACTCGATGACCAGGTCGTGCAGGCGCCGGTTGAGCGCCGAGTAGTCCTCGAAGGCGCCCTCGGCGACCGCCGCGCGCAGCCGCTCGCCGACCTCGGCCAGCGCGGCGCGCTGCTGCTCGTCGGCGTGCTCGGCCGCCTTGCGCGCGCACAGCCGCTCCAGCGCGGAGCGGCACTCGGTGATCTGGACCGCCTCCTCCACCGAGACCACCCTGATCCGGGCGCCGCGGTTGGGCACCAGCTCCACCAGGTCGTCGGAGGCGAGGTCGAGCAGCGCCTCGCGGACCGAGCTGCGCGTCACCCCCATCCGGTCGGCGAGGTCCTGCTCCACCAGCCGCTGCCCCGGCACGAGGTCGCCGACCCACAGCGCGCGCCGGATCTGCGCACTGACGTGCAGCCGCCCGGCCGCGCCCTTCATACGTGTACTGGTCACCTGGACCGGACTCCTCTCCCTGGCTCCCCCGCACCCGCTCATCCGGCCGGTAACCTTACCATCGGCAATATTGTCAGCAATATGATTGACGACTACTATGCGGAGCGCAGCGCGCCCGGGCGCAGGGCCTTCTGGCCCCCGCCCGGCCACCCCGACCCGCGAGGAGAACCGCGTTGATCATCGACTGCCACGGCCACTACACGACCGCGCCCGCGGCGCTGGGCGACTGGCGCGACCGCCAGGTCCAGGCGCTGGCGGGCGACGGCGAACCGCCCCGGCCCGCGGACCTGCGGATCGGCGACGACGAGATCCGCGCGTCCATCGAGGCCAACCAGCTGCGGCAGATGGACGAGCGCGGTATCGACGTGACCGTCTTCTCCCCGCGCGCGTCCTTCATGGCCCACCACGTCGGCGACTTCGCCACCTCGGCGGCGTGGGCGCGGTGCTGCAACGACCTGTGCGCCCGCGTCGGCGAGCTGTTCCCGGACCGGTTCGCGCCGGCCGCGATGCTGCCGCAGTCCCCCGGGGTCGACCCGGCCACCTGCATACCGGAGCTGGTCCGCGCGGTCGAGGAGCTGGGCGCCGTCGCGGTCAACCTCAACCCCGACCCCTCCGGCGGCCACTGGAGCGCGCCGCCGCTCACCGACCGCTCCTGGTACCCGCTCTACGAGAAGATCACCGAACTCGACGTGCCGGTGATGGTGCATGTGAGCACCAGCGACAACCCCGCGTTCCACACCACCGGCGCGCACTACCTCAACGCCGACACCACCGCCTTCATGCAGCTGCTGCAAGGCGACCTGTTCGCCGACTTCCCCACGCTGCGGCTGGTCATCCCGCACGGCGGCGGCTCGGTGCCCTACCACTGGGGGCGCTTCCGCGGCCTGGCGCAGGCGCTCGGCAGGCCGGAGCCGGCGCAGCACCTGCTGGGCAACGTCTTCTTCGACACCTGCGTGTACCACCAGCCCGGCATCGACCTGCTGCTGAAGGTGCTCCCGCACGCCAACGTGCTCTTCGCCTCGGAGATGATCGGCGCGGTCCGCGGCGTCGACCCGGACACCGGGCACCACTTCGACGACACCCGCCGCTACGTCGAGCAGGCGGGCCTGGCGCCCGCGGACCTCGCCGCGATCACCGAGGGCAACGCCCGCCGGGTCTACCCCCGGCTCGACGCGCGGCTGCGCGCGGCCGGCCGCTGAGCCGCGCCCCCGCGCAGC
Source organism: Streptomyces sp. CA2R106 (assembly GCF_037034245.1). Classification (NCBI taxonomy): domain Bacteria; kingdom Bacillati; phylum Actinomycetota; class Actinomycetes; order Kitasatosporales; family Streptomycetaceae; genus Streptomyces; species Streptomyces sp. CA2R106. Next base: position 20,407 of record NZ_JBAGKC010000044.1, read on the forward strand.
TCACCCGCGCCCGCACCACACACCCCGCACCGCAGCACGTCCGAGCGGCATCCACCGAGAGGAACCCACCATGCAGGAACTCGGCGTCGTCCACACGACCATCGAGCGGGCCGACCCCGCCGCCGTGGCGCGGCTGTCCGCGCTGGGCGTGGCGACCGTGCACGAGGCGATGGGCCGGCTCGGCCTGATGCACCCGGCGATCCGCCCGGTCTACCCCGGCGCCCGGCTGTGCGGCACCGCGGTGACCGTGCTGCTCCAGCCCGGCGACAACTGGATGCTGCACGTCGCCGCCGAGCAGGTCCGGCCCGGTGACGTGGTGGTCGCCGCCTGCACCTCCGAGAGCCGCGACGGCTTCTTCGGCGAACTGCTGGCCACCTCGCTGCGGGCCCGCGGCGCGCGCGGCCTGGTGATCGACGGCGGCTGCCGCGACGTCGCCGACCTGGAGCGGATGGACTTCCCCGTCTTCAGCACCGCGATCCACGCCAAGGGCACCGTGAAGGCCACCCTCGGCTCGGTCAACGTGCCGGTGGTGTGCGCGAACACCCTGGTCACCCCGGGCGACGTGGTGCTCGCGGACGCCGACGGCGTGGTGGTCGTACCGGCCGCGCGGGCCACCGCGACCGCCGAGGCGGGCGAGGCCCGCGAAGCCGCCGAGGAGGTCAAGCGCGGCCGGCTCGCCGCGGGCGAACTCGGCCTGGACATCTACCGGATGCGCGAGACGCTGCGGGACCGCGGCCTGCGCTACGTCGACTGAACGGACCGGCCGACCGAGCCGACCGTGCCAACCGAAAGGAACCGACACCGCTCATGCTGGTGATCGACAGCCACACCCACGTCATCTCGACCGACGCCGCGCGCTACCCCGCCGACCCGATCGGCGGCCGCCGCTCCACCTGGTCGCAGGAGCACCCGGTCGACCTCGAGGGCCTGCTCGCCGCCCTGGACAGCGCCGGCATCGACCGGGCCGTGGTCGTCCAGGCGTCCACCGTCTACGGCCACGACAACCGCTACCTGGCCGACTCCGTCGCCGCGCACCCGGACCGGCTGGTCGGCGTCCACTCTCTGGACGCGATGGCGCCCGACGCGGTGGAGCGGATCGCGCACTGGCACTCCCGCGGGCTGTCGGGCTTCCGGCTGTTCACCACCGGCACCACCATGCCCGGCCAGGCCGACTGGCTCGGCCACCCCGACACCTTCCCCGCGTGGGAGTACGCCGAGGCGCACGACATCCCGATCTGCCTCCAGATGACGACCGACGGCATCCCGGCGCTGCGCGGCGCCCTCGAGCGCTTCCCGCGCACCCGGGTGCTGCTCGACCACTGCGCGCGCCCCGACCTGTCCGACGGGGCGCCCTACCGGAAGGCCGCGGCGCTCTTCACGCTGGCGCACTTCCCGGGCGTGCACCTGAAGCTCACCCACCGCGCGCTCGGCGCCGCCGCGAAAGGCGCCTCCACGGTGCCGGACTTCCTGGCCGCGCTGCTGTCGGCGTACGGCTCCGCGCGGCTGATGTGGGGCTCCAACTTCCCCGCCGCCGACGGCAAGCTCGCGGACCTGCTGGCCGAGGCCCGGTCGGCGCTGAGCGGCCTGCCGGCCGCCGACGCGGCGGCGGTCTTCGGCGGCACCGCGGACACCTTCTACTGGGGTGCGCGCCGCGCGGAGGCCGACCGTGCCTGAGACCCGCCTGAGCATCGCGCTGGACACCCACCCCGTCGGCACCCTGCTGCGCGGCGGCACCCTCACCGACCCGCGCGTGCGGCTGGACTTCGCCGAGGTCGCACCGATCCACAAGGCGTTCGCGCCGATGGTGCGCGAGCAGCGCTACGACGTGAGCGAACTGGCCGTCGTCACCGCGCTCCAGGCGATCGCGCATGGCCACCCGGTCGCGGTGCTGCCGGTGGTGGTCGCCGCGCGCTTCCAGCGCAAGTGCCTGATCGCGCACCGGTCGCGGCCGGTCACCGACCCGGCGCAGCTGCGCGGCCGCCGGATCGGGGTGCGCGCCTACACCCAGACCACCGGGATGTGGGTGCGCAGCCACCTCGCGGAGGACTTCGGGCTGGCGGCCGACCAGTCGCAGTGGGTCACCCAGGACGAGGCGCACGTCCCGGAGTACGCCGACCCGCCGTTCGTGGACCGCTCGCTGTCCGGCAGCCTCGTCGAGGCGCTGCGCTCGGGCGCGGTGGACGCGGCCGTCCTCGGCAACGACCTGCCCGGGGGCGACGAGTTCGTGCCCGTCTTCGACCGCGCCGCGCAGCGCGACCGCGCCTGGTACGACGCCCACGGGTACGCGCCGGTCAACCACCTGGTGGCCGTTTCCACCGAGGTCCTGGCGCGGCAGCCTGACGCGGTCCGGGGCGCGTACGCGCTGCTGTGCCGCGCCGAGGAGACCGCCGCGCGGCAGGCCGCCGACCGGCAGCCGGACGCGCCGCGCCTGACGAGGTCGGGAGCGGACCGGCTGAGCGGCCCGATCGAGGAGATCGCCGCCGCGTGCCTGGCGCAGGGGCTGCTGCCCCGGCCGCTGACCGCCGAGGAGGTCTTCGGCCCGGCCCGCGACCTGCTCGCGGCCTGACCGCCCGGCCCGGCCCCGCCCGGCCCGCGACCTGCTCGCCGCCTGACCGGATCGGCGGCGAGCGGGGGATTCAGTCCGCGACCGGCGTGCGCCCGCCGGTCGTGGACTCCCCCACCGCCAGGCGGTAGGGGGCCAGATGGACCGCGTGGCGCGGCGGGGTCGCCGCGCCGATCCGGTCGGCGAGGGAGGTGACCGCCAGCGACGCGATGGCCGCCTTGTCGGGCACCACCGACGTCAGCGAGGGGATGGCGTACCGGCCCTCGTCGGTGCCGTCGACGCTGGCCACCGCGATGTCGCCGGGCACCGCGAGCCCGGCCTCGTGGAAGGCGCGGATCGCGCCGACGGCCAGCAGGTCGTTGAAGCAGAAGACCGCGTCGGGGCGGCTGCCGGCCGGGAGCGCGGCGAGCGTGCGGCCGGCGTGCAGGCCGCTGCGCCGGTCGAACTCCTCGACCGGCGGCGCCAGGCGCGGGTCGAAGGGCAGTCCGGCCTCGTGCAGGGCGAGTTGGAAGCCCTCCAGGCGCTGGCGGCTGGTCGCGGAGTGCTGCCGGTCCACGCCGACGGCCGCGAACCGGGTCCGGCCCAGGGACGCGAGGTGGGCGGTGGCCTCGCGGGCGGCGGCCACGTTGTCGATCAGTACGTGGTCGGTGGCGAGCTGCTCCCGGCCGTCCTCGCGCTCGCCGAGCAGCACCAGCGGGAAGCCGGCCGTGGTGGCGGCGAGTTCGTCGAAGGGCACCCGCAGCGGGGAGAGGATCACCCCGTCCAGCAGGGCCGAGCCGAGCCCGCTGGCCAGCCGCAGTTCCTCGTGGGCGTCGCCGAGGGTCTCCTCGATGAGCACCGTCAGCCCGATCCGGGACGCCTCGGTCCTTACGTGGTGGGCGAGTTCGGCGAAGTAGGGGGTGGCCAGGAAGGGCACCGCCAGCGCGATCAGCCCGCTGCGGCCGGTGCGCAGCCGCACCGCCGAGGGGTTGGGCCGGTAGCCGAGCTCCTGCACCGCGGCCATGACGCGCTCCCGGGTGGCGGGTGCCACCTTCGACATTCCGCGTACAACGTTGGAAACCGTCTTGACGGAGACGCCCGCCCGGTCGGCGACGTCCTTGAGCCTCACTGCCGTCACGTAACTCCCCTTCTGAGCGGTGCCTCATTGTAGGGCAGTTCCCCGCAGACCGGCTCCCCTTCGGCGACACGGGCGATCCGGCGGCGCCCTAAGGGTTGACCACCCGTACGCACGCTGGTTACAACGTTGGAACAGCGAGGCGAAGGAGCCGTCGGTCTGCCCCTGCTGCGGGGTTCCGCTGCGCCTCGCGCCTTGCGTGACGTACCGCCAGCCGCACGAGAGGGCCCGTATGTCCCCGCACGAACCGCTGCCCCCGCACCTCCCGGCCACCCCGCTGCGCACCGCGGTGGTGGGCGCCGGAGCCATCGCCCGCGGCGCCCACCTGCCCGCCCTCGCCGCGCTCGCGGACGAGGGCGGGGTGCAGGTCGCCGCCGTCGTGGACGTCGCCGAGGACGCGGCCCGCGCCGCCGCCGGGCAGTTCGCCGTACCCGGCGCCTTCACCGATGTCGGCGCCATGCTCGACCAGGTGCGCCCGGACCTGGTGGTGCTGTGCACCCCGCCGGCCCTGCACCGGGGGCAGGCCATCGCCGCGCTGCGGGCCGGCGCCCACGTGTGGTGCGAGAAGCCGCCCTGCCCCTCGCTCGCCGACTACGACGCGGTCGCGGCCGCCGCGGGCCCCGCGCCCGGCGCGCCCACCGCCTCCTACGTCTTCCAGCACCGCTTCGGCTCCGGGGCCCGCCATGTGCGCCGGCTGCTGCACGAGGGCGCCTTCGGCCGGCCGCTGGTCGCGCACTGCCAGACCACCTGGTACCGGGACGCCGCCTACTACGCGGTGCCCTGGCGCGGCCGCTGGGACACCGAGGGTGGCGGCCCGGCGATGGGCCACGGCATCCACCAGACCGACCTGCTGCTGGACCTGATGGGGCCGTGGCAGGAGATCCGCGCGATGGCCGCCCGGCTGGTGCACGACGTGCAGACCGAGGACGTCTCCACCGCGCAGGTCCGCTTCGCCGGCGGCGCGGTGGCCACCGTCGTCAACAGCGTGCTCAGCCCCGACGAGGTCAGCCGGATCAGGATCGACTGCGAGCTCGCCACCATCGAGCTGACCCACCTGTACGGTTACCGCAACGCCGACTGGCGGATCACACCGGCCCCCGGCGTCCCCGCGCGGACCGCCGCGGCCTGGCACGACTTCGGCCCCGACGAGCCGAGCTCCCACCTGGCCCAACTGCGCGCCCTGGTGGCCGACATCCGCGCCGGCACCCCGCACCCGACCAGCGGCGGGGGCGGCCGCCGGGTCGTGGAGTTCACCGCCGCGCTCTACAAGTCCGCCTTCACCGACAGCACCGTCCGGGCCGGGCAGATCCGCCCCGGCGACCCGTTCTACGCCGCCATGCACGGCGGCGCCCCCGACCGGCTCCCGGTCGGCGCCCGCGAGGAGGAGCAGCCCGCATGACGCTCTCGCTGACCCACGTCCACGACGACCGGATCACCGTCACCCACCAGGGCACCGGTACCGAGCTGTTCGCGTACGTCTACCGCCCGGAGGCCGCCTGGGAGGCGCCCAAGCCCTACCTCCACCCGATCCGCACCCTCGCCGGCGGCCTCGTCACCGACTACCGCCCCAACGACCACCGCTGGCACAAGGGCCTCCAGCTGACGGCCTCGCACCTGTCGGGCCAGAACCTGTGGGGCGGCAACACCTATGTGCACGGCGAGGGCTACCTCGCGCTGCCGGAGCGGGTCGGCTCGATGGCGCACACCGGCTTCGACGAGGTGTCCGCCGGCCCGGACGGCGTGGTGATCGCCGAGCGCCTGAGCTGGCACCCGCACGACGGCTCGCTGTGGGCGCGGGAGGAGCGCCGGATCGAGGTGCGGGCCGACGCCGACGCCGGCAGCTGGAGCCTGACCTGGTCCTCCGCGGTCACCAACCGGCGGGACGAGCCGCTGCGGTTCGGCAGCCCCACCACCGCCGGGCGCCCCGACGCCGGCTACACCGGGCTGTTCTGGCGCGGCCCGCGGGCCTTCCGCGACGGGCACGCCTTCACCGAGGACGCCGACAGCGCCGAGCGCGACCTGATGGGGCATCAGGCGCCCTGGCTCGCCTACAGCGGCGAGCACGACGGCCGCGACGGGCACGCCACCCTCGTCTTCGAGCACGCGCCGGGCAACGACCACACCGGCGCGAAGGGCGCCCACCCCGCGCACTGGTTCGTCCGCACCGACCCCTTCGCCGCCGTCGCCCCGTCCTTCGCCTTCCACCAGGAGCTGGTGCTCGACCCCGGCGACACCCTCGCCCGCGCCTACCGCGCCCATGTCGCCGACGGCGCCTGGGACCGGGCCGCGGTCATCGCACACCTGGAGCGTCATCCGTGGTGACCGGATACGACGGGTTCCCCGGGGCGGTCGGCGTCTCCCGGCTGAGCGTCTACGACTGGCCGACCGTCGACGGCCGCCCCGGCGGCGGCACCCCGCACCTGCACCTGACGTGCAGCGAGGGATACGTCGTCACCGGCGGCGAGGGCGCCGTGCAGACGCTGACCGCCGGCGGCTTCGAGGAGACCGAGCTGCGCGCCGGCACCGTGGTGTGGTTCACCCCCGGCACCATCCACCGGCTGGTCAACACCGGTGAGCTGCGGATCACCGTCGTCATGCAGAACGACGGGCTGCCCGAGGCGGGCGACGCGGTCCTCACGCTGCCGCCGCACCTGCTCACCGACCCGGATACCTACGCGGCCGCGGTCCGGCTGCCGGCCGGGGAGGGCGAGGCCGCGCAGGCGGAGGCGGCCCGCGCCCGCCGCGACCTGGCCACCCGCCGCTTCACCGAGTTGCGGGCGGCGGTCGCCGCGGGCGACCCGGAGCCGCTGGCCGCCTTCCACCGCGCGGCGGCCGCGCTGGTGCGGCCGCGGCTGGCCGACTGGGAGCGCCGCTGGCGCGAGGGCGCCGCAGCCGCGGCCGCCGCCACCCGCGACCAGCTCGCGGCGCTGGCCGCGGGCGACCCGGGCCACCTGGCCGCGGCCCGCACCCATGCCACCGGCCCCACCGCCACCGGGCGGTTCGGCATGTGCGGCCGGCTCGACGTCTACCACGGCGCGTAGCCGCCCCGCCCGTACGGCCCCGCCCCACCGCCCCTCAACACCCGCCGACCCGAGCGCCGGACCCCACCGCGAGCCGCACCGACCGTACGCCCGCACCCCCACCCCTCACCCCCGCGCACCCAACGCAACCCGCCGAATCGACCGCGGGCGATCCCGCCTGCCCGCCCGGCGCCGCCCGGCACCTGGCCCCCACCACCCCACCCCGTCCCGAAAGGCCACCATGCCCGAGCCCCGAAGCGGCCGGCGCCGGTTCCTCCGCCGCCGGGCGGTCACCGCGGCACTCGCCGCCGCCTTCAGCACCGTCCTGATGGCCGGCCTCACCTCCTGCGGCGCCTCCGACGCCGGCGGCCACATCACCCTCACCTTCTCCTGGTGGGGCAACGACGACCGGCAGGCCCGCACCGAGCAGGCCGTGAAGCTGTTCGAGAAGGCGCACCCCGGCGTCACCGTCCAGATGTCCAACGCCGACTTCGGCTCCTACAAGCAGCGGCTGTCCACCCAGGCCGCGGGCGGCGGCATACCCGACCTGGCCCAGCTGGACTACCGCCAGATCTCCCAGTTCGCGGGCGGCGGCGCACTGCTCCCGCTGGACCGGTACGTCAAGGACGGCACCCTGGACACCGGCGAGATGGACGCCTCGCTGGTCCGCACCGGCCACCTCGACGGCAGGCAGTACGCCCTGCCGATGGGCCGCGGCATCACCGGCTACGTCTACGACGCCACCGTCTTCGCCCAGGCCGGCATCCCGGCGCCCCAGCCCTCCTGGACCTGGGAGGACTGGGCGCAGGTCGCCGCGAGGATCACCGCCATGAAGCTGAAGACCCCCGACGGACGGACCGCGGCGGGCGCCAACGACGGCGGCAGCAACGAGGACGTCTTCGAGGACTGGCTGCGCGGCCACGGCAAGCAGCTGTACGCCGGCCCCAGCACCCTCGGCTACACCGAGCAGGACCTCGCCGCCTTCTGGAGCTTCTGCCACCGGCTCCAGAAGTCCGGGGCGCTGGTGTCGTCAAAGGACAGCGCGCAGGCCGACGCGACCGGCATCAGCGCCTTCAGCCGCGGCCTGGACGCCCTGGACTACTCCTGGGACGCCACCTTCACCGGCTTCACCAGCCCCAGCGGGCACACCATCCGCTACGCCCCGGTCCCCACCGTCGGCGGCCGGGCCGGCTCCTACTTCAAGCCCACCATGCTCATCGGCATCGGCGCCCACTCCAAGCACCCGAAGGAGGCCGCCGAGTTGATGGACTTCCTCCTCAACGACCCGCGGGCCGGCGACGTCCTGGGCGTCACCCGCTCCCAGCCGCCCAACCGGAAGATCGCCGCCGCGGTCGACCGCAAGCTGACCGGTCCCGACCGGCAGGTGTGGCAGTTCGACGAGGAGATGGAGAAGTACGGCGTGCAGCCGCCGCCGTCCGCACCCCCCAAGGGCGATGTCGCGATCGAGAGCGCCTTCACCCGCGAGTACCAGCGGGTGGAGTTCGGGCTCGCCTCGCCGCGGAAGGCGGCCCACGAACTGATCGTCCAGGCGAAGCAGGAGCTGGAGTCATGACCGTCGCGCCGATCGAACTGCCCGAGCCCGCCGGGCGCACCGCGGCGGGAAGCACCCGGCCCGGCCGCACACCGCGCCGCCGCGAGGCGCGCTGGCCCGCGTACGTCTTCCTCACCCCGTGGATGATCGGCGCCCTCGCGGTCACCCTGGTGCCGATGGCGGTCTCGCTGTACCTCTCCTTCACCAGCTACGACATGTTCAGCGCCCCGCACTGGGTGGGCCTGCGCAACTACCGCGAGATGCTCACCTCCGACCCGCGCTTCTGGCGGTCGGTGCTGACCACCCTGAAGTACGTGGTCATCGCGGTGCCGCTGAAGCTGGCGCTGGCGCTCGGCGCGGCGCTGCTGCTCAGGCGGCTCAGCCGCGGCCGCGGCTTCTACCGGTCGGCGTTCTACGCCCCCTCGCTGCTGGGCGCGAGCATGTCGATCGCCCTGGTCTTCCGGGCGCTGTTCAACGACGGCGGCACCGTGGACAAGGGCTTGAGCACCTTCGGCATCCACATCGGCGGCTGGGTCGGCAACCCGCACCTGGCCACCTACGTGGTGGTGCTGCTGACCATCTGGCAGTTCGGCGCCCCCATGGTCATCTTCCTCGCCGGCCTCCAGCAGATCTCGCCGGAGCTGTACGAGGCGGCCGCGCTCGACGGGGCGGGCCCCTGGCGGCAGTTCGCCGCCATCACGGTGCCGATGCTCTCGCCGGTGGTCTTCTTCAACCTGGTGCTGGAGATGATCCAGTCCTTCCAGGTCTTCACGCCCGCCTTCGTGGTCAGCGGCGGCAACGGCGGCCCGGCCGACTCCACCCTCTTCTACACGCTCTACCTCTACGAGCGCGGGTTCACCGCCTCGCACATGGGCTACGCCTCGGCCATGGCCTGGCTGATGCTGCTCGCCATCGCGGCGGTCACCGCGGTGATGTTCAAGGTCTCCCGGTCCTGGGTGTTCTACGCGGACGAGGCGGAATGATGAACCAGACCCTGCAACGCCGGCTGCCCCATGTGGTGGCCCTGCTCGCGCTGATCGCCCTGCTCTACCCGCTGCTGTGGCTGCTGGTGACCTCGGTGAAGCCCGCCGACGAGGTGGTGACCAGCGTCGACCTGTGGCCGCACCACTTCGAGTGGAGCAACTACAGCACCGCGCTGGACGGCGTCTCGGGCGTGTCGGTGCCGCGGCTGCTCGGCAACAGCCTGCTGATCAGCCTGGGCGCGGTGGTCGGCAACGTGGTGTCCTGCTCGCTGGCCGCCTACGCCTTCGCCCGGCTGCGGTTCCGGATGCGCGGCCCGATGTTCGCCTTCACCGTGGCGACCTTGATGCTGCCGCAGCACGTGGTGCTGATCCCGCAGTACATCATCTTCAACAAGCTCGGCATGACGAACACCTACTGGCCGCTGGTGCTGCCGAAGTTCCTCGCGGTGGAGGCGTTCTTCGTCTTCCTCATCGTGCAGTTCATGCGGAACCTGCCCCGGGACCTGGAGGAGGCCGCGCGGATCGACGGCTGCGGCCCGTTCCGGTCGTTCTTCCACATCATCCTGCCGCTGAGCCGGCCGGCGCTGATCACCACCGCGATCTTCTCGTTCATCTGGTCCTGGAACGACTTCTTCGCGCAGATGATCTACCTGTTCTCGCCGCAGAAGGCCACGATCACCCTCGCGCTGCGGAACTTCGTCGACCAGTCGAGCACCTCCGCCTACGGGCCGATGTTCGCGATGTCGGTGATCTCGGTGCTGCCGATCGTGCTGTTCTTCTTCGTCTTCCAGCGCTACCTGGTGCAGGGCATGGCCACATCCGGACTCAAGGGCTGAGGAGGAGCGTTGACCCGCACATCCGCAACCGCAACCGCACCCGCGACCGCTTCCGCCACCACACCCGCCACCGCACCCGCGGCCGTCTCCCGACGGGCGCACCGCGAACCCGGCGAGGTGTTCGGCGCCGGCTTCACCCTCTTCGCCGACATGCTGCTGGTGGGGGTGGTCACCGCGGTGGCCTGCCTGCCGGTGGTCACCGCCCCGGCGGCGCTGTCGGCGGCCAGCGCCGCGCTGCGCCGCAGCGCGGCGACCGGAGTGCAGGTCAAGGCGGGCGACCTGCTGGCCGGCCTGCGGGAGCGGCTGACCTCTTCCGCGCTCACCAAGGGCCTGCTGCCGCCGGCGTTCGCGGTCCTGCTGCTGCTCGACGAGCGGCTGCTGCGCGCCGGGCTGCCCGGGGCGGGTCTGATGGCACCGGTCCTGCTGCTGCTCGCGGTCGGCGCCGCCGCGGTCGGCCTGCGCGCGGTCGCCCTGGACGGGCCGCACCGGCTCTGCGGCCGTCAGGCGCTGGCCCGTTCGCTGGCCGACCCGCGCGGCACCGCGCTGCTGGCCGCCGCCGCGGTGCTCGCGGCGGTCCTGGTGTGGGCGATGCCGGTCCTGCTGCCGCTGCTGCCCGGCCCGCTCGCCCTCGCCGCGACCGCCGTGGACGTCCGCCACCGCCCGCCGGCGGTGTCCGGGACGGGCCGCTGACGGGGGCGGCGGGCGGGCGGCCCGGCGCTCACGGGAGGTACTCGTTGCTCCACTGGCTGTCGGTGACCGCGGCCTTCTTGTCCAGGGTGACCAGGGAGTTGACGAAGCCCAGCGTCGTGGCCCAGCCCTGGGCGTCCATCGCGTCGCTGGTCGGCCAGGCCACCTGGCGCAGGCTCGCGGCGACCACGTCCGCGGCCACGCCCGGCACCGCCTTGCGCGCCGCCGCCTGCACCGCGGCCGACTCCAGGTGCGCGTGCATGTAGGCGGTGGCCTGCTGGACGGCGGCGGCGACCTTCCTGGCGGTGTCGGCATGCTGGGAGAGGTAGTTGCTGCGGGCCACCACGAACTGGCCGTAGCCGGCCTCCTTCTGCGACCACGCCGGGACCTTCACCGGGTCGGCGACCACCACGCCGTCCCCGGAGTCCTGGATCTCCAGCGGGGTCGGCTCGGAGGTGGCGAACCAGTCGATCTGGTTGCTCTTCAGCGCCGCCTTGTCGGCGACCGGGCTGGGCAGCGACACCCACTTCACCTTGCCGGGGTCCACGCCGTAGCCCTTGAGGAAGATGCTCGCCTCGCCCTTGGTGTTGGCCGAACTCGATCCCCCGGTGGAGCCGTCGAGCGCCTTGGCGACCTGCGCCGCGGGCGTCGAAGCGGTCAGGTGGTGCGCCTTGGCGAACTTGGTGCTGACGATCAGGCCGAGCGGATAGCCGCCGGCGTCGGTGCCGATCGCGGTCTCGGGGACGTTCTTGCCGAGCGCGGCCAGGAAGCCGTTGGGGCTGTCGTTGAGGAACTGCACCGAGCCCGACTGGAGCGCGGACGCCCCCGTGGAGGCGTTCAGGGTCACGTACTTGACCTTCAGGCCCTGCGCGGCGAAGTACCCCTGACCGTCGGCCACCTCGATCGGGGTGTCCAGGATGTTCCCGCTGACGCCGATGGTGACGGTGGCGCCGGAGGAGCCGCCCGAACCGGCCGAGGAGCCCCCGCCGCACGCGGTCAGCAGCAGTGCGCCGGCGGCGGCCAGCGCCGCCGCGGCCCGTCGCCCGCGAAGTTGAGGTCGCATCAGATCCGTTCTCCCTGGTCGCCGTCGTGGATTGTCCGACAAGGTGCGAGCGACCGTAACAGCAACCCCCGACCCCCACAAGACATCAGGACGCAAGACCAGGCCCAGCCAATTGTCCGACAATATTGTCAAGTTGTTTCCCCAGTGCTACGTTCGCTAGGGCGCTGCGGTGCGTCTGGTCGCACAATCCGGGCCTGGCCGACCCGTTGATGGACCGACGCCCACGCCCCATCCCGTCGACGGACTTCGAGGTCGCTCCACCTCCATCGCACGCGGAGAAGGGATCACCCCCATGAGATCACGCGGAATGTCCGACCATCTCCACCGCCCACGCGCACGACGTCTGCCCCTGCTCCTGACCGTGACCGTCACCGTGACCGCCGCACTCACCCTCACCGCCTGCGGCGCTTCGGGCACCTCCGAATCGTCGTCGGGCACGTCCGAAGGCCGGATCACCTTCGGCGACCTGAGCCCCACCACGACCCTCACCCCGTTCTACGCGGCCGTCTACGAGGGGTTCTTCAAGAAGGCCGGACTGGACGTGTCGGTCGAGAAGTTCACCGGCGGCGGCTCCTCCTCGGTCGCGGCGCTCGCCACCGGCGCCGTCGACGTCGCCTCCGGCGGCCCCACCAACTTCATCGGCGACATCGCCAAGAAGGCCATCTCCGGCAAGATCTTCGCGCAGGCCGCCGGCGCCCAGTACGACGTACTCGCCGCGAAGAACATCACCTCCCTCTCCCAGCTCAAGGGCAAGACGATCGGGGTCTCGGGCGGCAACTCCGCCGACGAGATCTACCTGATGGCGGTGCTGTCCCACTACGGCGTGAACCCCGACGACGTCACCTTCGTCACCGCCGGCACCCTCGCCCAGCGCTTCGGCGCCATCTCCGGCGGCACCGTCAAGGCCACCGCGGAGCTCAACACCCAGCGCTCGGTGGAGCAGCAGGTCGGCACGGTCCTGCTCAAGGCCGAGGACAGCGCCGTGCAGGTGCCCAACGTGACGTTCTGGGCGTCCGACGCGTCCTTGAAGTCCCGCCCGGCGGCGCTGAAGAAGATGGTGTCCGTCCTGGTCACCGCCGCCAAGTGGGCCGCCCAGCCGGCAAACCGCAAGGCCGCGGTGGCCGACTGCCAGAAGGGCAGCGGCGCGACCGCCGCCAGCTGCGAGGAGACCCTCACCGTCAACACCGACCCCGCACGGGCCGGCAAGTGGACCTGGTCCTCGACCTGGGCCGTGGACACCGACGGCATCACCAAGGCGATCAGCGCCACCGCCCAGGTGATCCCCGACGCCAAGGGGCTGACCAGCGCCGACGTCGTGGACACCGCGCTCACCGGGACCCGGCCGTGACCGGGCCGCGCCGGACGGCGAAGGAGTACCGGTCCGCGCTGCGCCCGCTGCTGCTGGGGGCGCTGTGCCTGCTGCTGCTGGTCGCCCTGTGGCAGCTGGCGGTGACCGGGCACTGGGTCAAACCGCTCTTCCTGCCCGGCCCGTCGAAGGTCGTGCACGCGCTCGGCACGCTCTTCTCCGACGGCGAGATCTGGTCCAACCTGCGGGTCTCCGGCGAGGAGTTCGCGATCGGGCTGGGCGTCTCGGTGCTGCTCGGCGCGCTGCTCGGGCTGCTCACCGGCTGGTACAAGGCGGCCGACGAGTTCCTCAAACCGCTGGTCGTCGGCATCAACTCGATGCCGCAGGTCGCCGTCGTCCCCGTGCTGATCCTGATCTTCGGCATCGGCATGACCCCGAAGATCGTGGTCGTGGTGCTCAGCTGCACCACCGTCATCCTGATGAACACCGCGGCCGGCGTCGGCAACGTGGACTGGCAACTGCGGCGGCTGGCGCGCAGCTTCGGCGCGAGCGACCTCCAGGTGATCAGGACCGTGGTGCTGCCGACCCTGGTGCCGTTCTTCATGACGGGCCTGCGCATCTCCATCGGGCGGGCCATGATCGGTGTGGTGGTCGGCGAGATCTTCGCGTCGAAGGCGGGCATCGGCAACGTCCTCATCTCGGCCAGCAACTCCTTCAACATGCCGGTCATGTACGCCACCGTCGCCGTCATCACCTTCCTCGGCATCGCGCTGACACAGCTCGCGGCGCTGCTGGAGCGCCGGATGCAGCGGTGGCAGCGGTGAGCCGGGCGGAGCGGCGGACCGCCGCCGCGCCGGACCGGCCGAAGCTCCAGGTGGCCGGCGCGCAGGTCACCTACCAGGCCCGCACCGGCGGGGTGGTGGCCGTCGACGGGATCGACCTCGACGTCGCCGACGGTGAGTTCGTGGCGATCGTCGGGCCCAGCGGCTCGGGCAAGAGCACCTTCCTGATGGCGCTGGACGGGCTGGTCCCGCTGACCGGCGGGCGGATCTCGGTGGACGGCACGCCCGTCGACCGCCCCGGCCCGGACCGGGCCGTGGTGTTCCAGGACGCCTGCCTGCTGCCCTGGCGCCCGGTCATCGACAACGTTGCCTACGGGCTGGAGCTCGCCGGGCGCGGCAAGAAGGAGCGGCTGGCGGTCGCGGCCGAACTGCTCGCGCTGACCGGGCTCAAGGGGTTCGAGCGCTTCTACCCCGACCAGCTGTCCGGCGGCATGAAGCAGCGCGTCAACATCGCCCGCGCGCTGGCCGCCGATCCCGGCATCCTGCTACTGGACGAGCCGTTCTCCGGGCTGGACGCGCAGACCCGCGAGAGCATGCAGGCGGAGCTGCTGAAGATCTGGGACGCCCGCAAGAAGACGGCCGTCTTCGTCACCCACCAGATCGACGAGGCCGTCTACCTCGCGGACCGGGTCGTCGCCTTCAGTGCGCGCCCGGCCCGGGTGGTGGCGCAGTGGCGGATTCCGTTCGCCCGGCCGCGGCCGCTGGAGCTCAAGCACAGCCGTGAGCACCGCGACCTCGAAGAGGAGATCTGGGAGGTGGTCCGGGCGCAGAAGGCGCCCGGCACCGACCGCTGACGTACCTCTCGCACCCGCGGGCTGCCGCCCCTCCCCCGGTTTCGGGGAAGGGGCGGCAGCCCATCGGCGGTCAGCGGCACCGCGTCAGCCGGCGGTCCCGGTGAGAGCCGCCTGGGGCAGGTAGAGCGGCATCGAGTCCTCCCACTGGCTGTCGGTGAGCATCGTCTTGCCCGAGCCGTCGGCGTTCATCGCCATGATCATGCCGTAGGGCTGGAAGGTGTCGTCGTAGAGCGCGGCCTCCTCGCGGAAGCCGTACATGCCGGTGTTGTAGAGGATGCGGCCGTCGGGGTGCCACACGGCGTGGCCGTCGTTGGCACCGCTGCTGGTGAGGACGCTCAGCCCGGTGCCGTCCGGTTTGATGGTGCACACGTCGAAGTTGGTGGGGCCGGTCTTGCGGGTGAAGAGGATGCGGCTGCCGTCCGGGGACCAGTCGGGCAGGTTGTCGGACGCGGTGGTGAGCACCGTGGTGGTGCCGCCGGCGAGGTCGAGGATGCGCAGGCCGTTCTGCGCGCCCCACACCCGGTAGACGATCTTGGTGCCGTCGGCGGAGTAGCTGGGGAAGCCGGAGTTGGTGGAGTTGTCGGTGAGCGCCTCGGCGCCGGTGCCGTCGCTGCGCACCCGCCAGATCGCCGCGGTCATCACCGCGCGCTCCTGGAACCAGCCGCCCAGCCCGAACGCGATCCACTGGCCGTCCGGGGACCAGGCCGGCCGGAAGGCGCCGGCCAGGCCCTCGGTGACCAGCGTCTGGTCCAGGCCGGAGGTGGTCGTGTCGAAGACCACCTTCAGGTCGCTGCCGTCGGGGTTGAGCGTGGCGATGTCGGACTTGCCCGGGCCGGTCTGCTTCTCGGTGATCGCCAGCCGGTTCTGCAACGACAGGATCGGGAAGACGTCGCAGAAGCGGTAGTCCCAGTTCGCGTCCCAGCTGTAGAGCGGGGTGTCCAGGGTCCGGCTGGTGAAGTCCTGCTTCTCGTAGATCACCGACTTGCCGTCCGGGGACCAGCAGGGCGAACGCACCCCGGCGCGCTTGACGTTCGGGATCGAGCCGTTGACGTAGACCAGGCCCTCGTCCTGCCCGTTCTTGAGCAGGTAGCCGATCTCGGTGTTGGTGACGTACTGCGGCGAGACCTTGAGGTTCGGGCCGGAGGTGTGCTCGACGCGGTCGGTGCCGGTGGCGAAGTCGACCGAGACGATCTGCGACTCCACCACGCCGATGTCCTCGGGGCGGTGCGCCTGCCAGGTGCCCTCGACGGTGATCTCGTAGTAGACGATCCGCTGCCCGTCCGGGGACCACTTGGGCGAGCCCAGGCAGTAGCCCGGCTTCGTGGCGAGCTGCCGGAAACCGGTGCCGTCGGGCTTGATGACGTAGATGCTCAGCTCCTGGGTGTGCTCCCAGCCGGTGCCGTTGTCGTGCCCCATCCACTGCGTGTTGCGGTCGGAGGAGAAGGCGATCCACTTCCCGTCGGGCGACCAGACCGGGCGGAAGTGGCCGTCGGGGCTGCTGGGGTCGCCGGCGAGCGCCGCGGTACCGCTGAGGTTGGTCAGCGCACCGGTCTTGGTGTCCATCAGCCAGATCTGCGACAGGTGGTCGGCGGACCGGGTGGAGGAGAAGGCCAGGGTGCGCTTGTCCGGCGAGAGGGTGGCGCTGTCGTAGACGGCCGGGCCGCCGACCACGGAGGTGACGCCGGTGCCCTGGCCGGAGCCGCCCAGGGTGGTCGCGTAGATGTTGGCGTTGCCGTCGCCGGTGCGCTCGGAGGTGAAGTAGACGGTCTTGCCGTCGAAGGAGTAGTTGGCGTGCCGGTCGAACTTCGCGTCGGTGGCCGACAGCAGCTTCCGCTCGTTGGAGCCGTCGGCGTTCGCGGTGTACAGGGTCGACGCCGAGGGGCCGATCCGGTTCATCAGCATCACCCCCTTCTTGCCGCTGCTCGCCGCGGAGACGGCGAAGGAGGGGGTGGGCAGCAGCGCGGCGCCTGCGGTCGCCGCACCGGCCACCAGGAACGCCCGACGTCCTATACCCTTTTTCTCGGATGCCATTTCTCTTCCAACTCCCGTGGTGTGAGGGATCGAGTTCTTCCGTTGGCGCGCGCTTTCCCGGAGAACGTGCGGGACGCTACTCCGCGGCTGATCCACCGTCAATTAATCCGTCGGAAATACCGCCGTCAATTGTGGGGGCCCCTGGAATTTCCGCGTCCGGGCATGCGAAAGCCGCCCGCGACCCGTGCGGAAAATGCGGTGGACGCGGACGGAAAAGGCGAGGGGAAAGAAAAGGGAACGGGAAAGCGCACGAAGCGCGCGGCGAGAGACAGTTCGCCCCATGGGCGCCCGCACTCGAAGGGTACGGGCGCCTCGGGCGGCTGCGTCGGACGTCAGGCGTCACCCTCAGGCGTCAGACGTCAGGTCAGGCGCAGAAGAAGGTGACGGAGTCCGGGTTGGGCACGGCCAGGGAGGTGCCGGTGTCCGTCAGCTGCCCGGACCGCGGGTCGACCGCGAAGACGTTCACACTGCTGCTCGCCTCGTTGGCGACGAGCAGCCACCGCCCGCTCGGGTGGAGGGTGAAGCCCCACGGCGTGGTGCCCCCGCAGGGGATGCGCTGGAGCACGCCGAGCAGGTCGGTGCGGGGGTCGACCGCGAGGACGACCAGGGAGTTCTCGGCCCGGTTGCCGGCGTACACGAACCGCCCGTCGGCGCTGATCGCGAGGTCGGAGGCGCTCGCGGTGCCGGTGAAGCCGGGGGTGCCGACCGCGAGGGTCTGCCGGTGCGTCAGCTCGCCGGTCCCGGGCGTCCACTGGAGGGCCTGGAGGTCCGAACTCAGCTCGCTGAGCAGGTAGACGGTGCGGCCGGCGGGGTGGAAGGCGACCCGGCGCGGGCCGGAGCCGGGCGCGGTGGCGTAGCCGGCCGGGCCGTCCTCGGACAGCACGCGGGTGCGGCGGTCGAAGGGGCGGACGAAGACGCGGTCGGCGCCGAAGTCCGGGACCAGGACGAACCGGCCGCTCGGGTCCACCTCGGCGTGGTGCGGGTGCGGGCCCGCCTGCCGGGGGTTGGGGCCGGAGCCGGTGTCCTGCGCGCGCGAGGCGACCGCGGCCAGCTCACCGCTCGGGGTGATCGGCACCGCCGCGGTGAAGCCGTCCTCGAAGTTCGTGGCGAGCAGGGTGTTCGAGGGCTGGTCGATGCCGATGTAGGACACCCCGCCCCCGTTCAGGCCGGTGCCGCCGGTGGACAGCTCGCCGGTCGGGGTCAGGGCGCCGGTCGCCGGGTCGATCCGGAAGGTGGCGACGACCCCGCCGACGGCCATGGTGGCCACGTACAGGATCGGCAGCGACGGGTGGGTGACCGCCCAGTCGGCGTCGGCCTCGCCCACCGGGCCGAGCGCGGTCAGCGCGCCGGTGCCCGGGTCGAACCACGCACCGTAGATCTCGGTGCCCTTCCATGTGTTGAAGTAGACGAGTTCCCGCCGGCCGGCGCGCGAGCCGGCGGGGGCGGGGGCGGCGGCTGCCGCGGTGGACACGGCGCCGAGCAGCGGTACGGCCGCGGCGGCGGCCACCGAGCCCAGCAGCCGTCTGCGCGAGGGGCGCCGGTCCTGGCCGGCGGCCGGCCCGCCCGGGGTGTTCCCGGTCGCGGCGGATCTGGAGTCGAACATGTCGAGAGTGCTCCTTTGCATCTCGAATGTGCGCGGAAAGGGATGGAGCAAATGATGCGATCTACTGGGAACGCTGCCCCGACGTACGGCGCTTGGCCAGGCCGAGGTGCTTCAGGGCGAACTTGTCGAGCTGGGTCAATATGCTGTTGAGGATGAGCGTGATCGCCATCAGGACGATGAGTCCGGCGAATTCGGTCGCGGCGTCGAGGTTCATCGCGGAGGTGAACAGCTCGTGGCCCACGCCCTCGGAGGAGGCGATGAACTCACCGCCGATGACACCGAGAATGGCCAGCGGCCCGCCGGTCTTGAGCGCCGCGAAGAACGGCGCGGCCAGCGTCGGCAGCGTGACGTAGCTGAGCACATGGCTCTTCTTCCCGCCCATCACCTGGATGATCTCGATGAGTTCCCGGTCCCGCAGCCGCAGGCCGAGGTAGAGGTTGTAGAACACCACGAAGGCCACACCGGTCGCGGCGATGTAGATCTTCGACCAGGAGCCGATCCCGAAGAACAGTACGAACAGCGGGGCCAGCGCGATCTTCGGCACGCCGTTGACCGCGGCGACCAGCGGCTCCATCACCCGCCCGGCGAGCGGGAAGGAGCCCAGCACCAGGCCCATCACGGTGCCGATGGCCACGCCGATGCCGAACCCGACCACCACCTCGAAGGAAGTGGTCTTGATGTCGGTCCACCCCTGCGAGGAGCCCAGCAGGTGGTGCAGCGCCGTCCACACGTCGGTCGGCTTGCTCACCGCGTACTCGGGGATCACCGGGCCGCTCATCACCTGCCACAGCACCAGGCAGAGCACGATCACGGCCAGCCGCAGCACGATCACCAAGGCCGCGCCCCGCCACCGGTGGTCCTTCTTCTTCCCTCCGGTCGCCGCCGGGACCTCGGCCCCGGTCTTCTTCTGACTCATCTCACGGGTAGCAGCCACCACCGTCTGCTCCTTCCAGTCTCATCAGCCGCGAGCGCGCAGGGCTACGGCAGGTACTTGTTGGTGTAGTTGGCGGACGTGATCTTCGCTTCCTGGGTCAGCGCGCCCAGGGAGTTGATGAACGTCGTGGTCTTGGTCCAGTCGGCGTCGGTCATGGTGTCGCTGGTGGGCCACCCGACCTGGGGCAGGCTGGCCTTGACCACGGAGGCGGACACCCCCGGCAGTGCCTTGCTCGCCACGTTCTGCACGGTGGCGGAGTCGATGTTGCCGTTCATGTAGGCGGTGGCCTGTTGGACGGCGGTGGCGAACTTCTTGGCGATGTCGGCGTGCTGGCTCAGATAGCTGTTGCGCGCGACGACGATCTGCCCGTAGCCGGCTTCCTTCTCCGACCAGGCGGTGACCTTGGTGGAGTCGGCGACGACGACGCCGTCACCGGTGCCCTGGATGGCCAGCGGGGTGGGCTGGGAGGTGACGAACCAGTCGATCTGGTTGCTCTTCAGC